>JBDTVJ010000204.1:0-4596 GCA_040007275.1 Terracoccus sp.
GCCACGAACGTGTTGACCGGGTGGTCGTAGAGCTGCTCGGGGGTGTCGACCTGCTGCAGCCGACCGTCGCGCAGCACCGCCACCCGGTGGCCCATGGTCATGGCCTCGACCTGGTCGTGGGTGACGTAGACCGTCGTGATGCCCAGGCGGCGCTGCAGCCCGGCGATCTGAGAACGGGTCGAGACGCGCAGCTTCGCATCGAGGTTCGACAGCGGTTCGTCCATGCAGAACACCTTGGGGTTGCGCACGATGGCCCGGCCCATGGCGACGCGTTGACGCTGACCTCCCGACAACGAGCCGGGCTTGCGGTCGAGCAGCTCCTCGAGCTCGAGGATCTTCGCGGCCTCCGCCACCCGCGCCTTGGTCTCCGACTTGCTGACCTTGGCGTTGTCGAGGGCAAAGGCCATGTTCTGGGCCGCCGTCATGTTCGGGTAGAGCGCGTAGCTCTGGAAAACCATCGCGATGTCGCGGTCGCGGGGTCGCACACCCTGCTGGTCGTGCCCGTCGACGAGGATCCGTCCGCCGTTGATCGGTTCCAGCCCGGCCAGCATCCGCAGCGTGGTCGACTTGCCGCAGCCCGAGGGGCCGACGAGGACGAGGAACTCGCCGTCGGCGATGTCGAGGGTGATCGAGTCGACAGCCGCCTTGTCGTGTCCGGCGAACCGGCGGGTCGCCTCGTCGAAGTAGACAGTTGCCATGGTGGTCCCTTCGGGGGTGGTTCTGGCCGGATGCCGTGGACCGGCTCTGCGAGAGCCGGCCCAGCGGCATCCGGGCCGATGGTGCGATCAGATGGTGATACCGCGTCAGCTGGGCAGCTTGCTCTTGACCTGCGAGTCGAAGACCTGCTGGCTCTGCTGGTCGAGGCCCTTGAACACGGTCGCGACGTCCTGGCCCTGGGCGACCTGGTCGAGGGCCTTGCCGATCCGGGCACCGCCACCGGGCAGGAGCACGCGCGCGTTGTCCTGCGAGCGGGTCTTGGCCAGCTGGTCGATCGCCGTCTTGGCGTTGGGGTTCTTCTCCAGGAAGCCCTTCTCGGCCGCCAGGTCGACGGCCGACTTGCGCACCGGCATGTAGCCGGTGGCCTGGGTGAAGGTCACGGTGTTCTCGGCATTGGTCAGGAACGCGATGAACTTCAGCGCGTTGGCCTTGCGCTCGTCGCTGATGTTCATCGGGATGGCCACGCCAGCGCCGCCGGTCGGGCAGTTGCCGTCACCGGGGAGGAAAGCGGTGCCCACCTCGAACTTGGCGTCCTTGGCGATACCGCCCAACGACCCGGTCGACTGCATGATGCACGCGGCGAGGCCGGCGCTGAAGTCGGCCTCCGGGGCCTTGTTGAACTTCACGGTGCCGTCCTTGGCCAGCCCCTGCAGGAACTGCCCCGCCTTGATCGTGTTGGGGTCAGAGAAGGTGGGCGTCCACTCCTTGGAGTAGCCGCCGCCGAAGTCCCAGGCCATGTTCTGGAAGTACCAGTCGAGGTAGTTCGAGCCGTCGGCCATCTCGAGGGCCACCTGGCCGTTGCCCAGAGCCGACTTGATCTTCGGCACCCACGCCTTGAACTCGTCCCAGTCCTTCGGGCCGCGGTCCTCGAGGCCGGCCTTCTTCCACAACGCCTTGTTGTAGTAGAAGAGCGGGGTGGAGCGCGCGTAGGGCAGGGCGTAGTGCTTGTCGCTGAAGTTGTAGTCGTTGAAGAGCGCGTCGACATAGTCGGACGTGTCGACCTTGGCCTTCGAGAGCAGCTCGTCGAGCGGCGTGATCTGCTTGTTCAGGGCGAAGTTGAACCACGTGACATCAGAGGCGACGACGACGTCGGGCAGCTGGCCACCGGCCAGGGCCGCGTTGAACTTCTGCGCCACCTCTTCGTAGTTCTTGCCCGCGTCGACGAGCTTGACCTTGAGGCCGGTGTTGGCGGCCTCGAACTTCTGGATGATCGCCTGTTCCACCGGCTTGGACGTGCCGGGGTGGTTGCTCCAGAACTCGATCTGCCCAGCGGCGCCGGCCTGGCCGCCGCCCCCGCCGGAGGCTGGTGCCGTGCTGCCTCCGGCGCAGGCTGCGAGACCGGCGACGCCGGCCACGCCGGCGAGGCCGCCGAGGAAGCCGCGGCGAGTGACATCGTTCATGGTGTGGTGCCTTCCGTGTGTTTGGTGAGGTAGAGGTGGGCGCTAGCCCTTGAGAGCTCCTGCGGTGAGTCCCTTGATCATCTGTCGCTGCAGCACGAGGAACAACACGAGGATGGGAACCATCGCCAGAACCGTGCCGGCCATCACCGGCCCCCAGTTGGTGACTCCGTCGTTGTTCTGCAGCTGGGTCAGCCCGACCGGCAACGGAGCCACGCGTTCGTCGTCAGACATCAGGAACGGCCAGAGGTACTCGTTCCACTCGTTGACGACGGTGATGAGCGAGAACGCCACCAGGGTCGGCCACGACATCGGCAGCACGACGCGCCACAGCAGCTTGAGGGGCCCGGCGCCGTCGAGTCTGGCGGCCTCGATGATCTCACCCGGCAGGCTGAGGAACTGGTTGCGCATGAGGAAGGTGCCGAAGGCGACACCAGCGAGCGGGATGATGATGCCCTGGTAGGTGTTTCGCCAGCCGAGCTGGGCCACGAGGGCGTAGTTCGAGATGACGGTGATCTGGTTGGGCACCATCAGGGCGGCGATGACGACGAGGAAGACGATGCCGCGCCCGGGGAAGCGCAACAGCGACAGAGCATAGGCGCTGATCACCCCGAGCACGATCTTCACCGTCGAGGTGATACCAGTGATGATCAGCGAGTTGCGGAAGTAGTTCGAGAACGGGATGCGGGTCGTGACGTCGTGGTAGTTCTCGGTGGTGGCCGGGTTGGGCCACCACTGCGCCGGACGGACGTAGATGTCGCCGCGTTCCTTGAACGAGGTGATGATGATCCAGAAGAGTGGGACCGCGACGATCAGCAGAGCCACCGTCATCCCGACGTAGCCCGCCGTGGTCATGAGCGGGCCCCGGTTGTGCGACGACGACTCGGACCGGCTCTGGTCGGCTCGACGCTCGCGCCGCGACGGTGGCGCGGTGGGAGGCTCGTCGATGGTGCCAACGATGGCGGGCGCGCTCATCTCCTGCTCCCCTTGTCCATGACCCGTACCTGGAACACCGTCACGACAAGCAGCACCAGGAACATCACGGTGGCGACGGTGGCGCCGTAACCGGCTCGCTGGTTGACGAACGTCTCCTGGTAGACCTGGAAGACCAGGGTGGTCGTGCCGTTGCCGACGGGACCGCCTCGCGTCATGGCGTAGATGATGTCGAAGACCTGCACCGAGCTGAGCAGCACGGTGATCGACAGGAAGAACGTCGTCGGCCGCAGCTGCGGCATGAGCACTCGACGGAACCGGGTCCAGGCCGAAGCACCGTCGATCTCTGCCGCCTCGTCGAGATCGGCGCGCCGGCCCTGCAGCGCGGCCAGATAGATGACGAACGAGTAGCCCAGGTTCTTCCAGATGTAGGTGACCGTGACCATGAACAGGGCCCAGTTCGACCGCTGGTAGAAGTCGGGGCTCGCAATGCCGACCCTGGCGAGCAGGTCCTGGACCAGCCCGAAGCTGGGGTCGAAGACGAACTGGAAGGCAATGCCGATGGCCGCTCCCGAGATGACGAACGGGGCGAAGATCGCCGACCGAACCAGGTTTCGACCCTTGAGCCGCTGGTCGAGCAGCAGGGCGAGCAGCAGGCCGAGCGACATGGAGATCCCGACGGTCGCGACCGTGAAGATCACGGTGTTGAGCACGACGGTCTTGGTGTCGTCTCGCGTGAACCACTCGATGTAGTTTTCGAAGCCAACCCAGCTGATGGTCGGCGAGGAGATGTTCCAGTCGGTGAACGAGAGCCGGAAGTTGTCGATCAACGGCCGGTAGGTGAAGACAATGAGCAGCACGAGGTTCGGCGCCAGCAGCAGGCCCGCCAGCGTCCACTCCCACCGTCGGCCGCTCGAACGGTGGGGCGGTTCGCCAACTGGAGGTGGGGGCCCGCCGGCCGGTGGGCCGATGACCTCGCCTGACCGATCGGGCGACTGGGTCTGGGTTGACTGCACGTTCGACAACCTAGCGCCGGAGCCAACCGGTTTGCGGTAGGGGGGGCGTCATTGTTGCAACGGCGTGGCGAACGCGGGGTCACTCTCCGACAAAACGCCCGGTCCGGCATCCGTGACACCGCTCCATCGGTGCTCAACGAGACAAGCCCCGGACCTGCACGGTCCGGGGCTTGTCTCGTCTGGCTCTGTGCCTGGTCAGTTACCCGTCAGCTTCTCGCGAAGCGCGGCGAGCGCCTCGTCGGAGGCCAACGTGCCCTCGGCCGGGGCCGGGGACGAGCTGCCAGTGCTGCTGCGCGGCTCGCTGTCGTCGCCAGAGTCGGCGACGTCGCCGGTCGCGGACGAGTACGACGTCGAGTTGCCGACGGAGGAAGCAGCCTCGGCGTCGGCCTTCGTCGCCGCTTCGACCTGGGCCTTGTGGGCCTCCCACCGCGAGTGGGCCTCGGCGTACTGCCGCTCCCACTTCTCGCGCTGGGTGTCGAAGCCCTCGAGCCACTCGTTGGTCTCCGGGTCGAAGCCCTCGGGGTACTTGTAGT
>JBDTVJ010000205.1:0-4593 GCA_040007275.1 Terracoccus sp.
GCATCCGCTGGGCGGTGGCGTAGTGCGGGGCGAGCTCGGCCTTCCAGTCGGTGATATGGCCCCACTGCCGGTCCCGGAAGAAGTCGTCGGGCGGCACGTAGAGGGTGTTGGCGTAGTTCAGCGACCCACCACCCACGCCGGCACCGGCCAGCACGACGACGTCGGGCAGTCGGTGGATGCGCTGCACCCCGAAACAGCGCAGCCTCGGCGCCCAGAGGTAGCGACGTACGTCCCAGCTGGTGCGGGCGAAGTCGTCGTCGGCGAAGCGCCGGCCCGCCTCGTACACGTGCACCTGGTAGCCCTTCTCCGCCAACCGCAGGGCTGCCACCGAGCCGCCGAACCCCGAACCGATGACGACGACGTCGTGGTCGAACGGCCTGTCCGTCGATCCGTTCTGTCCGGTCACGGCTGGGTCTCGACCCGAGCCCAGTGCGCCACCATGAGACCCGTCGCCTCGTCGCCTTCGTGCGGTCGATGTGCGGTGCCAGCCAACACGCGCACGGCCGGCCCCTCACCCCTACGAACCTCACCCACCTCGGAGTACATGCCGACATCATCGCCGATGAGCACCAGGGTCGGGATGCCGTTCACGACTTTCGCGACCACGGGAACGGTCCACGGCGGGCGCAGCGCGGCACTGGGCGGGGTCAGTCCATCGAGAACCTTCCCGGACACCTGATGAGTCTCCCCGAGTGCCTGCAGTACCGTCCACGCTTTGGGGTCGGATCTCGCCGGAGGCTTCTGCGGTCGTGGGTTCTCCTTGCCTGAACGCAACAGCGTTCAGAGCTTGGCAGTCATACCGGGTTATACTTTGACCATGAAGACGGCCATCTCCCTCCCTGACGAGATCTTCGACCGCGCTTCAAAACGTGCGAAGGATCTGGGCCTGAGCCGCTCGGAGTTCTTCGCGCGCGCGGCCAGCAGCTACCTCGACGAGCTGGACGCCCATTCCGTGACAAGGCAGATCGACGCCGCGCTTGATCAGGTCGGCGGTATGGACGACTCCGCTCAGGCAGCCGTCGAGGCGGGACACAAGTTCCTTGCCGAGACGGTCGATGAGTGGTGATGAGGCGCGGAGATGTGCGTTGGGCCGATCTGGGCCCCGTGATCGGCAGCCGTCCGGCGAAGCGTCGACCGGTTCTCGTTGTTCAAGGCGACAGCTACAACCTGAGTCGCCTCGCCACGGTGCTGGTGGCCGTCATCACGTCGAACACGGCGCTGGCCTCGATGCCGGGCAACGTCTTCCTGCCGTCCACGGCCACCGGGCTGCCAATGGATGCGGTGCTCAACGTCACGGCTCTCGCCACGATCAACGCAACCGATCTGGGCGACTGTGTCGAAACTATTCCCGAGAGTCTGCTCCACGAGGTCGACCGTGGTCTTCGCCGGGTGTTGGCCCTCTGATCAACTGTCTCGACCACTCCGAGCGACGCTAACCTCCCTCCGTACTCGGCCGGTCCATCCCACCTAGTAGGGCGAGACGACGACCTCGACCCGCTGGAACTCCTTGACGTCGGAGTAGCCCGTGGTGGCCATCGCCCGACGGAGCGCACCGATGATGTTCGTCGTGCCGTCGGCCAGACGACCTGGGCCGAAGAGGATCTCCTCGAGCGAGCCCCGGCTGCCCAGCTCCATCCGCACACCTCGCGGAAGCTCGGGATGGTGGGCCTCGGAGCCCCAGTGGTAGCCGGCGCCCGGAGCGTCACTGGCGCGGGCGAGAGCCGCACCGAGCATCACGGCATCCGCCCCGCAGGCGATCGCCTTGACGATGTCACCCGAGGTGCCCACTCCCCCGTCGGCGATGACGTGGACGTAGCGACCGCCTGACTCGTCGAGGTAGTCGCGGCGGGCGGCGGCCACGTCGGCCACCGCCGAGGCCATCGGGGCGTGGATCCCCAGAGTCTTGCGGGTCGTGTGGGCGGCCCCGCCACCGAAGCCGACGAGCACTCCGGCCGCTCCGGTGCGCATCAGGTGCACCCCCGCCGTGTAGGAGGCCGCTCCCCCGACGATGACGGGCACGTCGAGCTCGTAGATGAACCGCTTGAGGTTCAGCGGCTCGGCGCGCCCCGACACGTGCTCGGCCGACACGGTCGTGCCCCGGATGACGAACAGGTCGACACCGGCATCCACGACGGTCTTCCAATGCTGCTGGGTGCGCTGAGGCGAGAGCGCCGCAGCCACCGTCACGCCGGCCTGACGCAGCTGGCGCAGCCGTTCGGTGATCAGGTCGGGCTTGATGGGTTCGGCGTAGATCTGCTGCATTCGTGCCGTGGCGACGGCGGGGGCGAGGCCGACGATCTCGGCGAGCTGAGGCGTCGGGTCGTCGTAGCGGGTCCAGAGGCCTTCGAGGTCGAGCACGGCCAGCGCGCCGAGCTTGCCGAGCGCGATGGCCGTGTCGGGTGAGACGACCGAGTCCATCGGGGCGGCCAGCACCGGGGTGTCGAAGTGGTACGCGTCGATCTGCCACGACACGCTGACCTCCTCCGGGTCGCGCGTGCGCCGCGAGGGCACGACGGCGATGTCGTCGAAGGAGTAGGCGCGCATGCCGCGCTTGCCTCGGCCAATCTCGATCTCGGTCACCGCAGAATCCTATCCAGTGGCGGCGGCCGCCCCGGTGCGCACTCGTCCGTGTCAGGACCCATGCCACCGCAGCCAGGGGCTCTGGCCCCGACGCGATCAGGCGGGGCCGTAGTTCGGGGCTGGGGCGATGGCCTGGATGTCGTGCGGGTGGCTCTCCTTGAGCGAGGCCGAGGTGATGCGTACGAACCTGCCCTTCTGCTGCAGCTCGGGGACCGTGCGGGCGCCGACGTAGAACATCGACTGCCGCAGCCCCCCGATCATCTGATGCGCCACAGCACCCAGTGGCCCCCGGAAGGCCACCCGGCCCTCGATGCCTTCGGGCACGATCTTGTCGTCGGAGTCGACCTCGGCCTGGAAGTAGCGGTCCTTGGAGTAGCTCTTCTTGCCCCGCGAGCTCATCGCGCCGAGCGAGCCCATGCCGCGGTAGCTCTTGAACTGCTTGCCGTTGACGAAGATCAGGTCTCCGGGGCTCTCTTCGCACCCGGCCAGCAGAGAGCCGATCATCACCGACTCGGCGCCGGCGACCAGGGCCTTGGCGATGTCGCCCGAGTGCTGCAGGCCACCGTCGGCGATGACCGGGATGCCGGCAGGCCGGCAGGCCAGGGAGGCCGCGTGAACCGCGGTGATCTGCGGCGCCCCGACACCGGTGACGATGCGGGTCGTACAGATCGAGCCCGGGCCCACCCCGACCTTGACGGCATCCGCCCCGGCATCGACGAACGCCTGGGCGCCCTCGCGGGTCGCGACGTTGCCGCCGATGACCTGCACGTGTCGGGTGGCGGGGTCGTTCTTGAGCCGCTGCACCATCTCGAGCAGCATCCGCACGTAGCCGTGCGCCGTGTCGGCCACGAGCACGTCGACCCCGGCCTCGATGAGGGTGGTGGCGCGCTCCCACGCGTCGCCGAAGTAGCCGATCGCGGCGCCGACGAGCAAGCGCCCGTCGGCATCGTTGCTCGCGTCGGGGAACTGCTCGCTCTTGACGAAGTCCTTGACCGTGATGAGCCCGGTGAGGTGGCCGGCAGCATCGACGAGGGGCAGCCGCTCGCGTTTGTGCTGGCGCAGCAGCAGAGTGGCCTCGTCACGGCCGATGCCGTCGGGGCCGGTGATCAGGGGCATCGGCGTCATCACGTCACGCACGATGGTGGTGGCCCACTCGGCGACGGGGGTGAAACGCAGGTCGCGGTTGGTGATGATGCCGATGAGCAGCTGGTTGCCGTCGATCACGGGCAGGCCCGAAACCCGGTACTCTCCGCAGATCTGGTCGAGCTCCTCGAGCGTCTTGTCGGGGCCGATGGTGACCGGGTTGGAGATCATGCCGGTCTGGGTGCGCTTGACCAGGTCGACCTGGTAGGCCTGATCAGCGATCGACAGATTGCGGTGCAGCACGCCCAGGCCGCCCTGGCGGGCCATCGCGATGGCCATTCGGGCCTCGGTGACGGTGTCCATGGCCGCCGAGACCAGGGGGGTGCGAATCGACAGGCCCCGGGTCAGTCTCGTCGTGGTGTCGATGTCGGTGGGAGCCAGGTCGCTGTAGCCCGGCAACAGCAGCACGTCGTCGTAGGTCAGGCCCAGATCGGAGAACGGATTCGGTAGATCCGAGGGCACGAGACTCATGACCTGATCCTAGGGCAGCCGACCGGGAGACCAGGGCTGGGTCGGCCGACCGCTGCCCCCCCGAAGGATGCCAACGGCATAACAAGTCTTGAACAACTCTTGAAGGTCGGGGTCCTTCACCGCGATGGCCACCACGGCTAGCGTCGGAACACGGTCTTCACCTGTTGACCAGCCGTACCAGTCAGACCCGAGAGACGAGGACATGGCCGAGATCACGCGCCTGCCCGGACCCGTTGCCGACCTGTGGACCTGGCAGCTCAACGGCGCCTGTAGAGGGGTCAGCCCCGAGGTCTTCTTCCACCCGGAGGGTGAGCGCGGCCCCCGTCGACGCAACCGCGACGCCGAGGCCAAGTCGGTGTGTGATGCCTGCCCGGTCATGGCCCAGTGCCGCCGGCACGC
>JBDTVJ010000206.1:0-4592 GCA_040007275.1 Terracoccus sp.
CACAAGCTCGACGAGGTGCTCAAGGTCGCCGACGCGATCACCGTCATCCGTCGCGGCACGACGGTCGCCGAGGTGCTTCCAGAGGGTGTTACGGCCCGTGACCTGGCCCAGCTGATGGTTGGCTCCGA
This sequence comes from Terracoccus sp., assembly GCA_040007275.1. Classification (GTDB taxonomy): domain Bacteria; phylum Actinomycetota; class Actinomycetes; order Actinomycetales; family Dermatophilaceae; genus DSM-29435. Next base: position 129 of record JBDTVJ010000206.1, read on the forward strand.
GCTGCCGTCGCCCTCCACCGAGGAGTCGACCGTCACCGACCGGCCGGTGCTGCGCATCGAGAGCACGACGGTGGCCGACCCGCTGGGAGGGCGCGACGTGCTCACCGACATCGACCTGACCATCCACGCCGGCGAGATCGTGGGCATCGCGGGCGTCGAGGGCAACGGACAGGCCGAGCTCGTCGAGGTCATCATGGGGATGCGTGAACCGGCGTCAGGTCGGATCATGCTCGGCGACATCGACACCTCCGACTGGCACACCCGCCAGATCCGCGAGGCCGGCATCGGCTACATCCCGGAGGACCGGCAACGGCACGCGCTGCTGCTCGAGGCGCCGCTGTGGGAGAACGTCATCCTCGGGCACCAGACCGATCCCGTGAACCTGACGGGCCCGGGCAACACGCTCATCGACGCCACGGCCGCCAAACGAGAGACCCAGGAGATCGTCGACCTCTACGACGTGCGCACCCCGTCGATCAACGTGACGTCGGGCTCGCTCTCCGGCGGGAACCAGCAGAAGCTCATCATCGGCCGCGAGATGCGGCGCAACCCTCGGGTGCTCGTCGCGGCCCACCCCACTCGGGGAGTCGACGTCGGAGCCCAGGCGGCCATCTGGGACCACATCAAGGCGGCCCGGCGCGACGGCCTCGGTGTGCTGTTGATCTCGGCCGACCTCGAAGAGCTCGTCGGGCTCTCCGACACCATCCGGGTCATCCTGCGCGGCCGGCTCTCGGGCGACTTCGACCCCGACACCGTGACCAAGAAGGAGCTGGGTGCCGCGATGACGGGTGCCACCGACGCCGGCGACCCCGATGGTGCGCCAGACCCGGGTGGTCCGGGCGATCCAGCGCCCCCAGACGATCCGGGCCACCACGCCTCCGGCCTCGACACCCCCCCAGCGACCCCCACCGAGCGGAGCCAGCGATGATCACTCGACTCGGCGTTCGCCGCATCCTGATGGGGGCGGCCGCGCCCGTGCTCGCCATCGTGGTGGCCGTCGTCGTCACCTCCGTCATCCTGATCGTGGCCGGCGACCCGGTCGGGGCAGTCTGGGCGCAGCTGTTCAAGGTGCCGCTCCCGCGCCAGATCGTCGCGATCATCAACGCGGCGACCGTGTACTACCTCTCGGCCATCGCCGTGGCGATCGGCTTCCGGATGAACCTGTTCAACATCGGCGTCGACGGTCAGTACCGTGTCGCCTCGTTCGCAGCGGCACTCTTCGCCGGGCAGGGGTGGCTGCCGGGCTGGCTCAACGTCATCGTGGCCCTGCTCGTCGCCATGGCGTCCGGAGCGTTGTGGGCCGGCATCGCCGGCCTGCTCAGGGTCACCCGCGGTGTCTCCGAGGTGATCTCCACCATCATGCTCAACGCCATCGCGACCTTCCTGGTGGCCTTCCTGCTGAGCAAGACGTCCGTCAAGGTCGTGGGCAGCAACGCGACGAACACCGAGCCGATCCCCGAGGGATCCCGGGTGCCGGGGATCTCGCTCGACGGGGTCATCGCGACCCCGAGCAAGGTCTACGGGCTCATCGTGCTCGCGGTCGTGGTCGGCTTCCTCTACTGGTTCGTGCTCAACAAGACCCGCTTCGGTTTCGACCTGCGCGCCACCGGCCGGTCTGAGACCGCCGCCGTCGCGAGCGGGGTCAACGTGAAGCGAATGGTCTTCACCTCGATGGTCCTCTCGGGCGCGGCAGCCGGCCTCGTCGGGATGCCGTTGCTCTTCGGTCAGGACTACGTCTACGGCGACACCGTGCAGTCCGGCCTCGGCTTCGCCGGCATCGCCATCGCCCTGCTCGGTCGCAACAACCCGATCGGCATCGCGTTCGCGGCCCTGCTGTTCGCCTTCCTCGACGCCCAGGGCAACGGACTGCAGATCACGGCCGGCGTCAGCGACCGCCTCGTGCTCGTCATCCAGGGCGTGATCGTGCTCTCCGTGGTGATCGCCTACGAGGTGGTCAGACGAGCCGGCATCCGCCTCGAACAGCGCACCGTGGCGGCCCAGCTCGCCGAGCAAGCCCACTCGCCGCTGGAAGGAGCCCGGTCATGAGCGCCACCAACCTCGACGTCGCGGTGGTTCGCGAGACCGCCGCCACCGGGAAGCGCCGCCCCCGCTGGTTCTGGTTCGCCGTCGTCGCCGGCGCGATCGTCGTCATCTCCACCGTTCGCGTGCTCACCGGAGCCAACGACATCGACTCCTCGGGCGCGCTGACGGCAGGGATCGCGCTCGCGATGCCGATCGGGTTGGCGGGGCTCGGCGGCCTGTGGAGTGAACGCGCCGGGGTCGTCAACATCGGCCTCGAGGGCATGATGATCCTTGGCACGTGGGGTGGCGCCTTCATCGGCTACCACTACGGCCCGTGGGCCGGCATCCTCGGAGCGATCCTGCTCGGCATGATCGGCGGCGGCATCCACGCCCTCGCCACCGTCGTGTTCGGCGTCGACCACATCGTGTCGGGCGTCGCCATCAACCTCCTCGGTGCGGGCGCCGCCTCCTACCTGGCCGTGCGCACGTTCACCGGCCTGCCCGGTGGCGGACCGACGCAGTCGCCCCCGCTCGAGCAGCTGCCCTTTCTCAGTGTGCCCGGCATCTCCGACCCGCTCGGTGAGCTGGAACAGAAGCAGTGGTGGCTGGTCTCCGACGTGGCTGCCCTGCTGCGGGCCGTGCTGACGAACGTGAACGTGCTGACGATCATCGGGATCGGATTGCTCGTGCTGACCTGGTGGATCCTGTGGCGCACCGCCTTCGGGCTGCGACTGCGCGCCTGCGGGGAGTCGCCCGTCGCGGCCGAGACGCTGGGCGTCAACGTCTACCGGTACAAGTTCGTCGCGGTGCTCATCTCGGGTGGCCTCGCGGGGCTCGCCGGTGGCTTCCTCGTGCTGGTGGCCTCGAACCTCTACCGCGACGGCCAGACCGGCGGGCGGGGCTACATCGGGCTGGCCGCCATGATCTTCGGAAACTGGCGGCCGGGCGGTCTCGCCGGCGGCGCGGCCCTCTTCGGCTACACGGATGCCGTGCAGCTGCGGGGCGGCGGTGACGTCGTGCGCGCCTACCTGCTGCCCATCGCCCTCGCGCTCATCGCGTGGGGCGTGTGGCAGTTCCGTCGGCGCCGCCAGGGCAAGCGCATCACCGGCCTGCCGATGGTCATCGCCGGCCTGCTGTCGCTGGCCTGGTTCCTGCTGAGCTCGCGGGTTCCCGACGAGTTCACGGGCATGACCCCCTACGTCGCCACCCTGCTCGTGCTCGCGTTCGCCTCCCAACGCCTGCGGATGCCGGCCGCCGACGGGTTGGTCTACCGAAAAGGGGAGGCCGGATGAGCAACCCTGTCGCTGACCACCCCTTCGACCGCCCACTCTCGGGCAACCCCGCCTCGGCCGCGAAGCCCGAGGGAGCGGCATCCGTCGACTGGGAGGGCCTGCACCGGCGCGCGGTCGAGATGATGCAGCGGGCGTACGCCCCGTACTCGAACTTCCCGGTGGGGGTGGCCGGCCTCGTCGACGACGGGCGGGTGGTGGCCGGCTGCAACGTCGAGAACGCTTCCTACGGCGTGGCCCTGTGCGCGGAGTGCGGCATGGTCTCTGACCTGCACGCCACCGGCGGCGGGCGCCTTATGGCGGTGTACTGCGTCGGGGGCGACGGCCAGGCCCTGATGGCCTGCGGTCGCTGCCGGCAGCTGCTCTGGGAGAACGGGGGCCCCGCCTGCCTCGTGATGACACCTCTCGGAGTGGTGCCCATGGCGCAGCTGCTGCCCCAGGCGTTCGGCCGCGACGACCTCGACAGCCACCACGGAGCCCTCTGACGACGCGCCGACGGCAGCCCGTCACGGCGCAGACGCCCGGATGCCGGGGCGCTGGGCCATGATGGGCCGGTGAGTGAAGCCTTCGATGCCGTCGACGTCATTGCCGCCAAGCGCGACCACGGTGAGCTGCCCGACACCCAGATCGACTGGGTGATCGACGCTTACACCCGAGGGGTGGTGGCCGAGGAACAGATGGCTGCCCTCGCGATGGCGATCTACCTCAACGGGATGACGCGGCGTGAGATCGCGAGATGGTGCGACGCGATGATCCGCTCGGGGGAGCGGCTCGACTTCTCGGGGTTGTCGAGGCCCACGAGCGACAAGCACTCCACCGGTGGGGTCGGTGACAAGATCACCCTGCCGCTGGCGCCGATCGTGGCGGCGTGTGGCGTCGCCGTCCCCCAGCTCTCGGGTCGGGGGCTGGGTCACACGGGAGGCACGCTCGACAAGCTCGAGGCCATCCCAGGCTGGCGCGCCGATCTCGACAACGACGCCATGATGCGACAGCTCGACGACGTCGGCGCGGTCATCTGTGCGGCTGGCACGGGGCTGGCCCCCGCTGACAAGAAGCTCTACGCCTTGCGCGACGTCACGGCCACGGTGTCGTGCGTTCCGCTCATCGCCACCTCGATCATGAGCAAGAAGATCGCCGAGGGCACCGGCTCGCT
>JBDTVJ010000207.1:0-4586 GCA_040007275.1 Terracoccus sp.
CCGGCCCCCGAACGCGCCCGCGAGCTCTCGACGAGCCTGCAGGTGCTGCAACGCGAGCTGGCGACGATCAAGGCGGCGATGGGCTGATGGCACTGTTCGAACGACGTCGCCGACCCGAGCTGCCCCAGCCGGTGCGCGCTGCCGTGCCGCTCGGGTCTGGCGAACGCGTGCTGGCGTGGGCCACCGACGAGAACACGGGCGGCTACGCGGTGGCCACCACCTACCACCTCGGTCTCGTCGGGGCCGACGGGTCTCTGGCGTGGCAGCGCCCGTGGCACGAGGCGGAGTCGGGCACCTGGCAGGGTGACTCCGGTCTGCTCACCGTGGTCTGGGTCGACCATCGTCGACCGACCCAATGGCTGGTCAGGGAGCCGTCACTTTTGCAGCAGGCCCTGCGCGAGCGACTTCAGGCGAGCGTGGTGCTGGCCGATGAGTTTCGCACCGAGAACCGACGCACGGTGCGGGTGGTATTGCGTCAGAACCTCGCGACGGGTGGCTTCCTCGAGCAGATCGTGCCCGGCAAGGGCGCCGACCTGCGCGACCCGGCCGTGGCAGCCGAGGCCACGGCGCGGCTGGCGCGGCTGCGCTCCGAAGTGGGCTTGTGAGCAGCGCCGGTCACCGGGTGGGTGACCGCCGCTGTGACGCGATGCCGCTCTGACGCGATGTTGCTGAGACTGGTCTTGCCGAGGTGGCCCGTGGTCAGCGGGTGAAGACGGAGCCGCTGGTATCCAGCACTGATCCGTTGGCCAGGGTGACGAGCGTGGCGTTGCGGGAGTAGCGGCCGGGCACGGCGCTCCAGGTGTTGGTCGTGAGGCTGTAGACGTGGTCGAGGTCGGCAGCGCTGCCGCCTCCAGTGGCCAGGATGGAACCGTTGCCGAGCTGCGCGAGCTGCGACCCGTCGTAGCTGGGGGGTCGCAGGAACACGTAGTCCCGCGGCAGGTTCTCGAGCGCGGTCGCTTTGCCGGAGGTCGGGTTGACCTCATAGACCCTCCTGCTGGGCACGATGCTGGCCACGAAGCTGTAGTCCGTGCCGCTGGCGACCATGACGTGGCCATGGGGGCAGCAGCGCGAGCTGTGAGTGGTCGACGAGGTACATTCCCTTGGTTGGTAGCTGCTTCCAGGTGTTGGTGGCCCGTTCGTACACCGACGACCCGTACAGGCCGAAGTGGTTGGAGAACTGGCTGTTGGGCAGAACGGTGGATCCGTCGATGTTCCCGCCACCGATTCTCATCGGATACGGGGGCGTGCCGAGGCTCGCCCAGGTGTTCGTGGCCGGGTCGTACTCGACGGCAGAGGGAAACAGGGGCGAGGAGGGGACCGACCCGGTTCCGGCCACGATGACTCTGCCGTTGGGGAAGCGGCCCGCCATGATGCCGACCAGCGAGCTCGGCATGCTGCGGATCGTTGTCCAGGTACCCGTCGTGGGGTTGAACAGCTGGGTCTGTGCGGTGCCGCCTCCCACGAAAAGGACGTTGCCGCCCGTCGACGAGCAGGGCAGTCGCCGCGCCCGTACGAGGCGTGATCATGGACCCGGTCATGGACCATCCGTGGGCGGCCATCGCCGAGCCAGGCGTGGTGGTGGGCTGGGCGGCCACCAGTGGTGTTGTGGCTGCTTGGGTAGGCGCCGCGAGACCGACGGTCGCGACGGCCATGGCGGTGGCAGCGGTCAGCACCAAGCCGCGGCGGGCGGTGGTGCGGGCCCGTCTTCGGGGGGTATCGGCGGTCGGCAAAGCGTCCGGCCCGATGAGACAGGCGGGGTGTGGCCGGCGGTGTGATCAGACATGGGTTGCCTCCTGGGTGGGTGCGGAGGGTTCGGTCAGGGATCTGAGGTGCGACCAACCCTGCTGCTCGACGGGGGGAACGCTGTTGGCCGCCACGGGTTGGAGTCCGTGGTTCAGGAAGTTTCGCTGCCTTCAGGATGGATGATGACGCAGCAGCGGCCGGGGCAGGGGGCCAGCTCGGCCCGGTCGGGGTCGTCGCCGCGCCCCCTCAGGGTGCCGCGCAGGAGGGCGTGGTTGAGGCCGCACACCAGCTCGGTCTGGCGCTGGGACAGCTGGTGGAAGGGGCAGTTGGTCAGCTCGATGTCGCCCTGGTCGGTCTCGGTGGGCGTGTAGCCGCTCTCGGTCAGCGTGGTGAGCAGGTCGCGTTCCGGCGCTGCTGTCGACTGGCCTTCGACCTCGGCGGCGGCGAGCACAGCGGATCGCACGGCGCCGGAGGTGTCGGCGGCGAGCGCGTCGGCGAGCAGACGGGCGAGCAGGGTGTAGTTGCGCGGCGGGATGGACAGGCTGACCTCGTGCCGAACCGGTGCGTAGTGCTTGGCGGGACGTCCGGCCCCGGGGCCGCTACGCCCGGCCGGCCGGGCGTAGCTGGTGGCGACCAGGCCGGCTTCGGCCAGCAGGTCGAGGTGGTAGGCCGCCAGAGCCCGGCTGATCCCCGAAGCGGCAGCCGCGTCGTCGCGGCGGACGGGCCGGTCCTGGGCGGTGACGTAGGCGTAGAGCCGGCGGCGCACCGGGTCGGTGAGGGCGCTGAGGTCAGCGAGTGCGTCGTCCTGGATCGAGTTCGTGCCCATGCCCGAATTCTAACACCAGCAACCATTGACAAAACATCTCGAGCAGGGTCACTCTAAAAGGAGTTTAGACAATCGATAGAAGGAGAGGATCTACATGACCACGACCACCGCACGTCCGTCCGGTCTGCACCGGCTCGGCAGCGCCTGGAACCGCAGCATCGGCGAGCCGGCCTACGGGGCCTACGTGCTGCTGCACATCGGCTACGTCGCACTGCCGTTGCTGATGGGGATCGACAAGTTCGCCAAGGTGATGAACCCCGACTGGCCGGGCTACCTGGCCCCGTGGGTCGCGCACCTGCTGCCGTTCTCGGCGCAGACCGCGATGTACCTGATCGGGGTGGTCGAGATCGTGGCCGGGGTGCTGGTGGCGCTCAGGCCCCGGTACGCCGCCTACGTGGTTGCCGCCTGGTTGGCAGGGATCGCCGTCAACCTGCTGACCTACTCCGGCTTCTACGACGTCGCCCTACGCGACTTCGGGCTGCTGATCGGGGCACTGGCGCTGGCACGCCTGGCCGCGACCTACGACCACGCCTGGACCGAACGCCACCCGCACGAGAGTCCACGGCCGAAGCACCACTGAAAGCGGACGAGGGGGCGGTCGCCGGGATGCGCCCGCCCCTGACGAGAAGGAGAACTGATGAATCCCACGCTGGCGCTTCACCAAGCCGGGCAGAGCCTGTGGCTGGACTCGATCAACCCCGCGATGCTGAAGGACGGCACCCTGGCCGGCTACATCGACGAGCTCGACCTGACCGGGCTCACGTCCAACCCCACCATCCTGGGCCGGGCCATGGCCGCCGGTCCAGACTACGACGGCTCGCTCCGAGCCCACCTCGCGGCAGGAAGCCGCGAGCCGGAGCAGCTGGTGCTCTCGGTGGCGCTGGAGGACATCACCGCGGCGGCAGACCTGTTCCGACCGGTGTGGGAACGCACCGACGGCGTTGACGGGTACGTCTCGATCGAGGTGCCGCCGGGTCTGGCCTACGACACCGACCGCAGCATCGAGGTCGCCCGTCGGCTGCACCGACAAGCAGACCGGCCGAACGTGCTGGTGAAGATCCCCGGCACACCGGCAGGCCTGGTGGCGATGGAGAGCCTGGTGGCCGAGGGCATCGGAGTCAACGTCACCCTGCTGTTCTCCGACACGCACTACCTGCAGACCGCGGACGCCTACCTCCGGGCGCTGGAGCGGCGGGCGCGGGTCGGTGCGCCACTCGACGTGCCCTGTGTGGCGTCGGTGTTCGTCAGCCGCTGGGACGTTGCCGCCGACCCCCTGCTGCCCGCTGGGCTGCGGGGGCGCCTCGGGCTGGCCGTCGCCGAGAAGGTCTACGCCTCCTACCGTTCGCTATTGACCGACGGGCGGTGGACCGAGCTGGCCGCGGCGGGCGCCCGACCTCAGCGGGTGCTGTGGGCATCGACCGCCACCAAGGACCCGAGCCTTCCCGACACCTACTACCTCGAGCACCTCGCCGCTGCCGACACCATCAACACCATGCCCGAGCAGACGCTGCTGGCCTACGCCGACCACGGGGGACCGGTGCAGCCGATGCAGGCTGACTACGCGGCGGCCACACGCTGCCTCGCGAGGGTCGCTGCCCACGGCATCGACATCGATGCACTGGGGCAGTCCCTGCAACGTCGCGGAGCCCGCGCCTTCGAAGCCGACTGGTCAGCCCTGCTGGCGGCCATCTCGGTCAAGACTGCGGCCCTGGACCCCCGATGACCTGGCGTCCGGGGGCTGCGGTGGTACCGCAACGGATTGATGGTTACGCCCCGATCGAGCAGTACGCGGCCATCGGCGACGGCCGCACGGTCGCCCTGGTCGCCGCAGACGGGGCGATCGACTGGTGGTGCCTGCCCGACATCGACGGGGCTGCGGTGTGCTGGTCATTGCTCGACGCCGACAGTGGCGGGCGGTTCACCCTGGCGCCCACCACGGCCCATACGGTGTCGCGCCGTTATGTTCCGAACACCAACGTGCTGGAGACGACCTTCACGACTGCCACCGGAGCGGTCC
>JBDTVJ010000208.1:0-4498 GCA_040007275.1 Terracoccus sp.
GCCCTGGTGGGGGCGGTGTGGTGGCACGCGAAGGCCACCGACCCGCTCGTCCCCCGTGGCGTCGTGCGCGGGCGCGGCATCCGCGCCCTGGTCGTGAGTCTTCTCGTCGGAGCCTCGCTCGTGGCCGTCATCGTCGACGTGCCGCTGCTCGCGCGCCTCACCGACGACTACGACGAGACCGGGGCGGCGCTCGTGCTGGTGCGCTTCCTCCTCGCGGTTCCCGTCGGGGCGGTCGTGGGTGGCTGGGCCCTGCGGCACCTGGGCGACGGGCTGGTCGCCGGCGGCGGGTTGCTCACCGCCGGGGTCGGCATGGTCGCCATGTCACGGTGGGGGCTCAGCTCCCTCGACGATGCCCTGTCGACGACGATCGTGCTCGTCGCGGTCGGTTTCGGCGTCGGTCTGGCCCTGGCGCCGGTCAACAACGCCGTGCTCGCCGACTCACCTCCGCACGCGCACGGAGTGGCGAGCTCGTTGGTCGTGGTGGCTCGGATGGTCGGCATGGTCGTCGGTCTCGCGCTGCTCACGGCCGTCGGGCTGCACCGCTACTTCGACGCCGTGCGCCGACTGCCCAACCCGCTCGACACGGACGCCCTGCTCGGCGCCGGGGTGGTACAGGTGCAGACAGTCTTCCTGGGGGGAGCCGTCGCGGCCCTGCTCGGCGGCATGGTCGCCCTCACCCTCGGCACCAGGCGAGACGGAGAGGGGTCCGAGTCGGTCGTCGCCTCGCTCTGAGGCGAAACGGTCTGTCCACCCCTGCTGTGGCTTGACCTGCTGTGGCCTGCCCTGCCGGGTCGCGTCAGGGCATTGCCTGCGTCGGGGTGCCCGACAGGGTGCGTTCCATGATCTTTCGCCAGATTGGGGCCGCAAAGCAGGCACCGGTCATCGCCGTGCACGACTTGCCCTGCATCGAGACGTTGAACATCGGCCTCGTCGGATGCGTGGGGTTGCCGACCCAGACCGCGGTGGTCAGCCCCGGCGTGTACCCGACGAACCACGACTGCGAGTTGCCGTTCGACGTTCCCGTCTTGCCTGCCGATACCCGGCCAGGTAGCTGGTTGAGCAGGCCGGAACCGTGCGTCATGTTGTACTCGAGGTACGTGGTGGCCTGGGAGACCGCTGATGGGTCGGCCACCTGCGTGCAGGACGGCTTCGGTGCCCAGATGCTCTCGCCGCCGACGCTGATGTCGGTCACGGGGTAGGTCTGACAGAGGGTGCCGTCAGCAGCCAGACCGGCGTACGCGTTGGCCATCGTCTGAGGTGAGACCTCCTGCGCGCCGAGGATGACCTGGGGAGGGTAGGTGCCGAGGGGTTCGCCGTTGGCGGCGTGGATGCCGAAGGCCACCATCGTGTCGCGGATGGCGCAGACCCCGATCTGCTTGGCCAGCGCCACAAAGGCGGTGTTGGTCGACTTGGCGGTCGCCGTCTTCAACGAGATCGTCCCGCCACCCCAGGCCTCGTCGTTCAAGACGTCCCAGTTGCGGGACAGCCCGCATGGTTGCGGGAAGTCGCGTGGGGTGAAGGTGGCCGCGTGCTGCGGAGTTGCCCCCGTGCCCGTCACGGTGGCATCGGTTCCGAGCCCCGTTGCCATGGCGGTCACCAGGGAGAAGGCCTTGGCGGTCGAGCCGAACTGGAACCCGCCGGACCCGCCGTAGCGCTGGTCCAGGGCGTAGTCGACGGCGGTTCCGCCTGAGCTGGCTGTCAGCCCGAAGGTCGTGTTCTGGCCGAAGGCGAGAACCTTGCCGGTGCCCGGCTGCGTCACGTAGGCCGCGGCGGCAACGGCGAGGTGGTTGTTCTCCGGGGCGACCTCGCGGATCGACCGGTTCACGGTTTGCTGAACCTGCGGGTCAAGGGTGGTGCGGATCGTCAGACCGCCGGAGTAGATGCGCGCCCGCCGGGTCGCCACGTCCGGTCCGAGGGCGGGTTGCTCCTCGAGCCAGCGAATGACGAAATCGCAGAAGTAGGGGTAGGCCGACGCGGCGCAGGTGCTCGTGGGGTTGGTGACGTGCAGGTCGGCGGCCAGGGGGCGGGCCATGGCCGCCTTCAGCTGGGCGGGGGTGATGATCCCCAGCTGGTGCATCCGCTCGAGGACCACGTTGCGTCGCGCGGTTGCCGCGGCGCGATAGTGAACCGGGTCGGTGCGGCTCGGGCTCTGGACGAGACCGGCCAGGGTGGCGGCCTCGGTGAGGTTGAGGGCGGAGGCGTGCACGTCGAAGTAGTGCAGCGACGCTGCCTCGACCCCGTAGGCCTGGTCTCCGTAGTAGGCCAGGTTGAGATAGCCCTGCAGGATCTGGTCCTTGCTCCACTCGCGACCGAGCGCGACGGCGTACCGCAGCTCAGTGACCTTGCGCAGCACGGACTTGGCGGTGGCCGCCTGGGCGGCGCTGGCGTCACCGCTGGCCAGCGCCTGCTCCTGCAGGCTCATCTTGACGAACTGCTGGGTCAGGCTCGACCCGCCTTGCGTCGTGGCTCCGGTACGAAGATCCTCGAGCGCGGCCCGGGCCAGACCTTGGGGGTCGATGGGGCCGTGCTCGTAGAAGCGGTTGTCCTCGATCGCAACCTGGGCCTGGCGCATGATGGGTGCGACCTGGCCCAGCGAGACGATCCGACGGTTCTGGTCCTGCGGCGTGGCGATGAGCGACCCGTCGGCGGCCAGGATGCGCGATCCCTCCGAGAGCGGGTTGACGGTGAAGTTGCTCGGCAGCGAGTTGAAGGCGGCCACACTGGACTGCGTCAGAGCCCCCACGGCCGCCGCTTCAGGAAGGAGCAGGCCGGCTGCGAGGACCCCCAGCACGAGGGCCGCTGCCAGAAAGGCAGCGAGCAGCGTGAACGCATGGGCGATGCCGGGTGGACGCACTCTCACCCTACGACGCTAGAGCGTCAGGCTGGACTTGACCTGTGACTACCCGTGTGCGCGGTGAGACCGCAGGGTGATGGTCGGGATCAGCCGACCTCGAAGACCACCGGTGCGTGGTCGGAGGCGCCCTTGCCCTTGCGCTCCTCGCGGTCGATGGCGGCGCCGACGACCCGGCCCGCCAGGGCGGGAGAGCACAGCGCGAAGTCGATGCGCATACCCTGCCGCTTCTGGAACCGCAGCTGGGTGTAGTCCCAGTAGGTGAAGGTGCCGGGCGCGGAGGTGTGCGGCCGAACGACGTCGGCGAATCCGGCATCCAGGACGGCCTCGAAGGCGGCCCGCTCACCGGGCGAGACATGCGTCTTGCCCTCGAAGAACGGCACGCTCCAGACGTCGGCGTCGGTCGGCGCCACGTTCCAGTCGCCGAGCAGCGCGACCTCGGCGTCGGGGGCGGCCGCGAGCCACCCGTGGCCCGCGGTGGCCAGGGCGCCCAACCACGACAGCTTGTACTGCAGATGCGGGTCGTCGAGGGAGCGCCCGTTGGGCACGTAGAGCGACCAGACGCGGATGCCGCGACAGACCGCGCTGATCGCTCGGGCCTCGGCCGCGACCGGGTCGCCCCAGCCCGGCATCCCCTCGAACCCGACCTGCACGTCATCGAGGCCGACCCTGGAGATCACGGCGACGCCGTTCCACTGGTTGAGCCCATGGTGGGCCACCTCGTAGCCCAGGTCGCGGAACCGCTCGAAGGGGAACTGGGAGTCGCGGGCCTTGGTCTCCTGGATCGCGAGCACGTCGACGTCGGCGCGTTCGAGCCAGGCCGCCACCCGGTCGATGCGAGATCGGATGCTGTTGACGTTCCACGAAGCGATACGGGTGGACGGGGCTGGCTCACTCACGCACGCCACCCTAGACGCGGGCACCCGCAGCCAGCCACGGGTACTGACAGGTGCTGACGGGTGCTGACGGGCCGGCATCCACCCCTGCCTAGGGTGGACAGATGCCAACCTCTCTCATCACCGGCGCCACCTCGGGCATCGGGCACGAGTTCGCCGTCCAGCTCGCCTCTCGGGGGCACGACCTCGTGATCGTCGCTCGTGACCAGGCCCGGCTCGAGTCGGTGGCGCAGAGTCTGCGGGCCGACCACCGCGTCGAGGTCGAGGTGCTTCGGGCCGACCTGTCCGACCGGGCCCAGCTCCAGACGGTGGCCGACCGGGTCGCAGACAGCGGGCACCCGGTCGACCTGCTCGTCAACAACGCCGGGTACGGGCTCAAGGGCCGTTTCGTCGACAACGACGCTGCGGTGGAGGAAGCGTTGTTCGACGTGCTGGCCCGGGCGGTGCTGGTGCTCTCTCACGCGGCGGCGCGGGCCATGAGCTCGCGAGGGCGCGGCACGATCATCAACGTCTCGTCGGTCGCCGGCTTCCTGGCCCTGGGCACCTACTCGGCCGCGAAGTCGTACGTCACCGTGTTCAGCGAGGGACTGTCGGCCGAGCTCGCGGGCACCGGGGTGCGGGTCACGGCACTCTGCCCGGGCTACGTGACGACCGAGTTCCAGCAGCGCGCCGGTCTGTCGACCCCCGGCCCCGGTTTTCTCTGGCTCGACACCCAGCGTCTGGTCGCCGACTGCCTCGCCGACGTCGAGCG
>JBDTVJ010000209.1:0-4487 GCA_040007275.1 Terracoccus sp.
CGCTCGAGTCGTGGGACATGCGCATCCCCACCGGGCGCCTCAACGCGTTCCTCGGGGAGGTCGTCGCCGGCCATCCGCACCCGGTGCGCGGCGGCAAGCAGCCCCGGATCCTGTTCGCCACCCAGGCCTCGACCCGGCCGCCACGCTTCGTGATCTTCGCCTCCGGCTTCATCGAGGCCGGCTACCGACGCTTCATCGAACGGCGGCTGCGCGAGCAGTTCGGCTTCGACGGCACCCCCATCGAGGTGTCGGTGCGGGTGCGGGAAAAGCGCCGCCGTTAGGCGGTGGATACCAGATGTCTTGACCTGCCGCCGTTAACGCGTCAGGGCACTGTAAGGCCCGAACCGCCCACCCCGGGCCGCGACCCTCTACCGTCGAAGGATGCAGTCGATGACCTGGCAACGGACCAGCTCGTTCCTCGTAGGAGTGAGCGACAGCGATCCGAGGTGGACCGCGCGAACCCTCACGGGGCTGCGCGTGATGCTCGGGGTGCTGTGGGTGACCAACGCTGGGTGGAAGACCCCACCCGACTTCGGCGCCAACGACAAGGTGTTGCTCTATCGCTACGTGACCGACGGCATTGAGCATCCCGTGCTGCCCCCGTTCAGCTGGCTGCTCGAGCACCTCGTGCGCCCCAACCTCGGCATCTTCGGGTGGGGCGTGCTTCTGGTGGAGCTGTCGCTGGGGGCGCTGCTGCTCAGCGGCTCCTTCACCCGACTGGCGGCGCTGCTGGGAATCGGCCAGTCGATGGTCATCGGGCTGTCCGTGCTGGCCACCCCGAACGAATGGCCGTGGTCGTACTACCTGATGATCGCGCTTCACCTGGTGATCTTCGTCTTTCCTGCTGGCCGCCACGGTGGCGTCGACGGCGCGCGCGCGGGCCTCACCGACGGTGTGCTCAGCACACGCACGTGGGGCATCGTCGCGCTGGTGTTGGGCGTCTGGGCCACGGCCTCTGCAGCTGCCGATGGCACGATCATCGGCGGAGGAGGGGCCGGCCTCGGGCTCGGTGACGCGATCAGCTTCGGTGGGTGGAACGTGCTGGGCGGCGTGCTGCTGCTGGCAATCGGAGCATGCCTGTTGCTCTGCGGCCGCACGCCGGTGCTCGCGCGCGTCGCGGCGGGGGTCGCCGGCGTCGCGGCCCTGGTCACGCTGGTGCTGACCGGACGTGACGCCACCCTGCTCGGAGGCAATGGCTCCACGGTCTCGATCTTCGCCGCCCTGTGTCTGGTCGCCGTCTTCATCGGCTCTCTCCCTGCCTCCGGCGCCACCCGCTCCGTGGCGAAGCCGGCCTCTACGTCGGACAGTCGCGCGTGACCGAGGCGGCGGACTCGCCTCCGGCCAGCTGCTTCGACGGCGGTGACCTCGCCTGCGGGGAACTGTTGCTGCGACTGGTGGCGCACCTGAAGGGGCTCCCGCACGGCACGGTGGTGCGCGTCATTGCTACCGACCCTGCCGCACCTATCGACATCCCCTTCTGGTGCCACCTGACCGGTCATCACTTCCAAGGCGCGAGTGCGCAACCCGACGGCCGGCCCTGCTTCGATTTCGCTCTCAGCGCCAGCGCCGCCTCGACGCAACCGGGTCGACCGTGGCATGTTGAGGCTGCCTCGGCGACAGCTCACAACGAAGTCGACCCATCCATCACTATCGAAAGGTTCTGACATGTCAGCGCTCGTCATCAATCTCACCCATTCCGCCGACGACGTCGATCGCACCAGCGTGGCCATGGTCGTCGCTGGGGCGGCCGTAGCGTCGGCCCAGACCACCACCGTGTTTCTCTCCTCAGAGGGCGTGCACCTCGCCAAGGCGGGGGTGGCACAGACGCTGCACGAAGAGGGATTCGCACCACTAGGCGACCTGGTCAGCTCGTTCGTCGAGGCCGGAGGGGAGTTCCTGGTCTGCAGCCCCTGCGCCAAGAAGCGGGGCATCGGCGAAGACGATCTCATCGATGGGGCCACCATCGTCGGCGGTGCGACCCTGGTCGCGCTCCTCGCCGACGGCGCCGCCTCGCTCTCCTTCTGAGACGAGCAGCGTGAATCCTGTACTTCCCGGCGGCCGAGACGAGGTCTCAACCGGGTCCGGCAGTGAGGCCCTGCCGTCGTCGTCCGAGTGGACGCCGGCCGCGGAGCTTGATGGGGGCACCCAAGACTGCGGCAGCGGCCTGCTTCTCTCGTTGACGGTGGCCATGCGTGCGATCGGTGCGGGGGAAGTGCTCCTGCTTCATACCGCTGAGCGGTCGGTGCTCGCCGACCTGCCGGCGTGGGCGAGGCTCGCTGGCCACGGACTGGTCGACGTTCGAGCGGATGACGAGCGGCGCGGCCCGTGGCATCTCGCCATCAGGCGCGGCATCCCGGCGGTGGTCCCTGGCTCAACAAAGGAGGATGCCGCTGCGGCGTCGACCAGCGCGGCCCTCGGCTTCAGCCGGGGAGAGGCGACGCCCCTCGGCAGTCGTCTGTGGCTCTACTCGAACTTCCACTGCAACCTCGCCTGCTCCTACTGCTGTGCTGAGTCATCACCCAGGGCTGCGCCACGGCTCATGCCCGTCGACCTGGCGGCTCGTGCGGTCGACGAGTTCGTCGCGCTGGGGGGCCAAGAGGTGCTGGTTACGGGGGGAGAGCCGTTCCTGCACCCCGACCTCGGCGACCTCGTCGCTGCGGTTCACCCGAGGGTTCCCGTGACGATCCTGACCAACGCCATGGTCTTCGAGCGTGGCGCCAGACGCCGGACCCTCGAAACGATGGACCGAGATGGCGTGACGCTGCAGGTCAGCCTCGACTCGGCAGGACCGAGGATCCACGACGACAACCGCGGGGCCGGATCGCACGCGCGGGCTCTCGAAGGCATCCGCCTCGCTCGGAGTCTCGGTTTTCGGGTGAGGATCGCGGCAACGGTCACGGCATCGGATCTCGAGTCGGTGCCGGCTCTGACCGGCTTTCTCGACGAGCTGGGTATCCCCGCAGAAGACCAGCTCGTGCGACCGGTCGCGGCCGAGGGCTTTGCTGACGATGGTCAGCACATCAGCCTTGACACGGTCGAACCTGAGCCGACCCTCACGGTCGACGGCGCCTGGTGGCACCCCGTGGCGGTCACGTCAGGGGCACTGAGGGTAGCCGAACAGCCACTACCCCTGGCGGAGGTGTACGACGTGATCCGCGACGTGCTGTCGTTTCAGGCCGCGTCGTCGTCGGAGGGCCGAGAGGTTTTCCGCTGCACCTGAACTCGCCGAGCAGGCGCCCACCGTTCATGGTGATTCGTTTCTGTGGCAGGCGTGCGCTAGGGTTTCGTTTGGCCCTGCGGGGCTCACGGGCTGTGGCGCAGCTTGGTAGCGCACTTGACTGGGGGTCAAGGGGTCGCAGGTTCAAATCCTGTCAGCCCGACCGAAGGAGGCTTGGCCTGGTCACGCAGGTCAAGCCCTCTTTTTGGTTCCCGTTAACGGAGCCAACGCCGGTCGCGCCAGCGCTGGCCCAGGTCCCCATTAAGTCCCAACCACGCAGAGAGCCGGCTCCTGGCAGCCTGCGGGGCGGCGTGATCGGGGTGCAGGTAGCGCGCCGTGACGGCCGGATCCTGGTGGCCGGCAACGCGTTGCAGGACGCAGAGGTCGGTCTCGGCGTCCGCCATCCACGTCAGTGCCGTTTGTCTCAGTCCGTGTCGCACCAGCGTCGGCAATCCTCGGTCGGCGACGATAAGGTCCCAGCTCGTGGCGCCGCGCAGGGTCGCGGTGGTGATCACATTGCCGCGCGGACCGGTGATCAGGGACGCCTCAGGCTTACGTTCGAGCATGAGCCGCTCCAATGCCGGGCGGAGCTGGTCAATGATTGGCACGGTTCGGTGACGTCGGTTCTTGGTCGTCTTTGTGATGAGGCCGCCGCGGCCGGGATAGGTCTGAAGCTCGACTCGGATCACGCCGACAAACAGGCTGACGTCGCCGACCCGCAGCCCCGCCACCTCGATGATGCGCATCGCGGTGGTCGTCAAAACGGTCATGACATCGGCCCAGTATCGGTGTCTGCCTGCCTCCCCGACGGCCGTTACGAGCCCGTCAAGCGTCACCACGCCGGGTAGAGCTAGATCTCGTGGGTTGTGAAGCTCGGCTGCGTTGCCGCCTCGGTGACCGATCTTCTTGCGACGCGCGCGATCCTTTGAAGGGTTGCGCGGGATCCGGCCATTCCTCACGGCTTGGTCGAGCACCAGGACAAGAACGGCGACGGTGTTCTTGACGGTGGACGCTCCGAACTCGGCCTCCCATCGATCTATGGCCCGATCGATCAGGCCTGCGGTAAGCATCGACACTGGCAGCTGCCCCAAGGTGGGTAATATCCGCCGATGCAGACCGGCGTTGTAAGGGTCAAGGGTCGACGTGGGATCGATGCTCCGGGCCCATCGAAGTCCGATGGACGTCACGCAATCCATTAGCGTCTGGCCGGGGTTTAGCCCCGTCCTCGCGACGCCGCACATGTCGTCGACCCATTCTTGTGCGGCTTTGT
>JBDTVJ010000210.1:0-4485 GCA_040007275.1 Terracoccus sp.
GGCACCAGTTGACCGGGGCCTCGGAGTTGTAGACCAGGCGGAAGCCGTCGAGCGCGCCCGCGCGCTCCGCGTCGGACAGCTCGCTCCACCCGCGCCCGTCGTCGGTGAGCACGGCCCGCGAACCAGACTCGAACTGCTCGACCAGCTCACCGATCGGCCGGGCCCGGCCGCGGCCGCCGTCGGCGCGAACGGCATCCTCGTCATACCAGGCGTCCCAGATCTGCAGGAAGATCCACTGCGTCCAGCGGTAGTAGTCGTCGTCGATGGTGGCGAACGTGCGCCGGTTGTCAAAGCCGAGGCCGAGCCGGCGCAGCTGTCGCCGCATGTTCGTCATGTTCTCCTCGGTGGTCTTCCGAGGGTGCTGCCCCGTCTGCACGGCGTACTGCTCGGCCGGCAACCCGAAGGCGTCGTAGCCGAGAGCGTGCAGCACGTTGCGCCCCAGCATCCGGTGGAACCGGCTGTAGACGTCGGTGGCGATGTAGCCGAGGGGGTGACCGACGTGCAGGCCCACGCCCGAGGGGTAGGGGAACATGTCGAGCACGACCAGCTTGCGGCCGAGCGCGGCGACCTTCTCCGGCTCGGCCCACGGACCGGCGGGGTTGGGCGCGTTGAAGGTGCCCTCCTGCTCCCATCGGTCCTGCCAGGCGATCTCGATGTCGCGGGCCATTGCGGGCGTGTAGCGGAACGGGGTCTCCAGGCCGGCGTTCGAAGCCGCCTGCGGGCCGGGTTGCGGTTCGGGGCCGGCGTTCAAGCCGGAGCTGGGGGTGCTGGTCATGTCCACTCTCTCGTCACGTAGCGATGGCGCGCTCCCTGCTGCCGGGGAGCTCGGGCGGCAGAGGAAAACCCCTCACTCAGGGAGGGGTGGCCGCGTTGATGCGCAGAGATCGTGCGACCTCCGGCTTTGGTCAACGCGGCTGGAGAAGGAGCAGCCGACCAGCCATGGGCCTAGGTTAGCGCAGCCGCTGTAGCGATCTGGCTGTCCGCTCAGCGCAACAGCCCGACGACGAGCAGCACCTGTGCAAGGTGGTAGGTGACGATCGTCTGGATCGGCGCGAACCGTCGTTCGAGCACGAACCGGTCGTGCCCGAGGATCGTGTCAGACCCGACGAAGAGCGCCGCACCGGCGATGACCAGCCAGTCACCCTTCCACCCGGCCACGAGCACCAGCGCGAAGAGCGAGAGCTGGTAGAGCAGCACCGGGAGCCGCTGTCGACCGGCTCCCACCACGATGACTCGACCGAACCCGGCGTGCAGGATGAGCAGCGCGGCCACGAGCGGGATCACCCACCAGGGAAACCCATCACGGCCCGGGGTCTCGAGGATCGCCCAGACGTACGCCACATGGGTGGCCAGGAACGCCACCAGCCCGGCGAGGAAGCGCCCTCGGGTCGCGTTGAGCAGCAGCACGTCACCGACCAGGCTGAGCCCGAGGGCGACGAGCAGCACCCGCAGCGACGGCGCGCCGTTGACCCGGCCCTCACCGTCGAGCGACCAGGCGAGCCCGATCAGGAGCAGCATGAACGTGGGCTTGGTGATGCGCTCGACGACGACGTCAGACCGCAGCACCGAGCTCGCGTTGAGCAGCGCTGTCACCCCGAGCGCCACCGACAGGACCCAGAGGTGCGTGCTCACTGGCTCAGGGTCTCAGGCGAGACGCGCGGCCGGGGTGGTGACACGCGCTCCCCGGTTGACTGCCACGACGGGCCCAGCGGAGTCGTTGCGAACTTCTGGGGCCGATCGGCACTCACACCAGCTGAACGACCCTTCCGGGTCGCCCAGCCAGCAGGCCAACATGCCCAGCACCCGCCGAGCGACTCGACCCTGCCGTAGGCGCCCGCTTTGGGGTCGGGCGCTGGACCGAATCGGTGGTTCGGGGATTCTCTGTCAGACTCCAGCAATGCCGATGCGCAAGTTCCAGCACACCGTGACCGCCGACGACACCGCAGCCGCCGTCGGCAGCGGAGATCTCGCTGTGCTCGCCACTCCCAACCTCGTGCTGTGGTGCGAGGTTGCCGCCTTCCAGGTGTGCGCCCAGAGCATCGACCCCGACCACACCACGGTCGGCACCACGATCACGATCGACCATGTCAAGGGCAGTCCCGTCGGGGCCGAGATCACGGTGCACTGCGCCGAGCCGATCAACGACGGCCGCCGCCTCGTGTGCCACGTCATCGTCAAGGACGCCGATGGCGAACAGATCGCCACCGGTGAGGTGCATCGCGCCGTCGTCGACCCCGATCGCTTCATGAGCAAGTGCCACTAGCCGACCGGCACCAACCCGCGTCGGTGGCATCGCCCGAGGGCCGTGCTGCACGGGATGCTCCCAGCCAACTCCCAGAGTCGGCTGACACGCTGCCCTGGTGACCCTCGGACTGGCCGGCGCCCTGGTCGCGGCCGTCGCCTACGGTGCAGCCACCGTGCTGCAGGCGATCGGGGCCAGTCGCCTGACCTCCCTCCCTCCGCATGCCAGGCTCGGGGCCCGTGCCGGGGCCGCCCTGCCGTATGCCGCTGGGCTGGGTCTCGACGGCCTCGGGTTCGCTGCCTCGGTGCTGGCCCTGCGCACCCTGCCGCTCTTTCTCGTCGAGTCGGCCGTGGCCTCGTCGGTCGCCGTCACCGCGGTGCTCTCGGTAGTGGTGCTGCACCTGCACCTGCGTCGGGTGGAGATCGGTGCGCTCGGAGCCGTCGCGCTCGGTCTTGTGGCCCTTGCCGCCGTGGCCGACCCGGGGCCGGCGGTTCACCCCGGAAATGGCTTCGACGTCGCCACGCTGATGGCCGCCGCCGTCGTGGCTGCGCTGCTCGCGGCTGGAGCCCTCGACCATGACCGGCAGCGCGGCGCCGTGGTGCTCAGTTTGGCGGCCGGGCTCGGTTTCGGGGGGGTCGGGGTGAGCGCCCGACTCCTCGAGGTGCCCACACCGTGGTGGCATCTCGGCTTCGACGCGCTGGCCTGGGCGCTCGTCGCCCACGCCGCGCTGGCCACCGTGGCCTACGGTCTGGCCCTGGCCAGGGCCAGGGTCACGACCGTGGCCGCCATCACCTTCGTCACCGAGACCGTGGTGCCCGCCGCGGTTGGTCTGGCCCTGCTGGGTGACCGGGTGCTGGCCGGCCGTTGGCCGCTCGCCGGGCTGGCCTTCGGGCTCACCCTCGTCGGCTGCATCGTGCTCGCCAGCCGGAGCGAACCGGCCTCGCCCCAGGCTGTCGGGGATCACCTCGAACCGGACGGACTCACCCCTGGCGGCGCGGACGTGACGGCGACGACCCCACGACCTTGAGCCCGATGACGGCCGCGACGATGCCCGCGATCAGGGCGACCTTGACCACCGTGGCAGATTCGTCACCAAAGGTCATGGCGTAGCCGACGGTGAGGGCAGCCCCCAGACCCGTCCAGACCGCGTAAGCGGTGCTGATCGGGATGCTTCGGGCCGCCTGGCCGAGACCGACCATCGAAAGCACGGCCGCCACGACGAAGACGACCGACGGCAGCGGCTCGGTGAAGCTCTTCGAAGCTGCCAGCGCCGATGCCCACACCGCCTCGAGCACGGCACTGGCCACGAGTAGGAGCCAAGCGCGTGCTCCCGGCCGCCTCGTCGTCATCAGGCCACGAACTTCAGGCCGACGACGCACGATACGAGCAGCAGCAGGAGCAGGCCACGGGCGACCCCGAGCCCCTCCTGCCGCCGGGCCACAGCCAGCAGCACAGTGCCCACGGCGCCGATGCCGACCCACACCGCGTACGACGTGCCGGCCGGTAGGCCGCTCATCGCATAGGCGAGGCCGGCGGTCGACGCGGAGACACTCACGACGAAGAGCGCGGCCGGTCGACGGCGGCGGAAGCCGTCGGACGCTGCCAGAGCGGTAGCCCACACGGCTTCGAGGGCACCGGACAGAACCAGGACGAGCCAGTACACGAGGATCCACTTCTGGCCGTCTTGTCGCTGGGCGGGTACGGCTCCCTCGTCCGCAAACGCGCACATGGAGTTCGGGGTCCAGCCTATCGAACCTCCATCACGTATTTCGCGTGCTATTGCGCCCTCTGATCCCTAGTCTCGGATGCAGCGCGATGCCCGGAAGGGGGCTTTGCTATGAGTCGTGAATATCTCGACTTCGACGTCGCTATCGTCCCCCGCGGCCAGGGGTACACCGCGCAGGTGCTGTGCGCCCCGGCCGAACTGGCCTCGGCGCCCTTCACCCTGCCGTTCGCGGCGGCCGACCTGGCCCAATTCATGATCGCCGTGGGACCACCCCGGGTCACCTCACGTCGCCTCGTTCCGGTCGGGGCCCGAGTCGCCGACGTCAAGGAGTACGGCCGACGCCTCGGGGACGCATTGTTCGCAGGGGCGGTCGGAACGAGCTTGCGCAGCAGCCTCGCGGCGGCGAGCAGCCAGGGCAACGCCCTGCGAGTCAGGCTACGACTGGATGCCGTTCCCGAACTGGACTCGGTGCCGTGGGAGTACCTCTACGACACCCCCCTCGACCGCTTCCTCACCC
>JBDTVJ010000211.1:0-4473 GCA_040007275.1 Terracoccus sp.
TGGTGACGCAGTGGAGGTCGACCGTGAACTCCTCGATCGGCCTGGCCATCAGCTGGTCCCACGACAAAGTGGTGCGGGAGCCGTCGACGTCGGTGAGGTCGAGCGACCACTCGTCGGTGTCGATGTACGGCGTCGGACCGGCAGACAGTACGGGGAAGTCGTGCGTGACGTACTGACCCGGCGGCACGCGGGGGTCAGACGCGCCGCCCCGTCCGCCGAACCCCCTGCTGATGACGCTCATCCTGAGCCCGCCCTTCCTCGCGCTGCGCAGTGGACCGACCTGCCCACACGGCATCCGTATCGGCGATCGAGCCCTCGCCAAGATAGCGCTGCTGCGGCCCGGCGGCCACAGGGTCGCAGCGCGGTCAGCCTGCGGCAGCGGCGAAGGCGGCCTCGAAGATGTCGAGGCCCTCGTTCAGCAGGACGTCGCCGGCAGCGAGGGGTGGCAGGAACCGGAAGACGTTGCCGTAGGTGCCGCAGGTGAGCGTGACCAGACCATCGGCGTGGCAGGCCTTGTTGACGGCTGCCGTGAGCGCCGCGTTGGGCGTCAGGTCACCGGGCCCGTTGACCAGCTCGATCGCGAGCATCGCCCCTCGCCCGCGGATGTCGCCGATCTGCGGGAACCGCTCGGCCAGAGCCCGAAGACGGGGCACGAAGATCGCCTCGACCTGCTTGGCACGGGCGCACAGGTCTTCGGCCTTCATCGTCTCGATCGCGCCGAGCGCGGCCGCGCAGGCGACCGGGTTGCCGCCGTAGGTGCCGCCGAGCCCGCCGCCGTGAACGGCATCCATCATCTCGGCCCGGCCCGTGACGCCTGCGAGGGGCAGCCCGCCGGCCATCCCCTTGGCGGTGGTGACGAGGTCGGGCACGACCTGCTCGTGCTCGCTGGCGAACCAGTCGCCCGTGCGGCAGAAGCCGGTCTGCACCTCGTCGGCGATGAGCACGATGCCGTTCTCGGTGCACCACTCGCTGACCTGGGCCATGAACCCGGGCGCGGGCACGATGAACCCGCCCTCGCCCTGGATCGGCTCCATGATGACGGCCGCCACGTTGGTCGCGCCGACCTGTGACTGCACCTGGGAGACGAAGACGTCGAACGACTCTTTGGCGCAGTCGGCCGGCCCACCCGGCCAGCGGAACGGGTAGCTCATCGGCGCCCGGTAGATCTCGTTGGCGAACGGCCCGAACCCCTGCTTGTACGGCATGTTCTTGGCGGTCAGGGCCATCGTCAGGTTGGTGCGGCCGTGGTAGGCGTGGTCAAGCGCGACGACCGCCTGCCGGCCGGTGAAGTGACGGGCCACCTTGACCGCGTTCTCGACCGCCTCGGCGCCGGAGTTGAACAGGGCCGAACGCTTCTCGTGGTCTCCGGGGGTCAGCTCGTTGAGCGCCTCGGCGACCTCGAGGTACTCCTCGTAGGGCGTGACCATGAAGCAGGTGTGGGTGAAGTCGGCGACCTGGGCGGTGACCCGTTCGACCACCCGCGGCGCCGCATTGCCAACCGTGGTGACGGCGATACCCGAACCGAAGTCGATCAGCTGGTTGCCGTCGACGTCGACGAGGATGCCGCCGCCCGCGCGCTCGATGTAGACCGGAAGCCCAGTGCTGACCCCCGCCGACACCGCAGCGGTCTTCCGCTGCTGCAGGGCGGCCGACTTCGGGCCGGGGATCGCGGTCGCGAGGACGCGCTTCTGCTCGACGGTGTGCTGGGTGGACGCGATCGTGGTCATGCTTGCCAGTATGCCGCTGAGCCGGGGTCAAGGGCATACGGGGGACGGAACGAGGCGGGCCGGGGCGCGGGGTCAGGGCTCGACAGCCTTGCCAAGCGGCCTCGGTGCCACTGCGGGATGAGCGGCGTGTCGCTCCGCACCCGCAGCTGCTGCAGGCCCACGAGTTGCCGTCGAGCCGGGTCACGGACACATACTCCTTGCGGTTGCCGCGATCGAGGTGGAACCCGACCTGGTCGCGCTGGACCGCGATCGAGGCGTCGAGGTCACTGACCGGCACGATCACCCCTTCGAGGGGTGCAGTCCATCAATCACCCGCAGCCAGGAGAGCGTCGAGGTGGGCGTAACCTTGCGACGTCGGTCAGCAGATGCGTGTGTAGAGTTCGCTTCATGCCGCATCTGCGTATTAACGAGGCCGCAGCGCTGCTCGGGGTCTCCGACGACACCGTGCGCCGCATGGTCGACAGCGGGCGCCTGTCCGGCGGCTCCGACGACTCCGGTCGCCGCACGGTCGACGGCGCCGAGCTCGCGGCCGTGGCTCAGGAACTGGCCCACCCCGCCGAGGTGGGCACCATCGGTGGCGCCTCGGCGCGCAACCGGATGCGCGGAATCATCACTGCGATCACCAAGGACCGGGTAATGGCCAAGGTCGAGATGCAGTGCGGCCCCTACCGCATCGTCTCGCTGCTTTCGACCGAGAGCGTCGAGGAGCTCGGTCTGAGCATCGGCTCGGTGGCAGTCGCCTCGGTCAAGTCAACCCATGTCGTCGTGGAGGTTCCCGCATGATCACTGTTCCCAGCGCCCGCACCCGGGCCCTGACGCTCGCCCTCGCCACCGGTGCAGCCCTCTCACTCGCCGCCTGCGGCAGCACGAGCACGCCGGCGCCCGCCGACCCGGCCGCCTCCGGCTCACCGACCGCTGCGTCGGGAACCCTCACCGTCTTCGCCGCCGCCTCGTTGAAGAAGACCTTCACCGAGCTCGGCACCCAGTTCGAGGCAAGCCACGCCGGCACCAAGGTCACCTTCAGCTTCGCGGGCTCCTCCGACCTTGTCACCCAGCTGCAGCAGGGCGCCCCGGCCGACGTGTTCGCCTCGGCCGACACCAAGAACATGGACAAGGCAACCGGAGACAAGCTGGTGGACGGCACGCCGAGCAACTTCGCCTCGAACACCCTCGAGATCGCGGTGCCACCCGGGAACCCGGCCAAGGTGACCTCGCTGAAGGACCTCACGAACCCGGCCGTCAAGGTCGTCATCTGCGCTCCGGAGGTGCCGTGCGGCTCGGCCACCAAGAAGGTCGAGCAGGGCGCCGGGCTGACGATCAAGGCGGTCAGTGAGGAGCAGTCGGTCACCGATGTGCTGGGCAAGGTGCAGACGGGCGAGGCCGATGCCGGAATGGTCTATGTGACTGACGTCAAGGGCGCCGGCACCAAAGTCGAAGGCATTGCGTTCCCGGAGTCGTCGGCGGCCGTGAACACGTACCCGATCGCCGTGCTGGCCTCGAGCAGGAACAAGGACCTCGCCAAGGAGTTCACCGCTCTCGTGATGGGCGAGCAGGGTCGACAGGTGCTGGCCAACGCGGGCTTCGCCAAGCCCTGACCACCCACCATCACAGAAACCAGACACAGGCACCGGTGGGCATGCGCCCGAAGGTCTACTCGGGTCTGCCGCGGTGGGTGTTCCTGCCCGCCGCGGCCGGAGCCGTGTTCGTGCTGCTGCCGCTGGTCGCCATGGCGGCCAAGGTGCAGTGGTCGCAGTTCTTCACGCTCATCACCTCGGAATCGTCCATCGCGGCGCTCAAGCTCAGCCTGCAGACCTCGACCGCGTCGACGCTGCTGTGCATCGTGCTCGGTGTGCCGATGGCGATGGTCCTGGCCAGGACCACTTTTCCCGGTCAGCGGGTCGTCAGGTCGCTGATGCTGCTGCCGCTCGTGCTTCCGCCGGTGGTCGGCGGCATCGCACTGCTCTACACCTTCGGGCGGAGGGGACTGCTGGGGCACTCGCTGGAGGTGCTCGGCATCCAGATCGCCTTCTCGACGACGGCAGTGGTGCTCGCGCAGGCGTTCGTCGCCCTGCCCTTTCTCGTCGTGGCCCTCGAAGGCACGCTGCGCACTGTTGGGCAGCGCTACGAGACCGTGGCCGCGACCCTCGGTGGCCGGCCCACCACGGTGCTCATGCGGGTCACCCTGCCCCTCGTGCTGCCGGGGCTGCTGTCCGGGGCCGTGCTCTCGTTCGCGCGTTCACTCGGCGAGTTCGGTGCCACGCTCACCTTCGCGGGGAGCCTTCAAGGAGTCACGCGCACGCTGCCTCTGGAGATCTACCTCCAGAGGGAGACCGACGCCGACGCGGCCGTGGCCCTGTCTCTCGTGCTCGTGGTCATCGCCGTGCTCGTGGTCGGTCTGGCTCAGGGGCGACGCAGCCCATGAGGACACGACCTGTGAGCCTGTCGGTGAGTGCGCAGGTGACCGCGCGCGACCTTGACCTCGAGCTGCGGATGGCCGCTGGCGAGCGGGTCGCGGTGCTCGGGCCCAACGGGGCCGGAAAGTCGACGTTGCTGGCCGTCCTGGCCGGCATCCTGCGCCCCGACGCGGGACGGGCCACCCTGGGCGACCGGGTGCTCTACGACCGGGACTCGCAACCTGGCGTCTGGCTTCCACCGCACTTGCGGGGAATCGCGCTGCTGGCCCAGGACCCGCTCCTCTTCCCGCACCTGAGTGCGCTCGACAACGTCGCCTTCGGGCCTCGCGCTG
>JBDTVJ010000212.1:0-4467 GCA_040007275.1 Terracoccus sp.
GTCGTCGTGGTCGAGGCCAACGACGAGGTCGGGGGCGCCGTTCGCAGCGCCGAGGTGACCCGCCCCGGCTACATCACCGACCTCTTCAGCGCCTTCTACCCGTTGGCCGCTGCGAGCCCGGTCATCCGCGGCCTCCACCTCGAGGAGCACGGGTTGGTCTGGCGGTCGGCGCCCGACCCGCTCGCTCACGCCCTCGACGACGGTCGAGCGGCCGTGCTGCGCTCACGGGTCGACGACACCGCGGCCGGTCTGGAGGCAGCCGCCCCCGGAGACGGGCAGGCCTGGATCGAGATGTTCGAGCACTGGCAGCGCGTGCGCGACCCGCTGCTCGATGCCCTCTTCACCCCGCTGCCACCGGTCACCTCGACCGCCCGGCTGCTCTCGCGGCTCGGGGCGGCGGGCACGCTCGACTTTGCCCGTCTTGCCGTGTCGCCTGTGCGCCGGATGGCGCAGGAACGCTTCTCCGGTGACCTCCCGGCGCTGCTGCTCACGGGCAATGCGATGCACAGCGACATCGCTCCCGACGGAGCCGGGAGTGCCCTGTTCGGCTGGCTGCTCGCCATGCTCGCCCAGGACGTCGGCTTCCCGGTGCCGGCCGGCGGCGCAGGCGCGCTCGCGGCAGCCATGCGGGCGCGAGCCGAACACGTGGGGGTGCAGTTTCGCACTGGCTCACCCGTGGTGGCCATCGACGTGTCACGGGGACGGGCCGTCGGGGTGCGGCTCGGCGACGGTAGCCGGGTGGGGGTCCGGCGTGCCGTGCTGGCCGACGTGCCGGCGCCCGCGCTCTACCGCGACCTCGTCGGTGAGGCCCTGCTGCCGAAACGGCTGCGGGTCGACCTCGACCGCTTCCAGTGGGACAGCGCCACGATCAAGCTCAACTGGGCCCTCGACCGACCGGTGCCGTGGGCGAACGACGGTGTGCGCGGGGCGGGCACGGTGCACCTCGGCGTCGACGTCGACGGGTTCGTCGACTTCTCGGCCGACCTCACGGTGGGCCGACCGCCCGAGCGGCCGTTCCTGCTCTTCGGCCAGATGACGGTTTCAGACCCCAGCCGGTCGCCGGCCGGCACCGAGTCGGCGTGGGCCTACAGCCACGTGCCACGCGAGATCGACTGGACTGGGACGACGCTCGACCAGCAGGTGGAGCGTATGCAGGCGGCCGTCGAGCGGGTGGCGCCCGGTTTCGGTGACGCCGTATCGGCGCGACACGTGCAGTCGCCCAGCGATCTCGAGGGCGCTGACCGCAGCCTCGTGGGCGGCGCCATCAACGCGGGCACGTCGGGTCTGCACCAGCAGCTGGTGTTCCGCCCGACGCCCGGCCTCGGTCGCCCCGAGACCTTCATCTCCGGCCTCTACCTCGCCGGCGCGTCGGCCCACCCCGGTGGGGGAGTGCACGGTGCCTGTGGCTGGAACGCGGCGCGGGCCGCCCTCTGGAGCGATGGTCGAGGTCGCTCCGTCAAACGCGTGCTGAACAAGACGGTGTGGTCCCGACTGCTCAAAACGCCGTGAGGTGGGTACCACCGACTGAGAACGAGAAGTGGTCGTCGGTGGGCTCAGCCGACACGTCGGGGTTCCACGTCTGCTCATCGGCGCCGTGCAGCATCCATAGCTGGCCCAGAAAAGGTCATCGAGGTTCTTCTCGCTCGACAGCTCGACAGCTCGACAGCTCGACAGCTCGCCGGCAGCGGTCGCCTCAGCGGGCGTAAGGCCCTCATCACCGGCGGCGACTCAGGCATCGGCGATGCGACCGCGACCTCGCCCGACACCGCGGGGTTGGAGGGGCCGTCTCATCCCGGGTAGCTCCTGAAGGGTGCGTTGCCGCTCACCGGCACGTGATGGCATCCCACAATTTGTCTTGTATGTGGGCATTTGCACATTTGTTGGGCATATGAGGATTTTTGCGTTACATTTGGGGACGAGCGAGACATCTAGTCCAAGCGCTCCGTTCTAGGGGAAGAGCATCATGACCGTACAAAGCACCTTCACGCGGGGTTCACGGAGTCGCTCGGTGCTTCGCGTCGTCGGCGTGGCCGGCGCCGTTGTCGGCCTCGTCTGGGCCGGCACCGTCTCGGCCTCCGCTGCGCCGGGCGACACCTCTGCCGACACCACCATTGCGAACGTCGAGGTCACGACGGCGATCGTCCTGACCGGGCTCACCCCCCAGTTCACCCTGGTGGGGATTCCGGGCGCGACGGTGCTGGGCAACGGTGAGGTGACGATGAACGTCGAGACCAACAACCTGGCTGGGTACGCCGTGACGGTGCAGGCCACGACGCCGACCCTGGTCGCGACGGCAGCGGGCAACACCGACTCGATCCCCATCGGGGCCCTTTCCGTGCGTGAGACGAGCGTCTCGGGCTTCACCGCCATGAGCAACGTGGTGCCAGCCACCGTGCACAGCCAGCCGACTCGCTCGGCCCAGGCCGGCGACACCATCTCGAACGATTACCAGGTCGTCATCCCCTTCGTCAACGAGGACACGTACACGGCGACCCTCGACTACATCGCGACCACGCTGTAGCCCCAGGAGCCAGCCCTTCGGAGATCTCCTACCCCAAGACCGAACAGGGCCACCCATGTCGAGGATGACCGGACGACGCTTCGCGCGGTCATCCTGTGCCCTCGTGCTGGCCCTGATCGCCCCGGTCATGGTGGAGTCGCGGAGCAACGCCGCCGACTCCACCCCACCGGTGCCGTCGCCGTCGGTCACGACGTCCTACCGGCCGTCGGGTTCGGAGTTCTCCCTCACGGTGAGCCCCACCCGGCTCGTGCTCGGCCCGACCGACCTCGACAAGTCCGCGTCCATTCTCGTCGTCAACCGCGGCACCCACCCGGTCGCGGTCACCCTGCAGAAACGGGACTTCACCGGGGGCAGGGACGGTTCGCTGGCCTTCCAGAAGCAGGCGCCCTACTCGGCCTCGGCCTGGGTGACGGTCGCGCCGACCGCCTTCACGATCGCCCCGGGCGCCACCCAGACGGTCACCGTCGCCGTCAAGCTGCCCGTGGGTCCAGAGCCTGGAGACCACCAGGTGGCGCTCGTCTTCCTTGTGCCGGCTACCGCGACCAAGGCCAACGTGCGGATCAACCGGGGCGTGGCTGCACCCGTCTACATCACCGTGCCCGGACCCATCGACAGCTCCGTCGTTCCCACCGACCTACAGGCCCCCGGTTTCATGATGTGGGGCACGGCCGACGTCACCGCCACCCTGCGCAGCACCGGCACCGTTCACCGCGACTTCCGCGGCACCGCGCCCCTGCTGCTCACGGGGGGCGGTGACAGCACCGCGTTCCCCGACTTCACCGTGCTGCGCGGGGCCACCCGTGACGTCAGCACCACGTGGGACCCTCCGCTGTTGTGCATCTGCCACCCCACCGTGTCCGTGGTCAACGCCGCCGGCGTCGCCAGCTCCGTCGACGTGCAGGTCGTCGTGCTGCCCCTGCACCTGCTCGCCATCGTCCTGCTGGCCGGGCTGGCCATCTGGTTCGGCGTCTGGTGGTCGCGCCGCCGGGCCGCCACTCGCGCCGCCGCCGCCACCCCTCCGACGCCGGTCGTTGGGGCCTGACGTGGGCCGGCCGGGACCTGACGTGGGTGGCCTGTCGGGCCATCGATCCTTTTTTCGGGCCATCGGGGCTGCCGTCTCCCTCGCCCTGGTGACGACCATGGTGGGGATCTTCGCCGCCGCCCCCGCATCCGCCGCCGGGACCGTCCTCTTCCAGAACGCCTTCAACAACAACAAGGTCGATGGCATCGGGACCGTCACGGTGCCCACGCCCACCAGCGGCACCAACGTCGCCTGCCTCACCGCCCGGGGCAACTCGGCGACCCTGCCCCTGCTCAGCTGCACGCCGAACGTCGACAGGGAGCCGAACGGGGTGCTACGCCTCACCAACTCCAGCATCAACCAGATCGGCGGAATCTTCGGCCAGACGAGCTTCCCGACCTCCAACGGCCTCGACGTCACCTTCAACTCCTACCAGTGGGGCGGGGGCGCCGCCGACGGCATCGCCTTCCTGCTCGCGGCCGTCGACCCGGCCAACCCAGCCTCGGCGACGCGGATCGGGCCGGGCGGCGGCTCACTCGGCTACTCCCCGGCCGGGTCCATCTCAGGGCTGCCGAACGCCTACCTCGGGGTCGGGCTCGACGTCTTCGGCAACTTCAGCGGATTGGGCTGGCAGGGCAGCGGGTGCACCAACGCGCCGAACATCGTGGCGTCGACTCCCGGCGCCGTCGTCGTGCGGGGGCCGGGCAACGGGCTGGTCGGCTACTGCGGGCTGACCACCACGTACAACGGCAACGCGAGCTCCAAGGTCACCCTCCGCAACACCTCCCGAGCGTCCTCGGAGGTGCCCGTGCAGGTGCTCATCAACCCCACCACCTCCGCGTTCACCTCCGACTCCGGGGTCACCGTGGCGGCGGGCACGTACAAGGTCGTCGTCACCCCGGTGAGCCAGTCGACCAGAACCTTG
>JBDTVJ010000213.1:0-4366 GCA_040007275.1 Terracoccus sp.
TCGCGGCGGTAGCTCACGGCTGGTCGGTTCGGCTCGAGGTCGCCCTGCTCGAGGTCGCCCTGCTCGAGGTTGCTCGGCTCGAGGTCGCCCTGCTCGAGGTTGCCCGGATCCGGGTCTCCGGATGGGCGGCGCGCGCCGGCATCGGACATGCGAACACGGTAGCCGCGGCCGTGGGCCGGGACGTGGCTTGTCTCAGGGTCAACCCTGCCGATCGATGCCCATCTGTTGCAGGTGAGATGAGGTCAGGGTGGGGTTGAGCGCCCCCCGGCGTGCGCTTGGCACCTGTGATGGTCGAGCGGTGCCGACCGCACAGCAGGTTGTGCGTTCGGCACCGCTCACGCCTCGCAGGTGCCAACCGCACGAGGCAGGAAGTCAGTGCTTGCGGGCCCGACCGAGGTAGACGAAGGCCAGGGGTCGCATCGGTCTCGGCACCGGCCCGTAGGCGCGGTCGATCGACTCCATGGCCAGCCCCGAGGCCTCGATGAGGTCGTCGATGGGACGCGTCAGGTGGCAGCCGTCGAACACCCGCTTCTGAACCGGCTCGAGCCGGCGCTGCCAACGGCGCACCCCGGCATCCGGTGCGATGCCGTGCTCGAGAAAGTGCAGGGCGCCGCCGGGTCGCAGCACGCGGAGCACTTCGCGTAGGGCCAGAGACGGATCGGGGATGGTGCAGAGGGTAAGCGAGGTGAGCACGGCGTCGACGTCGTCGTCGGGCAGGTCGAGCCGCTGCCCGTCGAGGCCGCCGCGGCGGACCGGTGTCGGGCCCAGAGAGCGACGTCGCTCGGAACGATGCCAGGCAAGGTCGGAGGGCTCGACGGCGATCACCTCGGTGACCTCCGACGGGTAGACCGGGACGTTGACGCCGCTGCCGAAACCGAGCTCGAGCACCCGGCCGTGCAGGCCTGCGCAGGCCTGGCGACGCAGGCTGAGCATGGCGGGCTCGTCGGCGCCCATCTCGACGAGCCGTGGCGTCACCTGTTGTGCCCACCAACCCATTGACCAAGGGTAGGCGGTCAGCCGCGCCGCAGGGTGATGATCGGTACTTCCGGTGGGGCGAGCACCCGCACCGGAGGCCCCCAGGCCCCGGCGCCACGCGTGGTGAAGACCGGCACGTCGCCCACCCGGGCCAGCCCGTCGAGGGTCGGCTGCTGGAGGGTGACGGCGTAGCGGAACGGCCAGAGCTGCCCGCCGTGGGTGTGACCTGACAGCTGGAGGTCAACGCCACGGCCGCCGGCCGACTCGGCCGCCTTGGGCTGGTGGGTCACGAGCAGGGTGAACGCGTCGGGGTTCACCCCGGCCAGGGTCGTGCCGATGTTCGGGGAGTCAGTGCCGGAGGCCGTCTCGTCGTTGTTGCCGGCCACCGCGATGCTGGCGCCGCCACGGGTCAGCTCGACGTTCGAGTTGCGCAGCACCGTGATGCCCAGAGACGCATAGTGGTCGAGCCACGCGTCGGCCTCCTGAGAGAGCACCTCGTGGTTGCCGCTCACCGCCACCACCCCCAGCGTGGCACGAAGGTCGCGAAGCGGGTCGGTCGCTCCGCCCACCTGCTCCACCCGGCCGTCGATGAGGTCGCCGGCGAGCACCACGAGGTCAGGGTGCTGCGCGTTGACCTCCTCGACGACACGGCGGGTGAAGCTCTCCTCCCGCACCGGGCCGACGTGCAGGTCGCAGATGAGCGCCACCCGCAGACCGTCGAACTGCGACGGCAGCTGCCGGCTGGAGAAGGATGCCGTCGTGATCTGCGGTGCGGCGGCCTCGTGGAGCCCGTAGCCCGTCGTGGCCAGGGCGGCGACGACCACGAGCGGGGTGCCGATCCGCAGCACCCGTCGGCGGGCGGGGCGACCCCAGGCGACGCGGGCCAGCAGACCGAGCACGCCCAGGGCGAGCACGCCGAGCAGCAGGTACCAGCCCAGGGCGAGCCACGTCATCCCGACCCAGGCGACCCAGCGGGCCCGGTGGGGGTCGATCGCCCCCGCTTGCATGGCGAAGGCAGCCATTGTGGCTACCGCCGCCAGCCAGAGCCAGGCCGCGACCACCCGGCGAACGGCATCCGGCGTCTGGGGAGCGACGGCGAGGCGTCGATAGAGCAGCAGGCTGAACAGGGCGAGAACGACCGCCACGCCGACGATGAAGAACGACAACGTGATTCGATCAGGCAGGGGTGCCGAAGCGAGCCGTGTTGCGCGCCAGGGCCTTCTCGCGCTCAGCCTCGCGGTCCTTGGGCGGAGCGTTGGTGGTGAGGTGTTCGAGCAGATGGGCGGTGGCGTGCGCGACCGCCTCGACGGCCTCGTCGAAAGCCTGCTGGTTGGCCTGACTCGGCTTGCTCGCCCCGCTCACCTTGCGGACGAACTGCAGGGCCGCGGCGCGCACCTCGTCGCTCGTGGCGGGCGGCTCGAAGTTGTGAAGCTGTCTGATGTTGCGGCACATGGCTTCGAGCGTAGGCGACGAGGTCGTCCGTCAGGCCCAGCCGACGGGGGCATCCCCGTCATCTCGCGGGCGGGTGGGAACCGTCGTTGCTTGCCCGAACGGTGGGGTGAAGAGCACCGTATCCGGGGCTCGTTCGTGCAGGGCGCGGGCGAAGGCGACGAGAGGCGACTGCATCCAGCCGAGGAGTGGACGGGGCCAGCCCCACGGGTGCAGGGTGCCGTAGTGAACCGGCATCACGAACCGGGCGCCCAGGCGCACCGCCGCCTCGGCGGCGGTTTGGGGACCGAGGTGGCCCTCGGAGAGCACCGGCCCCCAGCCGCCGATGGGTAGCAGCGCCACGTCGATCACCCCGCCCGCGAGGCCCATCAGCGCGTCCATCTGGTCGTGCAGGGAAGTGTCGCCGGCGAAGTAGACGGTGGCGCCGGCGCTGCGCACGAGGAAGCCGTTGGTGGCGTTGGGGCGGTGCGGCATCGGGCGGCTCTCGTGCACGGCTGGCACGAGCCGCACCGTGACCTGATCTTGACGGGTGGGGTGCGGCACGCTCCACCAGCCGTCATCGTCAGCGTCGTCGTCGGCAACGTTCGTTGGGGTGGGAGGCCACGACCGAGATGGCCGCGGAGGCTGCGCCACCGTGAGGCCGCGCCGAGTGGCCCAGGCCCGGTTGGCGATCCCGGTCACGACCGGAACGGGGCCCAGCCGGCGCAGCGAAGCGAGATCGGCGTGGTCGTGATGCAGGTGCGAGAGCAGCACCGCGTCGGGGTCGCGCCAGGCCGCCCGGTCAGGGGCCGACCCGGAGCGCACCAGGGGCCCGACGTGTCGGCGCAGGAGGGGGTCGGTCAGCAGCCTCACCCCACCGAGGTCGATGACCACGGTGGAGTGACCCAGCCACGTCAGGCGGATGCCATACCCACCCTGCTGCCCACCCTGCTGGTCGGGCGGGTCGCGCTGGCCGGGCCCCTCGGTGCTCACGAGTGCGCCCCGAGCGTTCCCTGGCCTCGCCGCCAACGTTGGATCTGGTCGTGGATGGCGACCGCGCTGGTGAAGCGCGGAACGGCATCGTCGTCCGAGAGGAGGTCGTCGGCCACTTCGAGGCGCGTGGGGTGCAGGAGCAGGCCGTTGTTCTGTGGCCCGCCGACTCCTCCGTGCGAACCCACCTGGTTCTCGAAGGCGTGCACCATGCCGGTCGCGCCGACGGTAGAGATGAGCACGAGGTCTCCGCAGTGCTCCATCGTGCTGAGCCGGGCGAGATCCCCCGCGGTGCGTGGGCCGAACGAGGCCAGCGGGTCGACCCCGGTGACGTGACTGCTGCCGAGGTGGCGGATGCCGTGTGGCCCGACCACGACGGCGCCGAAAGGGTCGGAAGGGCGGGCGGTATCCGCGGTGGTCAGGTCACCGGCGACCATGACCGCCGCGACCCCTTCGGTCAGGGCCAGCCCCGGAACCAGACCCGGCCACAGCGTCGCGACCTGCTCGAAGCCTGGCCGGGTGGGTAGGTTCGGGAACCAGACCATCCCGAGGTTGCCCCCGCCGACGACCACGACGTCAGGGGTCACGTTGGGCTCGGGCCGCCCTGACCGGCGGTCGGGACCGAGCTCGACCGAACGCGACGGGCGCGAGAACGTGGAGGACAGTAACGCGTTGAGCGGGCCCCAGTCGTCTCCGTCTGCGCTCTCGAGGGTGCTGACGGCATCCCCCTCCATGAGCGCTTCGACCCGCTGGGCCAGCGTGGTGCCGGTCACCTGCTCGAACGTCGCGCCGAGGCTCTGGCCGTGGTCTGACCACACCACGAAGTCGTAGTCGGTCGCGACCGCTTCGGCAGCGCGGGCCAGCTCACCGAGCACGGTGTCGAGCCCTTCGAGAGCTCGCATGGCCTCGGGCCGTTCAGGCCCGGCGTGGTGGGCGATCTCGTCGTAGTCGACGAAGTCGACGAACACGATGG
>JBDTVJ010000214.1:0-4364 GCA_040007275.1 Terracoccus sp.
CGGCTGCGACGGCCACCTGCATGACCGGGCCGTGCAGCGACTCCCAGTCGAAGCTGGCCTCGCCCGTGACGACGAGGTCGGCCGCGCGGAGCAGAGTGTCGAACTGGGCGGCATCCAGCACGGCCCGCACGCCGCCCACCCGGCGTGCGCCAAGCAGCCGCAGGGCGTAGCCAAGGCCTCCGGCGGCCCCGGCACCCGGGTCGCGCTCGGGCCGCAGCAGCGCGCCGCTCAGCAGGTCCGTGGCCGGGGGCCGAACGCGGGAGACGATGCTGGCGAAGTGGCCGATGGCGTTCTCGAGGCGCTGCGCCTGCTCCTGTGACGCTCCCTTGCCGACGGCAGACATCGCGCTCGTGCCCTTGAGCCCGAGCAAGGGA
This sequence comes from Terracoccus sp., assembly GCA_040007275.1. GTDB lineage: Bacteria > Actinomycetota > Actinomycetes > Actinomycetales > Dermatophilaceae > DSM-29435. Next base: position 375 of record JBDTVJ010000214.1, read on the forward strand.
GCCTCCGAGTCGGTCGCCGCAACCAGGTCGATCCCGGTGAAGAGCCGGCGGGCTGCCTCCAGCCGGTCGAGGTCGTCCTCACGCGCGTCGAGCAGAGCCAGCCCGCCGGCCCCGAGCCGTGCCCGCGTGCCGACGCCCAGGGCGGTCAGGAGGCCGGCGCCGGCGTCGTTGGTTCCGGAGCCGCCGAGGCCGACGACGATGCGCGTCGCCCCGAGGTCGACGGCGGCCGCCAGCAGGGCGCCCATCCCGAAGCTCGTGGTCTGGGTGGGGTCACGCTCGTCGACGGCGAGCAGGTGCAGGCCCACGGCCTGCGCTGACTCCACGTACGCGGTGGAGCGCCCGGCAACCTCCGCGAGCAGGATCGTGGCGGGTACCGACCGGCCGAGCGGGTCGGTGGTGACGCACGCGTGCAACCGGCCGCCCGCAGCGGCCGCCACGACGTCGACGAACCCCGGCCCGCCGTCGGAGATGGGCACGGTGGCCAGCACGTCGTGAGGGGCCGCCTGCGACCAGCCCTGTGCCATCGCCGCGGCCGCCTGCACTGCAGTGAGCGAGCCGGTGAAGTCGGTGGGGACGATGAGCACGTGCACGGCGGCATCCTCCCATCTCCCGGTGCCGGTTCAACGCGAGACGCCGGTTCCCCAGACCTCAGGGCCCTGGGGAACCGGCGCTGTGAGCTCGGCAGGACGCGATCAGCTGGCGAGGCTCGGGTAGTCGGTGTAACCCTGTGCGCCACCGCCGTAGAAGGTCTGCTCGTTCGGCGCGTTGAGCGGCGCGTTCTCACGCCAGCGACGCACGAGGTCGGGGTTGGCCAGGAACTCCCTGCCGACCGCGACGAGGTCACCGAGCCCACGCTCGAGGATGTCCTCGACGTCATGCAGCTGCGTGACCGACGAGAAACCGCTGTTGAGCACGACCGGGCCGTCGAACCGGCGGCGCAGGTCGCCGACGAGATCGGACTCCGGGTCACCGAGGATGCTGAGGTAGGCCAGGCCCAGCGGCGCGATCGCGTCGATGAGAGCCCTGTACGTGGCGGCCGTCTCGGCGTCGTCGGTCTCCAGCACCCCCTGGATGTTGTGCGACGGCGAGATGCGGATGCCGACCCGGTCGGCGCCGATCGCCTCGGCCACGGCCCTGGTGATCTCGACCGTCAGGCGGGCCCGGTTCTCGGGAGAACCGCCGTAGCCGTCGGACCGCTCGTTGCTCGACGGAGCGAGAAACTGGTGGGGCAGGTACCCGTTCGCCGCGTGCACCTCGACACCATCGAGGCCGGCCTCGACGGCGCGGCGGGCGGCCTCCACGAACTCCTCGACGAGACCGGGGATCTCGTCGGTCTCGAGGGCGCGCGGCACCGGGTACGGCTGCTGTCCGGCGGCCGTCACGATCTCGCCCGGGGCCGCGATCGCGCTCGGGGCCACGGTCTCGAGGCCGTTCTTGTTGTCGGGGTGGGCGATGCGACCGGCGTGCATGAGCTGCACGACGATGTGTCCCCCGCCCTCGTGGACGGCTTCGGCGACCTCGCGCCAGCCCGCGACCTGGGCGTCGGAGTGCATCCCGGGCGTGTCGAGGTAGCCCTGGCCGACGGCGCTGGGCTGGGTGCCCTCGGTGATGATGAGGCCGGCGCTGGCGCGCTGCCCGTAGTAGGTGGCGTTGAGGCTCGTCGGAGCTTGCGCGTCACCGGCCCGGTTGCGGGTCAGGGGCGCCATGACGAAGCGCTGCGGGAGGTCCCAGCGGCCCACGCGGATGGGTTCGAAGGCTTGGCTCATGGATGCTCCTTGATGTCGATGGACGGTTCAACTACCACGGTTGCAAGTCGTCATGCCAAGCCACCATTCCCGGATGCTCGCGAGGGTCGGTGTGTCGTGGCCCACACGGCAAGACCTCCCGCAACACACCGAGCAGTGCTGAACACACCGGGTTGCTTCCTGGTGTGCTCACGATTGCTCGGTGTGTTGCGGGAGGAAGGAGAATGCCGATGGGCGGGGTGCGAGTGAGCCGGAGGGGCCCCGCTCCCGGGGGCCAGCGGCATACGATCTGTATATGACGACCGACACGGCCTCGGCACCCGCTCCACTCCCCCTGCTCGTGCTCGGGCAGGGCACCGACCTGCACACCGAGCGCGGCGTCGAGTGCCCCGGTGACCTTCCGGCGCCGTCCGATCCCAGCCTCGTGGCGCGGGCCCGCGCGGCCAAGACGGCGCTCGGCGACTCGGTCTTCGTGCTGGGCCACCACTACCAGCGCGACGAGGTCATCGAGTTCGCCGACGTCACCGGCGACTCGTTCAAGCTGGCCCGCGAGGCCGCCGCCCGGCCCGACGCCCCCTACATCGTGTTCTGCGGCGTGCACTTCATGGCCGAGTCGGCCGACATCCTGACCAGCGACGAGCAGACCGTGATCCTGCCTGACCTCGCAGCCGGCTGCTCGATGGCCGACATGGCCGCCATCGCCCAGGTCGAGGACTGCTGGGAGCAGCTGGAAGCCGCCGGGGTCGCCGGCCAGACGGTGCCCGTCACCTACATGAACTCCTCCGCCGCCATCAAGGCGTTCACCGGCCGGCATCACGGCACCATCTGCACCAGCTCGAACGCGTGCGCCGCCCTCGGCTGGGCCTTCGAGCAGGTCGGAGGCGTGGCCGGCACCGGCAAGGTGCTCTTCCTGCCCGACCAGCACCTCGGTCGCAACACGGCGGTGCGCGAGCTCGGCCTCTCGCTCGGTGACTGCGTCGTCTGGGACCCGCACCGCCCGAACGGCGGGCTCACGGCGGCCGAGCTCGAGAACGCCCGGATGATCCTGTGGCGAGGCCACTGCTCGGTGCACGGACGCTTCTCGGTGGAGGCGGTCGAGGCGGCCCGGCGCGAGATCCCCGGCGTCAAGGTCATCGTGCACCCCGAGTGCCGCAACGAGGTGGTCGAGCTGGCCGACGAGGTGGGCTCGACCGAGAAGATCATCCAGACCATCGCGGCGGCCCCCGACGGCACGTCGTGGGTCGTCGGCACCGAGCTGAACCTCGTGCAACGACTCGGGCGCATGTTCCCGACCCAACGGGTCTCCTTCCTGGAGAAGAACGTCTGCTACTGCTCCACGATGAACCGCATCGACCTCCCGCACCTCGTCTGGGCCCTCGAGTCGCTCGTCGAAGGCCGGGTCGTGAACCCGATCCGGGTCGACGCGAAGGTGGCCACCCAGGCCCGCGCCGCCCTCGACCGGATGCTGGCCCTGCCCGGCCCGACCCACAAGGACTGACCGCTCCCCCCAGGCCCGAACGCCTTGCCGTCATCGGCAAGGGCCTACGCGGCTCCGAGTGCATCGACCTCTGCCGCCGCCGCTGCGACCTGGCTGTGCGCGCTGCCGAGCAGCCACGACCTCGTGCTGGGCGGGCGACCGGTCCGGTTCTTCCACGCCTCGAACGTCAACGGGTTCCACCGGGTGCACCACCACCACACCGATGAGCCGTTCGCGGCGATGTTCACCAACACCGACTTCACCGGAGACGGGCCGGCACTGCACGTCGTCGGCTACGGCGACATCCACGGCGTCTACCTCAGGTCGACCTGGGCCGCACGCTGTTCAACGCGGGCTCGGTCGGCAACCCGCTCGATGCTCCCGACGCCCCGTACGTCATCGTCGAGGGCGACACCGGGGCCTCGTCCGGCCCGCCGGTGCTGATCAGCTTCGTGCGGGTGCCCTCCGACGTCGAGGCCGAGATCGCGGTGGCTCAAGACCTGGGGATGCCGGACACCGCGGCGTACGCCCTCGAACTGCGTGACCAGATCTACCGCGGAGCCACCACTTTGCCGTCGTAGGTCAAGGGCTGGACGGCCGACCCGCTTCCCAGGAGCGAACGTCCCGGTGCAGTGGCGTGTTCGGCACCGAACGAGTCGTTCGGAGCCGAGGGGCGGCGGAGCCCCGAGCACGCTCAGCGCGTGTGAAGGGCGCCCATCCGGGCCAGGAAGATCGCCTCGGCCGTGCACACCTTCTCGAACTCGCCCA
>JBDTVJ010000215.1:0-4331 GCA_040007275.1 Terracoccus sp.
GGGCGGCCGTTTGCCGGTCACTACTCTGACGCCATGTCGAGTGCACCCCGGAAGCTGTCGGTCGATGCGGCCGACCCCCTCGTCGTCGTGCACGAGGAGGTTCGCGCGGCGCTCGCCTCGGGGTCGGGGGTGGTGGCCCTCGAGAGCACGATCCTCGCTCACGGGCTGCCGCACCCCGACAACATCGCGATCGCGGCCCAGATCGAGGATGCCGTTCGGGCCGGTGGCTCGGTGCCGGCCACCGTTGCCCTGCTCGACGGGGTGGTGCACATCGGCCTCGAACCGGCCCAGGTCGAGCGGGTCTGCACCGACCCGGCCGTCGCCAAGCTCTCGATGCGCGACCTCGGGGTCGCGGCCGCGCTGGGCCGGTCGGGGGCGACAACGGTGGCCTCCACCTCGGCGCTGGCCGGCCTCGTCGGCATCAGGGTCTTCGCGACCGGCGGCCTCGGGGGCGTGCACCGAGGGGCAGCGCAGACCTTCGACGTCTCGGCCGACCTCGGGGTCATCGCCTCGACTCCGGTGCTCATCGTGTGCGCCGGGGTGAAGTCGATCCTCGACGTGGCTGCCACCCTGGAGACCCTCGAGACCCTCTCGGTGCCCGTGTTGGGCTACCGCACCGATGTGTTTCCGGGGTTCTACCTCTCCGACTCCGGCCACGAGGTTCCGTGGCGGGTGGAGTCAGCGGCCGAGGCCGCCCGTGTGGTCGTCACCCGCGACCGGTTGGGCACCGACCGCGCCGGCGTCGTGCTCGCCAACCCGCTGCCGGTCGACCGGCAGGTCGACCGCGCCCTGCACGACCGGCTGGTCAGCGAAGGCCTGGAGCTGCTGCGCCGCGAAGGGGTCCGGGGCAAGGACGTGACCCCCCGCTTGCTCGAGTACTTCCACGACAACTCCGCAGGTGAGTCGCTGCGCGCCAACGTCGAGCTCGTACTGTCGAACGCCCGCCTGGCCGGCGCCGTGGGGGCCGAGATCGCCCGACAGTCATGACCCTCCGGCCCGTGGTCGTCGTCGGCGACGTCGGCCTCGATGTGATCACCCGCCCGTCGGGTGAGATCCACTGGGGTTCCGACACACCGTCGACGGTGGCTCTCACTCCGGGCGGGGCCGGTGGCAACTCGGCCTCGTGGCTGGCCGCGGCGGGTGCGTCGGTGACGTTGCTCGCCCGGGTGGGCGACGACGCAGCGGGCGCGACCGCTCGACGAGAGCTGGAGGCGGCCGGGGTGCGCTGCGCATTCGCGGTCGACGACACCCTGGCGACGTGCATGGTGGTGATCCTGCTCGACGCCCACGGCGATCGCACGATGCTCCCCGACCGCGGCGCCAACCGGGCCTTCTGCGTCTCCGACGTCGACCTGCCCTCCCTCGGCCTGCCTCAGAACCCGCGCCCGCACCTGCACCTCAGCGGCTACGTGCTCTTCGACGCCGGCTCGCGCGCGGCCGGGCTCGAGTCGCTACGCCAGGCCCGAGAGCTCGGCTGGAGCACGTCGGTCGACCCCCAGTCGCCGGCCCTGATCCTGCGGGAGGGCGTGGGCGCCTTCCTGGGCTGGGTGACCGGCGTCGACCTGCTGCTCCCCAACGAGAGCGAGGTCGAGACGCTCGGCGGTCTCGGCGCCATCCTGGCTCACACCCGGGAGGTGGTCGCCACCTTCGGAGCGGGTGGCGCCCGTTGGGTGGCGCACGGCATCGCGGAGGCGGCCCACGCCCCGGTCGTCGAGAACGTCGACGCGACCGGCTGCGGCGACGCGTTCAACGCCGGTCTGCTCTCCTCCTGGCTGCGCGGCGACGACCGGTCCGTGGCCCTGCGCGCCGGGGTGCTCGCCGGCAGCGCGGCGGCCGGCCGCCTGGGCGCCCGCCCACACTGAGGCCGGGGGGGGTGGGCTCCCGGGTCGCAGCGACGCCCCATAGTCAGCCGCGGCGACCGCCGCAGCCGATCGGTTGAGAAGGCTCACACCCCTCCACCGCGTCGACGGGGGCCAACCGCACCTATCCTGCGAACATGACGCCAGGCACCGGAGCCGTCGCACCCGATCCTGTCGCGCTGGCGGGTGAGGGAACGCACGCCACGCGCGCCGACTGGGAGCATGCTGCCGCCGCGGTGCTGCGTCGGGCTCGGCGCCTCACCGACACCGACCCCGACACCGACGTCTGGCGGGCGCTGACCACGACCACGCTCGACGGCATCGACGTTCCCCCTCTGGGCACGGTGCAGGATGCCGGTGTCGCCGGCCCGTCAGCCGCGCCCGGTCGGTTTCCTTACACGAGAGGGCGGTTGGCCGCTCGACCGGCTCACGGGTGGGACATCCGCTGCCACCTCGCAGGGATGACGGCCGACGCCACTCGGGAAGCCGCGCTCCTCGATCTCGAGGGTGGAGTCACCTCGCTATGGCTGACCGTCGGTGGGCCCCTCTCGCCGGACGACGTGGGCCTAGCGCTCCAGGGCGTGCTGCTCGACCTGGCACCGGTGGTGCTCGACTCCCCCGCCGACCCGATCGGCGCCGCCACCGCCCTCACCGACCTACTCACAGCGCGGGGACTGACGCCCGCCCCCGGCACCAACCTCGGCGCCGACCCGGTCGGAGCCCGACTGCGGGCCGGCAGTGCCCCCAGCGACCCGGCGAAAACCCTGACGGCCGTGGCCGCTCTCGCGCGGGAGCACGGCACCCTCGCCGTCGTCGTCGACGCCACCGCGGCGCACGACCTCGGCGCGTCCGACGGCCAGGAGCTGGGCTACTCCCTCGCGGTAGGCGCGACCTACCTCAGGACCCTGACCGCAGCAGGCTGGTCGGTCGACGAGGCACTGGCTCTGATGGAGTTTCGCTATGCGGCGACCGTCGAGCAGTTCGCCACGATCGCCAAGCTGCGGGCGGCGCGGCGGCTCTGGGCCCGGGTCGCCGAGCTGTCCGAGGCGTCTCCCGAGGCCGCCGCGCAGCGTCAGCACGCCGTGACGAGCCGGGCGATGACGAGCACCCGCGACCCCTACGTCAACATGCTGCGCACGACCGTCGCGGCCTTCGCGGCCGGCGTGGGCGGCGCCGACGCGGTCACCGTGCTCCCCTTCGACGCCGGTCTCGGCCAGCCGAGCAGCCTGGGGCGACGGAACGCACGCAACACCTCGTCGCTGCTGGTGTGGGAGTCGCACGTGGCCGCCGTGCTCGACCCGGTCGGTGGCTCCTACGCCATCGAGCGGCTCACCGACGACCTGGCGCAGGCCGCCTGGGCCGAGTTCGTTCGCATCGAGGGCGACGGCGGAGTGGAGGCCACCATCGACGACGGCTCGCTCGTCGCCCGCATCGCCGAGGTCGCGGGGCGCCGCGACGACGACGTCGCCCATCGGCGGCGGCCGATCACGGGGCTCAGCGAGTTTCCCAACCCGGGCGAGCCGGTGCTCGAACGCGCGGCCGACCCGACCGCGCTCCCCGTGCGTCGCTACGGGTGGGCGTTCGAGGAGCTGCGTGACGAGCCGGTCGAAGCTCCGGTGTTCCTCGCCACCCTCGGCACGATTGCGGCCTACACGGCCCGAGCCACCTTTGCCACCAACCTTTTCGGGGCCGGCGGCGTTCCCGTCGTCTTGTCCGGGCCGACCGACGGCGTCGAGTCGCTGCTCGCGGCCTACGACGCTCAACCGGTGGTGTGCCTGTGCGGCACCGACGCCGCGTACGCGCAGTACGGCGCCGAGGCGGTCGACGCCCTGAGGGCAGCCGGGGCCCGGTGGGTCGTGCTGGCCGGGCGGCCGGGCCCGCGCACCGTGGCGGCAAACCTGGTCGACGACCACGCGGCGGCCGGCGTGAACGCCCTGACCATGCTGCGCAGAACGAGGGAGAAGCTGGCATGACGGTCCCGAAGAGCTTCGCCGGTCTGTCGCTCGAGAGCGAGACCCCCCTCGCCGACGGTGCCGACGCGGCGCCCCCCGGTCACTCGACCTGGACGGCGCCCGAGGGCATCGACGTGCTGCCCGTCTACGGCCCCGAGCACCTCGCCGGCCTGGACGCGCTCGACACCTGGCCGGGTCTGCGCCCGTTCCTGCGCGGGCCCTACCCCACGATGTACACGACCCAGCCGTGGACGGTGCGCCAGTACGCGGGTTTCTCGACCGCTGAGGAGAGCAACGCGTTCTACCGTCGCAACCTGGCGGCCGGTCAGAAGGGCCTGTCGGTGGCCTTCGACCTCGCCACCCACCGGGGTTACGACTCCGACCATCCGCGGGTGCGCGGCGACGTCGGGATGGCCGGGGTTGCCATCGACTCGATCTACGACGCGCGCACGCTCTTCGACGGCATCCCGCTCGATGAGATGTCGGTGTCGATGACGATGAACGGCGCGGTGCTGCCGGT
>JBDTVJ010000216.1:0-4266 GCA_040007275.1 Terracoccus sp.
GCGAAGGCCCACCACCGCCGAGAACCAGCCGAGGTCAGCACTCAGTGGCGATGGGCACCACGTCGGCAGCACCCTTGCGGGCGGCATCGGCCGTCTCGTCGTCGGGCATCTGCTGGCTCTCGCGCTCTGCCTCGACCCGTGCGAGGTAGTGCTCCACCTCGCGAGCCTTCTGCTCCTGCGTCCACCCCAGCACCGGGGCCATCAGCTCGGCCGCCTCCCGACACGAGTCGGTGCCCCGGTCGAAGGTCTCGATCGAGATGCGCGTGCGCCTGGTGAGCACGTCGTCGAGGTGACGGGCGCCCTCGTGGCTGGTGGCGTAGACGATCTCGGCCCGGAGGTAGTCGTCGGCGCCGCCCAGTGGTTCGCCGAGCGAGGGGTCGGCCTCGATCAGCTCCAGCACCTCGCTCGTCAGCGAGCCGTAGCGGTTCAGCAGGTGCTCGATGCGCACCTCGTGCAGGCCGCTCTGCTCGGCCAGCAGATGACGCTGGTTCCACATGGCCGTGTAGCCCTCGGCCCCGAGCAGCGGGATCTGCTCGGTGCAGCACGGCGGGATACGTCGGTCGTGGGTGGCGTCGAGGCCGTGCACGGCCTCGTCGACGGCATCCTTGGCCATGATCCGGTACGTCGTGTACTTGCCACCGGCGACGACGACCAGCCCCGGCACGGTGTGGGCGACGGCGTGCTCACGCGAGAGCTTCGACGTGGAGTCGGACTCCCCAGCGAGCAGCGGTCGCAGCCCGGCGTAGACGCCCTCGACGTCGGCCCGGGTCAGGGGCCTCTCCAGCACCTCGTTGACGTGGCGCAGCAGGTAGTCGATGTCGCCCTGGCTCGCCGCCGGATGGGCCTTGTCGAGCTCCCAGTCGGTGTCGGTGGTGCCGATGAGCCAGTGTCGGCCCCAGGGGATGACGAACAACACCGACTTCTCGGTGCGCAGGATCAGCCCTGACGACGACCGGATGCGGTCACGCGGGACCACCAGGTGGATGCCCTTGCTGGCCCGCACGTGGAACTGACCCCGTTCGCCCACCATCGCCTGGGTGTCATCGGTCCACACGCCGGTGGCGTTGATCACCTGCCGAGCCGTGATGGTGAAGCTCTTGTCGGACTCGAGGTCGTGCACGACGGCCCCGGTCACCCGCTCCCCCTCACGCAGCAGCTCGGTGACCCGCGCGCGGGAGGCGACATGAGCCCCGTAGGCGGCCGCCGTGCGGGAGAGGAACATCGTGTGCCGGGCGTCGTCGACCTGCGCGTCGTAGTACTGCAGGGCGCCGATGAGGGCGTCCTTGCGCAGCGACGGAACGATCCGTCGGGCCCCGCGACGCGTGAGATGGCGGTGCAGCGGCACTCCTGCCCCGTGACCAGAGGCCTTCGACAGGACGTCATAGAGCGCCACGCCCGACCCGGCGTACGCCCGCTCCCACACCCGGCCCTTGAGGGGGTAGACGAACGGCACCGGCTTGACCAGGTGCGGCGCCAGCGTCTCGAGCATCAGGCCGCGCTCCTTGAGAGCCTCCGCGACGAGCCGGAAGTCGAGCATCTCGAGGTAGCGCAGACCACCGTGGATGAGCTTGCTCGACCGGCTCGAGGTGCCGGAGGCGTAGTCGCGCGCCTCCACCAGACCGACGCGCAGGCCCCGGGTAGCGGCGTCGAGGGCGGCGCCGCCGCCGACCACACCGCCTCCGATGACGAGCACGTCCAGCGGCTCGCGCGCCATCTCCTCCAGGGCGGCGTCGCGCAGCTGGGGAGACAGGGGGACCGGACGCATCAGATTCCTCTCGGCGCGTGCAGGGCGCGCACTGGTGGTGGGGTGGTGGCACAGAGCCGGAACGGACTCATCCGACGTCGACCCAGTCGAGCGTGCGGGTGACGGCCTTCTTCCACCATCCGTACCCGGTCTCGCGCTGCTCTTCGCTCCACGCGGGCTCCCAGCGCTTCGACTCGTTCCAGTTCTCGCGCAGCTCGTCGGTGTTCGCCCAGAAGCCCACGGCCAGACCGGCCGCATAGGCGGCGCCCAGCGCCGTGGTCTCGGCGACCACCGGGCGGCTGACCGGCACGCCGAGCACGTCGGCCTGGATCTGCATGCACAGCTCGTTGGCGGTCACGCCGCCATCGACCTTGAGCACCTCGAGCTTGACGCCGGAGTCCTGCTCCATCGCGACGGCCACGTCGCGGCTCTGGTAGCAGATGGCCTCCAGCGTCGCGCGGGCGACGTGTGCGTTCGTGTTGTAACGAGAAAGGCCGACGATGGCGCCGCGCGCGTCGGAACGCCAGTAGGGGGCGAACAGCCCCGAGAAAGCAGGCACGAAGTAGACGCCGCCGTTGTCCTTGACCTGTCGGGCCAACGCCTCCGACTGGGATGCGCCGCTGATGATGCCGAGCTGGTCGCGGAGCCACTGCACGGCCGAGCCGGTGACGGCGATCGAGCCCTCGAGGGCATACACGGCATCCTCGTCGCCGAACTTGTAGGCGAGCGTGGTCAGCAGGCCGTGCTCGGAACGGACGATCTCGGTGCCGGTGTTGAGCAGCATGAAGTTGCCCGTGCCGTAGGTGTTCTTGGCCTCACCGGGGGCGAAGCACACCTGCCCGACCGTGGCCGCCTGCTGGTCGCCGAGGTCACCGGTGATGAGAACCTCACCCCGGAACGGACCGGTGACACGCGTCTTGCCGTAGCCCTCGGGGCACGACGACGGCATGATGTCGGGGAGCATCGACCGCGGGACCCCGAAGAAGCCCATCAGCTCCTCGTCCCAGTCGAGCGTCTCGAGGTTCATCATCATCGTGCGGCTGGCGTTGGTGACGTCGGTGACGTGCACGCCACCGTCGGTACCTCCGGTCAGCTGCCAGATCAGCCAGCTGTCGGTCGTGCCGAAGATCGCGTCGCCCTTCTCGGCCGCCGCACGGACGCCGTCGACGTTCTCGAGGATCCACTGGATCTTGCCACCGGCGAAGTAGGTTGCTGGTGGCAGACCGGCTTTCGCTCGGATGACGTCGCCACGCCCGTCACGGTCGAGCGCCGACGCGATCCGGTCGGTGCGGGTGTCCTGCCAGACGATGGCGTTGTAGTAGGGCCGGCCCGTGTTCTTGTCCCAGACGACCGTCGTCTCGCGCTGGTTGGTGATGCCGAGCGCGACGAGGTCAGAGCTGGTGAGGTTCGCCTTGCCGAGCGCCGTCTGGATCACCGAGGAGGTGCGTTCCCAGATCTCGACGGGGTTGTGCTCGACCCAGCCCGCCTGGGGCAGGATCTGCTCGTGCTCGAGCTGGTGGCGGGCCACCTCGTTGCCCGAGTGGTCGAAGATCATAAAGCGCGTGCTGGTCGTGCCCTGGTCGATGGAACCGACGTACTTTGCCATCGTTGCTCCTTTCCGTTGTGGCTGGTCTCGATCTTGGCTCAGTTGTGAACCGGCGGCTAGCTCACGGTGAGCTCTGCCTTGTCAGTCGGCACGATCGGCAGCCAGAAGGAGAGCTGGTCGCCGTTCGCCGAGTAGCGCAAGTCGGCATACCCCGTGGCCCGCGACGCGAGCCGTGGGCCCAGGTCACAGGCCGGGTTGATCGCACAGCCGGCCCGATCTGGTCGGCGTGGGTGACGCGCACGATGAGACCTGCGACGAACGCTCCGGCGGTCTGCACGATGAAGTGGCGAGGATCTCGGGCCCAGAGCTCACGCTCCAGAGGCGTCGTGCTCATCGCTCTGCTCCACTCCATCGTGGGCCGCGCACCTTCGCCAGACCCGATTCGTCTACGCTAGGACGGGGCCTGGCCCCCGGCAACCGGTGCGTTCGGCATGGTCGCACGGCTTGGCGAGCGCCGCGCGCGTGAGCGGCGCGGCTGGGACGACGCCGTGCGGCGGGCCCTGGCTGACTTCTCCGCATCGGCTGCGCCGGCGGGGAACCTTTAGCCCGAAAGCCGGATCGACTCAGCTCTCGAGCGAGGCCTTGCGCGAGGAGAGCACCTCGTCGATGAGGCCGTACTCCATCGCCTCCGCGGACGAGAGGATCTTGTCTCGCTCGATGTCGCTCTGCACCTGCTCCGAGGAGCGTCCGGTGTGGTGGGCCAGGGTGTCCTCGAGCCAGGTCCGCATGCGCAGCACCTCGTTGGCCTGGATCTCGATGTCGGACGCCTGACCGTACTCACCGCCCGAGAGGGCCGGCTGGTGGATCAGGATGCGCGCGTTCGGCAGGGCGAATCGCTTCTTGGGAGCGCCGGCTCCAAGGAGCACCGCGGCGGCCGAGGCGGCCTGCCCGATGACGAAGGTCTGGATGTCGGGCC
>JBDTVJ010000217.1:0-4265 GCA_040007275.1 Terracoccus sp.
TGGGTCGACCGGTGGTGGTGGACGCCCGTGTCGGGTCAGGTAGGTGCCGGCCTGGCGGTAGACGGGCGTGTCGACGCCACCCGGAGAGATCAGGCTGATCCGGATGCCGGGCGTGGACCGGGCCTCGATCTGCAGGGTGCGCACCAGACCGTGCACACCCCACTTGGCCGTGACGTAGCTGCTCATGTACGGGGTTGCGATCTTGCCGAGCAGCGATCCGATGACCACGAGACTGCCCCGGTCACCCTGGTGGCCGAAGACCTCGAGGGCGCTGCGCGCCACGTTGGCGGTGCCGAGCAGGGTGGTCTTGACGGCCTGGTCGAACACCTCGGCCGGGACCTGCTCGAAGCGGCCGTACGAGAGCACGGCCGCCGAGTGGATCACACCGTGCAGGGTGCCGTTCGAGGTGGCTTCGCCGAACGCCCGCGTCACGGCCGCTGCATCTGACACGTCAGCGACGATGACCTGCGCGCTACCGCCTAACCCGACACACTCGCGGGCGACCTCGTCCAGCGCCGTCTCGGAGCGAGAGACCAGCACGAGGGAAGCACCGGTTCGGGCGAGGGCCAGGGCGCTGGCGCGGCCGATACCGCTCGACGCGCCGGTCACGAGCACTCTGCGGGAGTCGGTCATGACGCGATGCGCACGTGGTCGGGTTCGAAGCCGTGCTGCACGCCCCAGAGCACGGCCTGGCTTCGAGTCGTCACCGACATTCTGCGGTAAGCCGTGCGGATGTAGGACTTCACCGAGTTGATGCTGAGGTAGGTGAGGTCGGCGATCGCCTGGTTCGTCAGGCCCTGGGTGATCAGGGCGATCATCTCGCTCTCGCGGGGGGTCAGGCCCTCGTGACGCCCCGGCCACTCGAGCGACCTGCGGTGTTCGCGTCGCGGCGGCGTGAGGGCCGGAAGCGTGCCGTGTTGGATCCGCTCGAGACCATCGACGAGCTCCTGGGCCCCCAGACCCTTCGACAGCACAGCGGACGCGCGACGCAGGCCCGGATGTGTCAGCTCGGAACCCGACGTCCAGCCGTAGATGACGACCTTGCCTACCGTGGCCTGGGCCATCAGCTCCTCGACGACGAGCTGTTCGCTCTGTGCCCGGCCGTGTGGGTCGTAGAGGGCGATATCGACCGGACGGGACACCGGCATCCGCGCATCGAGCTCGACGATGGCGATGCGGTCACGGTAGGGCCGGAACATCTGGGCCAGGCCGCGCAGGACGAGCTCGTAGTCGTTGACCAGAGCAACGCGAAGCGGCGCGGCGTTGGCGTGGGAGGTGGCGGTCATGCTGCGGGTTCTCCTTCTGGACCGGTGCCGCGTCGGGACGGGACTTGCTGGCACCCTTCGAACCGGCCTCTGGGCTGAGGCTCCTGTACCCCCCACTGGTACCCGGAAGCTTGATGGTTCAATCCCGCCCGCCACGGTCGTCGCCTGCGCGGTACGCGGGACCGTCACTATGGCGGCGGAGTGAGCCCACCCTTGCGGGTGGAAGCATCTCGCGCGCTCCCGACATACGGTCGGGTGATGAAAGCGCTCACCTGGCACGGCATCGAGGACGTACGCATCGATGACGTCCCTGACCCCCGCATCGAACAGCCGACCGACGCCGTCGTGCGCGTCACCTCCACCGCGATCTGCGGCTCCGACCTGCACCTCTACCGGGTCCTGGCGCCCTATTTGAGCAAGGGTGACGTGCTCGGCCACGAGTTCATGGGCATCGTCGAGCAGGTCGGGTCGGGCGTGTCGAACCTTGCGGTCGGCGACCGCGTCGTCGTGCCGTTCAACATCTCCTGCGGTCACTGCTGGATGTGCGACCGTGGCCTCTTCGCCCAGTGCGAGACGACGCAGAACGTCGAGCAGAACAAGGGGGCCGACCTCTTCGGCTACACCAGCCTCTACGGTTCGGTCCCGGGCGGTCAGGCTGAGCTGGTCCGCGTGCCGCACGCCGACTTCGGGCCGATCAAGCTGCCCACCGAGATGCCCGACGACCGCTTTCTCTACCTCTCCGACATCCTGCCCACCGCCTGGCAGGGCCTGCAGTATGCCGCTGTGCCAGAGGGAGGTTCGCTCGCGGTGCTCGGGTTGGGCCCGGTGGGCCAGCTCGCGGTTCGCGCAGCCCTGCACCAGGGCATCGAGCAGGTGTTCGCCGTCGACCTCGTGCCCGAGCGGCTCGCGCTCGCCAGGCAGAGTGGTGCCCACGTGGTTGACCTCAGCGAGGTCGACGACGTGGCCTCGACGTTGCGCGAGATGACCGAGGGCCGGGGGCCCGACTCGGTGCTCGAGGCCGTCGGAATGGAGGCGCACGGTAACCCGGCCGCCGAGACGGCCATCACGGCGGCGTCGCACCTGCCCGGGCCCTTGGCGCGTGCCGCCATCGAACGGGTCGGCATCGACCGGCTCTCGGCGGTCACCACCGCGATCTCGGCCGTGCGTCGCGGGGGCACCGTGTCGATCAGCGGCGTCTACGGCGGCATGGCCGACCCGCTGCCGATGATGGAGATGTTCGACAAGGGGCTCCAGATCCGGATGGGCCAGTGCCACGTACGCAAGTGGACGGATGAGCTGCTGGAGATCGCGTCGCAGGCCGATGACGTGCTCGGGCTCGAGACGTTGGCCACTCACCACGTGCCGCTCGAGCAGGCTCCTGAGATGTACGCCACGTTCCAGCAGAAGGAGGACGGCTGCCTCAAGGTCGTGCTCATCCCGTGACGAGAGGCCGGTGACCCTCTGGTGATCGGCTACTACGTCCACCACCAGGGCTCGGGACACCTCACCCGGGCCCGGTTGCTGGCGGCGGCCCTCGGTCGACCCGTGACGGGGCTCAGTTCCCTGCCCCGGCCCCCTGACTGGACGGGGCCGTGGGTCCAGCTCCCGCACGACGCCGATCCTGCGCCGGGCGTCGGCGTGGACGTGACGGCCGGGGGAGTCCTGCACTGGGCGCCCACTGCGCACGACGGGTATGCCGCACGGATGGCGGTCATCTCGCGGTGGGTCGAACGAGCCAGGCCCGACCTCGTGGTGGTCGACGTGTCGGTTGAGGTGACCCTGCTCGTGCGCCTGCTCGGTGTGCGGGTCGTGGTGGTCGCGATGCGCGGCGACCGGAGCGACCGGGCTCACGCCTTGGCCTACGACGTCGCCGACCGGCTCATCGCGCTGTGGCCGGAGCGTCTGGCCAGCACCCGGTGGCCCAGCCGGTGGGTCGAGAAGACGTGTCACACCGGTGGGTTCTCTCGGCTCGACGACCTGGCCCGGGCTTCGGGGCGCGGCACCGTGGAGGCCGGTTCGGTGCTGTTGCTGTGGGGTCGAGGCGGTGACGGGGTCGGGCCCGATCTCGAGCGCGCCGCGGCCGCATCAGGCCCCGAGTGGTCGTGGCGACGACCGTCGGCCAGCGCGGATGCCGCCGCCCTGTGGTCAGAGCTGACCCGCGCAGAGGTCGTGGTCACCCATGCCGGGCAGAACGCCGTGGCGGAGGTCGCCGCCAGCCGACGACCGGCCGTGGTGGTGGCCGAGGCGCGTCCGTTCGGCGAGCAGGAAGAGACCGCGGAGGTCATCGACAGCAGCGGCATCGCGGTGGGGCTGGCCGACTGGCCGGTCGACGAGGCGTGGCCCCAGCTGCTCGCCCGCACCCGGCAACGAGGAGGAGACCGTTGGAGCGAGTGGTCTGACCTCGACGGGCTTGCGCGCGCCGTGGCCCTGATCGAGGGGCTCTGTCCGTGAAGACTCGTCGTGGACGGGTCGCAGTCGTGACGATCGTCGCGGGTCGGCACCGCCACCTCCAGGCTCATCTGGCCGCGCTCGCGGGCTCCGCCTTGCGGCCCGACGTGCACGTGGTCGTCTCGATGGGTGACCCCGAGATCGCCGGGCTGGTGGCCGACGGGCCGGTGGCCCGTCAGGGTGTCGAAGTCATCACCCGAGAGGTCGCGGTACCCGGTGACGGGGAGCTACCGCTTGCTACCGCCCGCAACGTCGGCGCCGACGAGGCCATCCGGCGGGGCTGCGACCTGCTCGTCTTCCTCGACGTCGACTGCCTGGTGTCGAGCTCCGCTCTGGGCCGTTACGAGCGGGCGTGGCGTCGAACCCTTGACCGACACCGTGGGCCGGTGCTGCTGAGCGGGCCGGTGTCGTACCTGCCGCCGCTCACGCCCGGTCAGGACGCCTACCCAGCGGGCCGACTCTCGTCGCTCGCCCGGCCGCACGCCGCTCGCCCGGCTCCTCGCCCGGGCCGGTTGGTCAGGGCCGCCGACCTGCGCCTGTTCTGGTCGTTGT
>JBDTVJ010000218.1:0-4250 GCA_040007275.1 Terracoccus sp.
CGGTGCAGATCGCCGAAGAGCTGGTCCGGCGCCGCCGCATCCGCCCCCCCTCAGCTGGCTGGGGTCAGGCCAGCCGCAGGCCGAGGGCGGCGACCTCGTGCCACTCGCCGTGACCACTCTGGGTCGCCATCGGCTCGTGACGGCGCAGGCGCACCCGGTCGGGGCGCACCTCCAGGAGCCACACCTCGGTGATCTCGCCGTCGATCGTCGCCAGCCACCGGTCGGCGAGGCTCGACAGCCCGCGTTCGCGTGCGACGGTCTCCGCGTGCGCGGCATCCGTCGGCTCGGCCAGACTGGCCCCGAAGACGGTCACCGGCCGCCACTGCTCGCCCTCGCACCGAAGGAGGCCCACGAGCTCGTCGTCGTCACGCCGGATCTCCCTTGTCGTGTCGGTGTTCGTCATCGTCGCCTCCTCGGTCTTGTGCGTGTCAACGACGAAGGTAAGGGCTCACCCTGCGGCAGGGTCAAGCGATTTCCGCGGCGGACGCTGACGGTGCCGTCACATAGGCTCGGCCCCGTGAGTGAGTCAGCCACCGCCCCCTCTGCGGATGCCGTGGAGCGCGTCAGCACGGCGCCCGGGTTCTTCGTGTGCTTCGAAGGTGGCGACGGCGCCGGCAAGTCGACCCAGGTGCGCCTGCTGAGGGAGGCGCTCGAGTCCGAGGGTCACGACGTGCTGGTGACCCGGCAGCCCGGCGGCACGGAGCTCGGCGCTGCGATTCGCGAGCTGGTGCTCCACGGCGACCACGTCAGTCCACGGGCCGAGGCGCTGCTCTTCGCCGCCGACAAGGCCCACCACGTCGACGAGCTGATCCGTCCGGCCCTGGCCGCCGGCCAGATCGTGATCACCGACCGGTACACCGACAGCTCCATCGCCTATCAGGGGGCCGGCCGCGACCTCGGCGCCGATGAGATCCGCGTTCTGCAGCGTTGGGCCGTGGCGGGCGTGCTGCCCGACCTGACGGTCGTGCTCGACGTCAGCCCCGAGGTGGGCCGGGCCCGGCGCGGCGAGCGACCAGACCGCCTCGAGGCCGAGGCCGACACCTTCCACGGCGCGGTGCGACAGGGCTTCCTCGCTCTCGCCGCCCGTGAGCCCGACCGCTACCTGGTGGTAGACGCCGGCTTGGCGCCCGAGCAGATCCACACGGTCGTGCGGGACCGGGTCGATGAGGCCGTGGCGGGGCTGCGATGACCATCTGGAGCGACCTCGTCGGCCAGGAGCCGACCATCGAGACCCTCTCGCGGGCCGTGACCGACGAGTCGGCCATGACCCACGCGTGGTTGTTCACCGGTCCTCCGGGTTCCGGGCGTTCGACCGCGGCCCGGGCCTTCGCGGCAGCCCTCGAGTGCCCCGACGGCGGGTGCGGAACGTGCCGCGAGTGTCGCACCGCCCTCGACGGCACCCATGCCGACGTCTTGGTCGTCTCCACAGAGGGCCTGTCGATCAAGGTCGCGGCGATGCGCGAGCTCGTGCAGGAGGCCGCCCTGCGGCCGTCGGTCGGCCGGTATCGGGTCATCATCATCGAGGACGCCGACCGGCTCACCTCCTACAGCGACGCCCCCGCCAATGCCCTGCTCAAGGCGCTCGAGGAGCCGACCCCGAGAACGGTTTGGATGCTGTGTGCTCCCAGCCTCGAAGACGTCATCATCACCATCCGGTCGCGCTCGCGTCACGTGCGGCTGCGCACCCCTCCGATCGGGGCCGTCGCCGAGCTGCTGCACCGACGCGACGGTGCCGACCCGGCCATGGCCCTCTACGCCGCGCGGGCCGCCCAGTCGCACGTGGGGCTCGCGCGACGGCTGGCCCGCGACGAGGGCGCCCGCATCCGGCGTCATGACGTCATCGCGATGTCGACGAAGATCGTCGGAGTGGGAGACGCCATCGGCGCCGCGGCCGACCTTGCCCAGATCGCCGACGAGGAGTCCAGCTCGAGTGGCGCCGAACGGGATGCCGCTGAACGGGTTCGTCTGCTCGAGCTGCTGGGCGCCGACCCGACCGCCCGCACCCAGCCACCCCACATCCGCTCGCAGGTCAGCTCCCTCGAGAAGGAGCAGAAGACTCGGGCCACGCGGTTCGCCCGCGACATGATCGACCGGTCGCTCGTCGACCTCAGCTCGATCTACCGCGACGCCCTCGTCACCGCGCTGGGTTCTGATGTCGAACTGGTCAACCCTGACGCGATCGCCAAGGTGCGGGCCTTGGCCGGGGTCTTCTCACCCGAGGGTCTGCTTGCGGCGATGGACGCCATCAACGAGGCCCGCGACCGCATCAACGCCAACGTGCCCCCGTTGCTGGCCCTTGAGGCCATGGCGCTGCAGCTGCGCACGCCCCGCGACCTCGGCGCGTGACCCTGCCCGGTCATCCGTCCTGCTCGACCAGGAGGTGATGTTCAGCCGACCGGGAGCCGGGAGGCGGGCGGGTGTCTCCACGTCTCACCGAATCGGCGACGACCGACGTCGCGGGTTACGGTTTCGAGCATGAGTCTCCGGTTGCGCACCCGCGCTGTCGTCACCGCGGTCGCAGTGGCCACCGTGGTGTCCTTCGCGGGCGCCTGCACCACCGGGGGTCCCGAACCGGTGGCCCTCACGGCCCCTGCCCCGGTCGCTACGTCGGCCCCGGACGCGGCGCTATCGATCTTCTACGACCAGAAGCTGACCTGGCAGGCCTGCGCGAAGTTCGAGTGTGCCAACCTGCGGGTGCCGATCGACTACGCGAAGCCGGCCGACGGTCAGATCGGCATCAAGGTGCTGCGGGTCAAGGCCAGCGATCAGAGCAGACGGCTCGGCTCGCTCGTGGTCAACCCCGGTGGCCCCGGCGGGTCGGGCGTCGACTACGCCGCGAACGCCAACGCCATCGTGGGTGACCCGGTGCGCCGCTACTACGACGTGGTCGGGTTCGACCCGCGCGGCGTGGGCCGCTCAGCCCCGGTCGACTGCCTCTCCGACCGCCAGCTCGACGCCTTCCTCGGCACCGACCCCACTCCCGACGACCGGGCCGAAGAGCAGCAGCTGCTTGTCGAGGCCAAGGACCTGGCAGCCGGCTGCGAGCAGAAGAACGCCAAGCTGCTGCCCCACCTGTCGACGGTCGATGCCGCCAAGGACATGGATGTGCTGCGGGCCGCTCTCGGTGACTCCCAGCTGAACTATCTCGGAAAGTCGTACGGCACCTTCCTCGGCTCGACCTACGCCGGCCTCTTTCCGAAGCGGGTCGGCCGGTTCGTGCTCGACGGGGTCGTGCCACCTGACCTGACGAGCGCCGAGCTGGGCCAGGGCCAGGCCCAGGGTTTCGAGCTGGCGACCCGGGCCTACGTGCAGAGCTGCGTCGACAGTGGTGACTGCATCCTCGGCGACTCCGTCGACGAGGGCATGCAGTGGATCCGCACCTTCCTCAAGGGTCTCGACGCCAAACCGTTGCCCTCCGGCGACTCGGCCGTACCCGAGCTGAACGAGGCGTGGGCCTCCCTCGGCTTCGCCGGGGCCATGTACGACGAGGGCTCGTGGGGGAGCCTCACCGACGCCATCGCCGCAGCGAAGGCGGGCAGCGGTGCCGGCCTGATGAAGCTCGCCGACCAGTACGCGTACCGGGCTCCGGGTGGGAACTACACCAACAACCTGCTGGAGGTCATCTACGCCGTCAACTGCCTCGACCGGCCCGACAGCCCTGATCTCTCGACCTACGAGCAGTACGCGAAGGACTTCGCCCAGACCGCGCCGACCTGGGGCGCCTTCCTGGCCTGGGGCGCCCTGCCCTGCGGAGTGTGGCCGGTCAAGGGCGGCGAGCCGCCACACACGATCTCGGCCGAGGGCAGCAACACGATCGTCGTGGTCGGCACCACCCGCGACCCGGCCACCATCTACGAGTGGAGCAAACGGCTGCGCGACCAGCTGAGCAACGCCGTGCTGATCTCGCGTGACGGCGACGGCCACACCGCGTACCGGCGCGGCAACGCCTGCGTCGACTTGGCCATCGACTTCTACTACGTGCAGGGCGTCACCCCGAAGGACGGGCTGAAGTGCTGACGGGCGACTACGAGCCGGCGCCCAGCCCTGACGATCTGCCAGTGGGGCCTGAGCAGGCCCGCCCGTATGCCGCTGTGCCGTCGCTCTTCGCACCCCCGCCGTCGTCGTCGCAGCACCCCGACCCCTCGCCTGACTCCTCGCCTGAGTCGGCGCCTGAGTCGGCGCGTGAGTCGGCGCCTGAGTCGGCGCCTGAGTCGGCGCCTGAGTCGGCGCCTGAGTCGGCGCCTGAGTCG
>JBDTVJ010000219.1:0-4247 GCA_040007275.1 Terracoccus sp.
CGATGCAGGCCCGGTCCTTGAGGTCGACGCACGGCTGGGCGATGACGTAGGTCATAGAAGTACGGACCTCCTGCAGGGGCACTGCGGACGAATGGTGCTGGTGAATGACGGTGACCATGGTCGGACCCCGCACACGAGTGCGGGAGCGCCACGGCCTACCACTTAGTATGCCGGACATGAACGGTGACCCCGTGCCCCACCCCACCGATGAGACCCCCGGTGAGTCGCCTGGTGACTCGCCTGGTGAGTCGCCTGATGAGTCGCCAGACGAGTCGCCCGGGGCACCAGCGAGCGAGCCGACACCGGGCCACCGGCTCTCGGCCGACCTCACCGTCGGCGGGCGGGTCGTCGTGCGGTACCGGCTTGCGGAGGGTTCTGCCGCCGGAGCGACCGACTTCGTCGGGTCGCTCATCGCCCGCAACGACGACTTCCTCATCGTCGACACCAGGACGGAGCGGGTGAAGCTGATCCGCACCGAGGTCATCGCCGCCCGCGACGTGCCCCCTGCTGCGGCGCGGTCGGGGCCGGCCCACCTACGCGTTTCCGTCGACGATCTCGAGCGGGTGATGGCGACCGGTTGGCCGGCGACTGACCTGGGCGGGCTCGGCGAGTGGCAGCTGCGGTCTGCCGGTGGTTTCACCGGGCGAGCCAACTCCGTTCTGGCCGTTGGCGATCCGAGCCTCCCCCTCGACAGGGCGATCGACTTCTGCGAGAAGTGGTATGACAACCGTGACGCGCCCACGCTCTTCCAGATCACGGGCGAGGCGGGATTCGCCATGGGTGACCAACCGGTCGGGTCTGCCCTGCTCGGCCGCGGTTACGTCGCCGGCGGTGGCCGCTCCGACTGGGAACGGATCCTGGTCATGACGGCCTCCGCCAAGAACGTGCCGCCGCTCACGACCGACTCGGTGCCCGTGAACGCGGATGCCGTGCTACGCCCCGACTGGCTGATGGCCTACGGCGAGCAGCGTCCCGTCGTTCCGGGCGTCACCGAGGCGGTGCTCACCGGCAGCGCCGGGCAGCTGTTCCTCTCCGTGCGCGATGAGGCCAGCGGGCGCATCGTCGGCGTCTCCCGGATGTCCATCAGCCCGGGCTGGGCCGGCATCTTCGCCGTTTGGGTGCACCCCGACCACCAACGCCGGGGCATCGCCACCGCCATGACGTCGTCGATCGCCTTGGTGGCCAAGGAGAACAACATGGCGGCCATCTTCCTTCAGGTCTCCGGGAACAACCCCGGAGCCATCGCCTTCTACGAGCGCCTGGGCTTCGTCGTGCACCACGAGTACAGCTACCTCGGTCGCACGGACGGCTGACCCGCGGCCTCAGTCGAGCAGGCCGGGGCGCTCGCCGACGAGCTCGCCCACGGGCATCCAGCTGCGGGGGTCGACCCGGCGAAAGCCCTCGCGGTCGCTGCTGCGCGCGGCGATGAGGTTCGACAACGCGAAGACGTCGTCACTGACGACCAGCACCTGCGTGGCGTGCGCACGAAGGGCATCGTTCTTGACCGTTCGCGCAGCAACGTCGTGCACCGCGTGCGTGACCTGCTCGTCGGCGACCACCGACCTCGGGAAGGGGGCGTCGACGGCCGGGAGGGTGAGCGACATCCCGACCGGGCCGGACGCCGAAGACGCAAGCGACCGCACGAAGGCGCGGTCGTCGCGCGCCCATGAGAGGGGCGTGAGGATCTCGAAGGTGCGCCCCGGCAGGTCTTCGTCTGACAGCGCCGACAGTCCTGCCCGAGTCACGCGGTGGGTCTGCACGTGGTCGGGGTGCTCGTAGCCCCCGAACCGGTCATAGGTCACGACGACGTCAGGGCGCAGCTCGCGCACCACCTCGGCCACGAGCTGACCCGCCTCGTCGAGGGAGGCCCCCGCGAAGGCCTCCGGGCGGGCCGCTGCGGCCGAGCCCACCATGCCCGAGTCGCGGTACCGCGAGAGGCGGCCGGCTTTGGCGCCGAGCACGTGACCGGTGACGCCCAGCCGGCGCAGAGCCTCGGTCAGCTCACCGTGCCGGTACGGCCCGAGGGGGTCTCCGGCCGCTCCCTCGAGGTGGCGCAGGTCGGGGGGGATGACCTCGCCCTCCTCGCCGAGGGTGGCCGTGAGCACATGCACGTCATCACCCCGAGCCACGTGGTGGGCCATCGCGATGCCGCAGGTCAGCGTCTCGTCGTCGGGGTGGGCGTGGACGAAGAGGAGTCGGGACACGCGTCGATCCTCCCAGCCCGAGCGCCGGCTCAGCGCCGGCTCAGCTTCCTGACTTGGCTGCCGACTTCGCCCGGGAGGCGGTGCGACCGCGTACCGTGCCGTCAAGCACGAGCTTACGGATACGCACGGCCTCCGGGGTCACCTCGACGCACTCGTCCTCACGGCAGAACTCGAGGCTCTGTTCGAGGCTGAGCTTGCGCGGGGGCACGATCTTCTCGAAGTTGTCAGAGGAGGAGGCGCGCACGTTGGTGAGCTTCTTCTCCTTGGTGATGTTGACGTCCATGTCGTCGGCGCGGGAGTTCTCGCCGACGATCATGCCCTCGTAGACCTCCGTGGTCGGGTCGGTGAACAGGGTGCCGCGCTCCTGGAGGTTGACCATCGCGTAGGCCGTGACGACCCCGCTGCGGTCAGAGACGAGCGAGCCGCTCGTGCGTGTCGTGATGGCGCCGTACCAGGGCTCGTAGTCCTCGAACACGTGGTGGGCGATGCCGGTGCCGCGCGTCTCGGTGAGGAACTCGGTGCGGAAGCCGATCAGGCCACGGCTCGGCACGAGGAACTCCATCCGGATCCAACCGGTGCCGTGGTTGGTCATCTGCTCCATGCGGCCCTTGCGGGCGGCCAGGATCTGCGTGATCGGGCCGAGGAACTCCTCGGGCGTGTCGATCGTCAGTCGCTCGACAGGCTCCTGCACCTTGCCGTCGACCTCGCGGGTGACCACCTGCGGCTTGCCGACGGTCAGCTCGTGGCCCTCGCGTCGCATCTGCTCGACGAGGATGGCCAGGGCCAGCTCACCGCGGCCTTGCACCTCCCACGCGTCAGGGCGCTCGGTCGGCAGAATGCGCAGCGAGACGTTGCCGACGAGCTCCTTGTCGAGACGGTCCTTGACCATGCGGGCGGTGACCTTCGAACCGCGCACCCGCCCGACCATCGGGCTGGTGTTGGTGCCGATGGTCATCGAGATGGCCGGCTCGTCGACTGTGATGAGGGGCAGCGGAATCGGGTTGTCGGCGTCGGCGAGGGTCTCGCCGATCGTGATCTCGGGGATACCGGCCACGGCGATGATGTCGCCCGGCCCGGCGCTCTCGGCGGGCTTGCGCTCGAGGGCCTCGGTCATGAGCAGCTCGGTGATCTTCACCCGTTGCTGCGTGCCGTCGTGGCGGCACCACATGACCTGCTGGCCCTTCTTGATCGTGCCGTTGAAGACGCGGAGCAGGGCGAGTCGGCCGAGGAAGTTCGAGGCGTCGAGGTTGGTGACGTGGGCCTGCAGTGGCGCCTCGTCGTCGTAGGTCGGGGCCGGGATCGTCTCGAGAATGGTGGCGAACAGGGCTTCGAGGTCGTCGCCGTCGGGCATCCCACCGTCTTCGGGGCGCGCCATGGCGGCGCGGCCGGCCTTGGCCGAGGCGTACACGATCGGAAAGTCGATCTGCTCCTCGGTGGCGTCGAGGTCGAGGAAGAGCTCGTAGGCCTCGTCGACGACCTCGGCGATGCGCGAGTCGGGGCGGTCGACCTTGTTGATGCACAGGATGACCGGAAGGTGCGCGGCGAGCGCCTTGCGTAGCACGAAGCGGGTCTGCGGCAGCGGGCCCTCGGAGGCGTCGACGAGCAGCACGACGCCGTCGACCATGGACAGACCGCGCTCGACCTCACCGCCGAAGTCGGCGTGACCGGGGGTGTCGATGATGTTGATGGTGACGCCCTCGGTGAGCCCACGGTCGGCGGCGGCCTTGCCCGTGTAATGCACGGCGGTGTTCTTCGCGAGGATCGTGATGCCCTTCTCGCGCTCAAGGTCGCCTGAGTCCATCGCCCGTTCGTCGACGTGCTGGTGGGCGCCGAACGCGCCGCTCTGCCAGAGCATCTTGTCGACGAGGGTGGTCTTGCCATGGTCGACGTGGGCGACGATGGCGACGTTGCGGATGTCCGCGCGGGTCTTCATGGGCATGAGATCCAGTGTCTCAGGCTTTTCGGGGGTCCCTTTACCACCGCTGTGGCCACTCGACCGTACGAAAGTGGCCACTCGACCGTACGAAAGTGGCCACTCGACCG
>JBDTVJ010000220.1:0-4233 GCA_040007275.1 Terracoccus sp.
GTCGTCGTCGCGGGATGGGTGACGAGCGACTTGCTGTCGCCGAGGTTGTTGCTGATCTCGATGATCTTGAGGGCGTTCATCATGGCGAACGCCTCCGCCTTGCCGCCGTCGAGCTCGAACGTCACGACCGTTCCGCCACCAGACATCTGCCGTGTGGCGAGCTCGTGCTGCGGGTGCGACTCGAGGAACGGGTGCACGACGCGCTTGACCGACGGGTGCGCCTGGAGCAGGTGGGCCACGTCGAGTGCGCTGGCCGCCATCCGCTCGACCCGCAGCGACAAGGTCTCGAGCCCCTTGACGAGCACCCACGCGTTGAACGGCGACATGGCCGGGCCGGTGTGTCGCATCAGGTTCTGAACCGGGCCGTCGATGAACTCCTTCGAGCCGAGCACGGCACCGCCGAGCGTGCGCCCCTGGCCGTCGATGTGCTTCGTCGCCGAGTAGACGACGATGTCGGCGCCGAACTCCAAGGGCCTGCTGAACACCGGCGTGCCGAACACGTTGTCGACGACCACCTGAGCGCCGGCCGCATGGGCCAGGTCGCTCACCGCCTGGATGTCGACCAGCTCCTGCATGGGGTTGCT
Organism: Terracoccus sp.; assembly: GCA_040007275.1. GTDB lineage: Bacteria > Actinomycetota > Actinomycetes > Actinomycetales > Dermatophilaceae > DSM-29435. The sequence continues at coordinate 585 of JBDTVJ010000220.1, forward strand.
CGGGGTCTCGAAGAAGACCACCGTCGTGGGCTCGGCCAGCGCCTCTCGCCAGGCGTCGAGGTCACCGCCGTCGACGAAGACGGTCTCGACCCCCCACCGCGGCAGGATCTCGTCGAGGATCACGAAACACGAGCCGAACAACGCGCGAGAGGACACGACCCGGTCACCCTGCCCGAGCAACGCAGCCAGGGCCACGAACACGGCAGCCATTCCCGACCCGGTGGCGAAGCAGGCCTCGGCGCCCTCGAGCCGACGCAGCCGTTCCTGGAACATCGACACGGTGGGGTTGCCGTAGCGCGAGTAGATGAACCGGTCGACGTCACCCTTGAAGGCCGCCTCCGCGTCCTCGGCCGTCGGGTAGATGAAGCCCGAGGTGAGGTAGAGGGCCTCGGACGTCTCCTGGAACTCGCTGCGGGACAGTCCCGCTCGTACTGCAACGGTGTCGGGTCGCCACTGGTCGGGGGCTCCGTCGCTCGGGTCGGTCATCCCTGTACCCACGGCAGGCCTGCGACCTTCCAGCCCGCCACCGAACGGTGTCGCTGGTCATCGGGTGGGCCCTCGAAGCCCTCGAGCACGTTGTACGCCTGCGCCCAACCGTCACGGGTGGCGGCCTCGGCGGCCGCGATCGAGCGCACTCCAGACCTGCAGAGGAGATAGACCGGCTGGTCGTGGGCGACCCCGGCGTCCTCGAGGTCGCTGGTGAAGAGGTCGTTCACGCCGCCGTCGGGGTAGCTCTGCCACTCCACCTGCACGACCTCCTTGCCGATGGTCCCGAGATCGGGCAGGCCGACATACGCCCACTCCGCTCGCGTGCGCACGTCGACGAGCACGGCGTCCGGCTGGTCGCGAAGGGCGGCCCAGGCATCGTCGGGAGTCACATCACCGGCATACGTCATGACAGCGAATATCGCACAGCGACGCTCAACCGAGGTGGTCGGTCCGGTTGGTGAAAGCGACCGAAGCGGTGCCGTCGGGCCACACCTCCACTCCGCTCAGGCTGCCCGGGGCCGTGGCCAGCGCCCAGAACCGGTCGTGTGGGATGCCGAGCACCTCGCCCACCACCGTCAGCACCCCTCGGCGGGTGGTGACCACGACGACGGTCCCACCCCGCCGGGCCAGCTGTTCGTAGGCAGCGCGCACCCGCACATCGGCGCCCTGGCCACCGGGCGCCGACCAGTCGTCCTGGTGCTCCACGAAAAGTTCCAGCGCCTCCGCCACTGCTGAAACTGTCTCTGCCGCAACGGCGCCCGAAACCAATCGCCCTGCGCCACCGACGAGCCGGCGTACGGCCTGCGCGACGCGGGGGGCGTCGCCCGGGTCTGCGGGTTCCTGCACGAGCAGCAGACGCAGGGCCTCGCGCGTCGGCGACCCGTCACCCGCCGCGGGCTCGACGCTCGGACGGTCGTCAGCCGGCGCCTCAGCCGGCGCCTCAGCCGGCGCACCAGACTGCGCCTCACCCGCGTTCCCAGAGCCGATCGGCACGCGGTGCACCGAGTTGCCGTCCATGGCCTCGTTGCTCAGGGCGTCGGCCGCCTTGTTCTTCTCACGCGGAATCCACTCGAAGTCAACCGACCCACCGGCCGCGCTGATCTCAGAACACAGCTCACGCGCTTTGAGGGCGAGCCGGCGCATATCCTCGTGCTTGATCTTCCAACGCCCCGCCATCTGCTCCACGACGAGCTTGGAGTCCAGCCGCGCCACGACCGAGGCCGCGGCATCGATGTCGAGCACGGCGCGCAGGCCCGCGATCAACCCGGAGTACTCCGCCACGTTGTTGCTGACCTTGCCCAGCGGCTCGGCCAGCTCGACCAGCACCTCGCCGGTCGACGGCTCCCGGACAAGGGCTCCGTAGCCGGCCACCCCCGGGTTTCCCCGCGAGCCGCCGTCGGCCTCGATGACGAGCCGACGAACCGTGCCTGCTCCGTGAGACCTCGAACCGCCGGATGCCGCTCGAGTCACAGCCCCGACTCGCCGGTGCGGATCATGATGCGTCGGCATTCCTCGCAGCGCACCACCTCGTCTTCCGGCGCGGTGCGGATGCGATTGAGGTCGACGTTGTTCAGCTCCAGACGACAGCCGCCACACCGACGGTGCTTGATCTCGGCCGCGGCGAGACCACCGCTCGAGAGGCGGATCTTTTCGTACAGGGTGGCCAGCTCGTCGCCGACGCCGGCCACGATGTCGTCCCGACCAGACGCCACCTGGGCGGCCTCGCCTTCGAAGGTGCGCAGGGCGTCATCGAGCTCGCGCTGGAGCGCATCGACGGTTTCGGCCAGCTCGGCACGTTGCCGCTCGAGCGTCGTGACCCTGGCGGCGAGCGACTCGGCCCGCTCCATCACCTCGATCTCGATGTCTTCCAGGTCGCCCTGACGACGAGCGAGCGACGTGAGCTCGTGCTGCAGTGCCTGAAGGTCCTTGGGCGTGCCCTGACCGGCATCCAGTCGCTGTTGGTTGCGCGCCGCCCGGTCACGCACAAGCTGCACGTCCTGCTCCGACTTGACGAGCTCGCCCTGCACGTCGTCGGCCGCGGTGCGGGCGTTGACGATGGCGGTGTCGAGCGACGACAGCTCGGCCCGGGCCTGCGTCAGGGCGGGCCTCTGCGGCAGATGCGCACACGCGTGGGTGATCTGGTCGAGACGCGTGTCGATGGCCTGCAGGTCGAGCAGACGCCACTGGCGTGACGGGTCAGCTTTCAGGGGGCACCTCCGGTGACGGCGTGGCAGCGTTCGCACCGACCACGAAGGTCCACGGCTCGGTGCGAACGACAGAGATTCTCGTTGCGACCCTAGCCGGTGGTGTCGTGATCTCGTCCAGGGCCGCCCGCAGGCGGTCGCGCACACTCACCAGCCACAGTGACTCCGTGGCCCAGTGACCGGCGTCGACCAGGTAGGGAGGGCCGCCGGCCGACTCCTCCCGAGCCTCGAGAACCGGGTGGTGACGCAGGTCAGCGGTGACGTAGACGTGGGCGCCGACCTCACGCGCCTGGTCGAACCGGTCGTCTCCGGCGCCGCCCATCACCGCCACGACCCGCACCGGGGCGTCGGGGTCGCCGCTGACCCGGATGCCGCCCGCCGTGGCCGGCAGGACCGCGGCCAGCCGCCCCGCGAACTCGGCCAGGGTCAACGTGGCGGGCAGCTCGCCCACCCGGCCGGCGGCGTACGGCCGGCCGTCCCTGCCCTCCAGCGTCGACAGGGGACGCTGATCGGCCAGCCCGAGGGCGTCCGCCAGCATGGAGGAGACGCCCGGCTGCGCGACGTCGGCGTTCGTGTGCGCCACGAACAGGGCCACCCTGTTCTCGACGAGGCGGGTGACCGCCGCGCCCTTCGCGCTCGTTGTCGCCACCGAATGGATGCCGTGGAGCAGTAACGGGTGGTGGGTGACCAGCAGATCGGCCTCCCAGGCCGCCGCTTCGTCGATGACAGCGAGGGTGGGGTCGACGGCGAACAGAACCCGGCGCACCGGACGGTCGAGGTCGCCCGCAACGAGACCGACGCGGTCCCAGGAGGCAGCACTGGTGGGCGGGTAGAGGTCGTCGAGAGCCGACACGACGTCGCGCAGCACGAGGTGATCCACGTGGGCCCGGCCGGGCTCGAACCGACGACACCCGCGGTGTAAACGCGGTGCTCTACCAACTGAGCTACAGGCCCCA
>JBDTVJ010000221.1:0-4214 GCA_040007275.1 Terracoccus sp.
GCCGAGGCGTCACCGACCGCGACCAGCCCGGTCACGACCGGATGGCCATCCCTGACGTAGCCGCGGCGAACGTCTTCGAGGCCGGCGATGGGCGAGACCCCCGTGAGCGGGATGCCGTGCTGCAGCCACGGTGCGGCGACCGGACTCGTCCGGGCGGCGGCTTCCCAGGCGGCCTCCTCACGCAGAGCACGCAGGGCGCGGTCCTTGGCGCTGGTGACCAGCACGATGCAGTAGGTGCCCCCGTCGCTCGGGAGGGTCAGGGTCGACCACGAGGGGTGGTGGGACAGGGCCGGCCCGTGGCCCGTGGGGAGATGGCCGTTGCTGGCGCGGTAGTGCCGACCGTAGTAGACGAAGCCGCAGGGCTCACGGTTCTCGACCGGGTCAGGGCCGCCGAGCCGGCGCAGCCAGCCGGGGACCGGGGTGCGGCGACCACCCGCGTCGATGACGAGGTCGGCGACGACAGTGGCCTCAGCGGTCGTGACGCCCCGCACGTTCCGGATGGGCCCGTCGGTGCCGGCATCCGCGACGAGGCCGGTGACCCGCACCCCCCGCCGGATGGTCAGGCCGTGCTGGGCGGAGGCGAGCCGGCTCACGCTCGCCTCGAGCACCGGCCGACGGGCCGTGACCGTGTCGAACGCCTCGTCGCCCGGCCGCCACCCGTGGGTGACGCGCTCGGGCTGCAGGTGCAGCGTGTTCACCTGGGCGGCGCCGTCCGTCACCAGCCGGGTGAGCAGGTCGGGCAGCTCGCGCGCCATCTCCGCGGTCCACCGCGGCAGCATCAGGTGGGGCTGGCGAAACTGGTTGACTCCAGGGCGTGACCAGCCGACCCAGGCCTCCTCGGGGGTGGCGGGCGGCGGGGTGGGGTCACCGTCGAGCACGGTGACCCGGTGGCCGTCCCGCGCCAGCAGGATCGCGGTGGTGAGGCCAATCAGGCCGGCGCCCACGACAACGATCGAGCGGCGGTGCGGGGTCCCGGTGGTGCTCAGGGTGGTGGTCGGGGCAGCGGGCTGGTTCATGGTGGTTCTCCTGGTCGGCGAACCGTCACCATCTCGCCGACGGGCGCTCACCGGACAGACCACTTCCTGCCCACTTTTAGCCCATGGCCTGCGCTGCCTCAGCGCCGGGCTGGTCCGGGCCGTTCACCGATCTCGACCGACCAGAGCACCTCGACCAGCCGCCCCACCGCCTGGGCGAGGTGGCGGCGGTAGGTGCTGAACGGCAGGCCGAGCACCTGCGCGGCCACCTCCTGCGACGGTGCGCCCTTGAGGTAGGTCCGTTCCAGGACGCGTCGGTGTTCGCTACCTCGCCGCTCGTCGTCCAGTGCCCGAATCTCCTGCGACAGTGCAGCAGTCAAAGCTGTGACCCGATCTGTCGCCTCCACCGGGACCAGTGCCGACCCGAGCAGCGGCGAGTCGCCGAGCCGGTCGGGCCGTCCGATCTCGACGAGCGCGGCCCGGACCGCAGCGGCGAAGGCGGCCTGCGAGAGCGGGGCCGGCCTCAGCATCTCGGGCGGTGGCGGTCCTTGTTCGCCGCTCAGCTCTCGGCGGGCCATCAGCTCGAAGAGTGCGGGGACCGGAAACCGACGGCGGTCCCAGCCGTAACCGACGACGAGCAGCGGCTCAGGCCCGACGACAGGGCTCGGAAGCGATAGCTCGAGCATCCGGGCCATGCCGAGGTATTCGAAGTAGGCGCCGTACTGCTCGGGCTCGCTGGTGACGATGAACGTCCAGGCGGCGGGCCGTTGACCCCATTCGAGCACGCAGGACACACCGTTGACGAGGAACACGGTGGGGTCGCGCTGGTAGCCCCGGGACGACCCTGCGAAGCGGTTGACGTTGACCCGTTCGCCCGGCCGTAGGGGCGCGCGCTCCGCTACGAGCGCCAGAACGGCCGCAGCGACGGGGTCGTCGACGTCGAGCGGGCCCCCGGTCGGTAGGTACACCTGCATCGCGAACGCCTCGACCCCGTCGTCGGACCGCGCCCGGTACAGGCAGCCCGGTTGCTCGGCGGCGTATCGACCGGCCAGCGCGGCCGCCTGCGGCCCCTCGGCCTCCTCGATCAGCGTCAAGATGCCCGCGCGGTCTTCCGGGCCGGCTCGGGCTACGGGCAGGAGCCCGCCTTCTCGGAGCGTGGCCATCATCTCCGACAGAGGCCCCCTGCGGTGGAGGAAGAGCAGCTCGGCCGCAGCCCGGTCCGGATGCGGCTCACCTGGGTCGGCGAGGCGGCCCAAGAAGTAGCCGCGGACGGCGACGTGCAGCGCGACATACGCGTCGGGTGACCGCTGGGCGAACTCGGCCTCGAAGACCTCGCGCACGACGTCATGGACAAAGAGCCCGACGGCCCCGCGCCGGACGTAAGGTCGCGACTCAAGCCAGTCCCACACCTCCTCGGCACGGGAGCCGACGGTGCACCGGAGCAGGTCGGCCGTCATCCGAGTGGCGTGGGCGCATGTGGCGAGCCCAGACCGGTGGGCGGCATCCGGTACATCGTCGACGAGCAGCCGGCACACCTGCGCCACGAGGTCCGGGGCGTCGGCGAAATTGGCGATGAGGGTGCTGGCGCCGCGGGCCTCGGCCAGCATCGCGAGCACCAGTGGGTGGCCGCGTCCGATGCGCACGATGACCGTGCGATCGGCCGCCGCGACGCCGAGCCGGGCCAGTAGATCGGCGCTCTGAGCGGAATTCAGCTCGGTGAGGCCGTGGATCCGGGCGAGATGGCGCCACCCCGGGTCGAGACGCCAAGCGGCCGAGGGCGGGTCGCGTCCCGAAACCACGGTCACCGACGTTCGTGGCCTGGCCGGAAGCAGTTCCTCGCGAACCCATCGCTCCAACGGTGCCAGCAGCTCGAAACTGTCCAGGAGCAGAACGTCGGGCGCCTCCTCAGGGTCATAGCCCGCCCGTACCGACCGCTCCGCGACGGCCGCTGCCACGGCGGTACCAGTGCAGTCGACGTCCTTGGCGTCGAGGTAGACGGGCCGGAGTCCCTGCGCGGCCGCGAGGCGAGCGAAGGCGTCGAGCAGGGTCGACTTCCCGATGCCGCCCGGGCCGTGAACGAGGTGGACCCGGACCGATGAGGCGCCCGCCAAGGAGTCGGCAAAGGCGGCCAGCTCCTCGGTGCGCCCGACGAAGCCATGTCCGCGCGCGTCAGCCAGCAGGCCGGAGAGTCCGTGCTCCCTTCCAGTGGCAACCGGTGGCTCGACCCCGCTCATGGGTCAGGGTATCGCCGGGGTGTGGCCGCGGCCAGGGTCGTGTCTCCAGTCGGGCGGACTCATGCAGGCGCGCCAGGTACCACGTCGAGAACCAGGGCGGCGAGCGCGGCTGGCGCGTCGAGCGAAGGGAGGTGAGCCGTGCACGGCAGGGTCACCAGGTGGGCATCCCGGACCCGCTCAGCCATCGCGGCGGCGACGACACTAAAGCCGGGCAAGTCGTGCTCACCGACCACGAACACCGCTGGTACGGAGAGCGACTCGCGCGCGCGGTCCAGACAGGACGGGTAGGAGTCACGTCGCCGGTCGGGAGGGCCGCAGCGCGTCCGTTCATCTCCGAGAGGAGCTGCTCGAGCCCAAGGGCCCGCCCATGCTGTTGCCGACCACGACGGCCGGCATCCGCCCAGTTCAGGGCGCATTCCTGCCACACCCGGCTGTCGGCGACGCCGGCGTGCAGCCCGAGGATCGGCGTGCCACCCGCGCCCCACTGACGGACTGCGAGCCGCGAGGACCCGTTGGCGACAAAGGAAGCCTCGAGACCCCCGACCACCTGGTAAGGACGCATCACGTGAGTCTCGCACCGTCCGGAACGGACGTCACTGGGAATATCCCGCACCAGCGCTGCGGCCGACGCCCCCCGGAACCAGCTTCAGGAAGGGGCAACCGCTGCATCCCGGGCACCAGGATGGCCCTGGCTGGGCTCCTCACGGATACCTTCCGATAGGCAGAGGCCATCACGGCGATGAACGGCTGCACCGATTACGCCCACCAACACTTTTGACCACCCGGGCAAGCGCTTTCTGGAGCGGGCAGCCAGTGATCCGGCCGATAGTGCGAGTTGATTCACGGTCCTCTTGCCGTCTTTCTCGAGCAGGCACTCAGGAACTGGTCCGCGGGGCCAGCCGGAGTGCGACACCGACAGCCTCACCCGCGTCCCGCGTCCCGCGTCCCGCCGCCGCCGGGCCAGCGGCTCGGGGCCGTGGCGGGCGGTCGGGAGCACCCTGGGCCC
>JBDTVJ010000222.1:0-4213 GCA_040007275.1 Terracoccus sp.
TCGGGCTGGTGCTGGTCGTCTGCCTGACCTCGGTTCTCACCCTGCAGAACCCCCGTGCGTCCGCGACCCCGGAGCCGGTCCCGACCGCGACCCCCGTGCTCGTGGTGCTCGGGACCGGGCACCTGACCGGCCGGTTCACCCCCGGCCGGGTGGGGGTCAATGTCATCACCTTTGACCTCACCGATGCCGGGGGCCGTCCCATCGTTCCCCTCGGTGTGCCGCAGGTCAGCGCGGCCGAGCCCAACCTGAGCCTGGGACCGCTGGCGGCCGAGGTGCGGCCGGGAGCAAAGCCCGGCAGCTACCGGGCCGAACTCGTCGTCCCTGCGGCCGGGCAGTGGCAGATCACCACTGCCGTTCGGGTCAGTGAGGTCGAGCAGCCCGCCGCCGTTGCCACAGTAGTGGTCCTGAACTGAGAAGGCGCCTGAGTCGGAGCGGCGAGCAGCCAGCGGATCGGGCCCCGGATCGCTCTCGTGCAGGACCGGGCAGTGCACCGTGCCCACCCGACCGACCGGTAGGCGCATCGGGGCGTTCTACGTGTGCGATCCGGCCGAAGCGCTCGTATTGCCGGGTGACGCGACCCAGGAGCACCAGCAGCCGCGGGCCCGTGACTTCTCCCATGGGCCAACCGTTCAGAGGTGGCCCCAGCACGCCACCGTTTTTGGACTCATTCCAAAAAGACGCAGATCATTGACCCGGCCTCCTTGCTTCCGTATGATGACATCAAGTTTCCACGATGTGGAATCAGGCCGTTGTCGCCGTGCTGCGACCTCGACGTCCGATCCCGTGCTGAAGGTGGGTCGGCAGCGTGGTCTCGGAGGCAACGCCCGAGGGGAGCTCGGCTACGTGATGGCTAGTCGACGACCCGTACGTGGTTGTTCCCCGGTGTCGCGTGAGCGCAGAGAGATTGGTGAGACGAATGGATGAGCGTCGGACTGGTGTAGAGCCCTCGGCAGGCGGTACGCCGGGTGCGGATCCCCACCGTGGGGGTCACAACCGCGACGAGCAGTTCGACAGTGAGCAGCTGCATCACTCGGCCACGCTGATCGACGTCGACGTCGACCCGGCCCTGTTGGCTGGTCTCAGCCCCCGTCTCTACAACTCCGATCTGGCTCCGACCAAGCGGGCGGGGCGACGTTGGGGCTCTTACAACATCTTCGCGCTGTGGGCCAACGACGTTCACAGCCTCGGCAACTACGCCTTCGCCATCGGGCTGTTCGCCATCGGGCTGGGTGTGTGGCAGATCCTGCTCGCGTTCCTGGTCGGCGCGCTGTTGCTCTTCGCGCTGCTCAGCCTGTCTGGCTTCATGGGGGAGAAGACCGGGGTCCCCTTCCCGGTCATGAGCCGAATCGCCTTCGGCATCCATGGCGCTCAGATCTCGTCGATCATCCGAGGTGGCGTGGCCATCGTCTGGTTCGGCATCCAGACCTATCTCGCGTCGGTCGTGGCACGGGTGATGGTGATCGCACTCTGGCCCTCGCTGAAGTCGCTCGACACCAACAGCATCCTGGGCCTGTCGACGCTGGGCTGGTTCGCCTTCCTGGTCCTGTGGGTCATCCAGGTCATCATCGTCAGCTACGGCATGGACCTGATTCGCAAGTACGAAGCCTTCTCCGGCCCGGTCATCCTGGTCACGATGCTGGCGCTGGCCATCTGGATCCTCGCCGAGGCGGACTGGTCCATCGCCCTGTCGACCTCCAACAGCCTGAGCGGTGGTGCGATGTGGCGGCAGATCTTCGCTGCCGGTGCGCTGTGGGTCGCCATCTACGCCACCTTCGTGCTGAACTTCTGCGACTTCACCCGGGCCGCCAAGAGCCGGAGGGCCATCACCCGAGGCAACCTGGCCGGCATCCCGATCAACATGCTGTTCTTCGCTGCCATCGTGGTCGTGCTGGCCGGCGGCCAGTACAAGATCAACGGGAAGATCATCGAGAGCCCGGCCGACATCGTCCAGGCCGTCCCCAACACCGCGCTTCTGGTGCTGGCCAGCCTCGCGCTGATCATCCTGACCATCGCGGTCAACCTGATGGCGAACTTCGTGGCCCCGATCTACATGCTGGCCAACCTCTTCCCCCGCTACCTGAACTTCCGCCGCGCGGGGTGGGTCAGCGCGCTCATCGGTCTGGTCCTGCTGCCGTGGAACCTCTACAACTCACCGGTGGTGATCGAGTATTTCCTCGGCGGTCTGGGCGCCCTTCTCGGGCCGCTGTTCGGGGTGATCATGGCCGACTACTGGCTGATCCGGAAGGCCCAGATCAACGTGCCTGACCTGTACAGGGAAGAGGCGACGGCCGACTACCACTACCGCAACGGCTTCCACCACCAGGCCATCATGGCCCTGGTCCCCGCGGCAGCGATCGCGATCGTGCTGGCCCTGGTGCCGACCTTCCACGAGGTCAGCCCCTTCGCCTGGTTCTTCGGTGCCGCACTGGGGGCCATCTTCTACCTGCTGCTGGTGCGCGGGCGCACCTTGCCGATCCGGGACGTCTCCGGCGAACCCATCGCGGTCCCCAGCGTCCACTGACCACGCAGGCTCGTCGAACATCAAGGCGTTCCATCGAACAGCAGTAGGAGGAAGCACAGATGCGCATCCTGGTCGTCAACGTCAACACCACCCAGTCCATGACCGACAGCATCGGGCGAACGGCCCGGTCGGTGGCGGCTCCCGGCACCGAGATCGTTCCCCTCACGCCCATCTTCGGGGCCGACTCGGTCGAGGGAAACTACGAGAGCTACCTGGCCGCGATCGCCGTGATGGAGACCGTTCGTCGCTACGACCAGCCGTACGACGCGGTCATCCAGGCCGGCTACGGCGAACACGGGCGAGAGGGGCTTCAGGAGCTGCTCGACGTGCCCGTGGTCGACATCACCGAGGCGGCGGCGAGCACGGCCCAGTTCCTGGGCCACAAGTACTCGGTCGTGACCACCCTGGACCGTGCCGTGCCGTTGATCGAGGACCGGCTCAAGCTCGCCGGGCTCGACGCCCGGTGTGCCTCGGTGCGGGCCAGCGGTCTCGGCGTGCTCGACCTCGAGGCCGACCCCGACGCGGCGGTGGAAGCCATCGTTGCCGAAGCCGTGCGAGCGGTGCAGGAAGACCACGCCGAGGTCATCTGTCTGGGCTGCGGCGGCATGGCCGAGCTCAACGAGCGCGTCGCGGCCCGAACCGGGGTGCCGATCGTCGACGGCGTCGCCGCGGCGGTGACCATCGCCGAGTCGCTGGTGCGGATGGGGCTGACCACCTCGAAGGTGCGCACCTACGCGCCTCCCCGGCCCAAGACCTTCACGAACTGGCCTCCCGCCGGCTGACCGCCGCGGCTGAGGCCGGCCGTGAGGTCGGCCGCGGCCTCACCTGCGTCTTAAATCAGATGATCACCCCCCTCGGCGTCGCTCACCGAAACTGCGAGGCCACGATGTCATTCAAAGGAGAACGCCCTATGCGTTACATCATCGGATACGCCCCGAACAAGCATGGCGAGGAAGCCGTTGCCCTGGCGTCTGCGCTGGCTGCCACGCAGGATGCCGAGCTGCGGATCGTTCATGTTCTGGGCAAGCCGGCTCCCGCCGATGCGGCGTTCGTCGAGGAGCGCGCGGTGCAGGAGACCCGGGCCGGGTGGGCTGGCGAACGGCTCTCGGAAGCGCTGGTCCGCGTCGGTGACGGGGTGAGAGCCAGCACTGACGTGGTGTACGCAGACTCCGTCGCCGAAGGACTGATCGACGCGGCTCGTGACGCCGATGCCGCGCTGATCATCGTCAGCGCCGCGAGGAACGGGCCGCTGAAGCGCTTCACCATCGGTTCGGTTGCCAACGCCCTGCTGCACGCATCGCCGTTCCCGGTCGCTCTCGTCCCCGCGGGGTACGAGAGACCAGCGCACATCACCCGCATGACGGCAGCCATCGGCTCCCGGCAGGGCGCCGATGCGCTCTTGAAGGTGGCCGTCGAAGCGGCTGCTCGTCGTCAGGTGCCACTGCGCCTACTGTCCCTGATCGCGCTCGACTTCGACGAGGCGACCGACCATGAGTTTGCGCTCAAGGCGGCGCGGTCGCACGCACGCACCGTGCTCGACGAGGCCGTGGCGTCGGCGGGCACGAGCACCGAGGTCACCGCGGAGGTGGCCGAGGGATCCACGATCGAGGATGCCGTTGAAAGCCTCCGGTGGAAGGTGGGTGAGATCGTCGTCATCGGCTCGAGCCGGCTGGCCGAACACCGAAAGATCTT
>JBDTVJ010000223.1:0-4210 GCA_040007275.1 Terracoccus sp.
GCGAGGATCAGCATCGCCCTGACGGCGTAGTCGACTCGGGCAGAGATGTCCACGGGCCGAGTCTGCCCCATGGGTGCGTTGGGGACAGTCAGACGGTAGCAATGCCCACCCGGTCGACGACGCTGGAGTGGTGGTCGACCCTGGCGAACACCGTCTCGCCGGGGGCGAGGTGCAGCTCCCCCGCGTCTCGCCGGGTGATCTGCGCGGCGAACCGCTCCCCGGAGTCGGCCCGAAGATCGACCCGTACCTCGAAGCCGAGCCGAACGACGCGCTCGACGACCGCCCCGATCACCCCGGCGGATGCCGGCCGAGCGGCATCCAGGGCCAGGGCGCGCTGGCGGTCGCGGTCGAGGGCGATGTCGTGCGGACGAACGATCTGGTCGCCCAGACGAGAGACCGAGCCGAGGAAGCTCATGACGAAGTCGTTGACCGGGCGGTCGTAGAGGGTGACAGGGTCGCCCACCTGCTCGATCCGGCCCTGGTTCAGAACGGCGATGCGATCAGCCACGTCGAGGGCCTCCTCCTGGTCGTGGGTGACGAGCACGGTCGTGACGTGGACTTCGTCGTGCAGGCGTCGAAGCCAGGTGCGCAGGTCGGTGCGCACCTTCGCGTCGAGGGCGCCGAACGGTTCGTCGAGCAGCAGCACCTGGGGGTCCACGGCCAGGGCTCGGGCCAGGGCCATGCGTTGACGCTGCCCACCGGACAGCTGGGCGGGGTAGCGGTCTCGGAAGCCGGAGAGGCCAACGATCTCGAGCAGCTCGTTGACCCGTCGGTCGATGACCGGCTTGGGGCGCTTGCGGATCGAGAGCCCGAAGGCGACGTTGTCACGCACCGTCATGTGCTTGAACGCGGCGTAGTGCTGGAAGACGAAACCGATACCGCGCCGTTGCGGTGGCACGTTCGTGACGTCCTCTCCCTCGATCGTCACCACCCCGGCATCGAGCGTCTCGAGGCCTGCGATCGAACGGAGCAGTGTTGACTTGCCCGATCCGCTCGGCCCGAGCAGCGCGGTGAGGGAGCCCCTGGGGATCTCGAGGCTGACGTCGTCGAGGGCGGTGAAGGTGCCGTACTGCTTGTGGGCGTTGGTCACAGAGATCATCGGTTGCTCCTCTTGCGGTCGAGCACGGTCATGAGCAGCAGCACCACGAGAGCGATGCCCATGAGAAGGGTGGCGGCGGCATACGCGCCGTAGGTGTTGTGGTCGTCGATGTAGCGGGCGTGCACGAGCAGGGTCAGCGTCTGCGACACTCCGGCGAACCCCGACGACACCATGATCACGGCTCCGAACTCGCCGAGTGCTCGGGCGACGGTGAGCACGACCCCGTAGGTCAGGCCCCACCGGATGGCGGGGAGGGTGATTCGCCAGAAGGTCTGCCACCCAGTGGCGCCGAGGGTCGACGCAGCCTGCTCCTGGTCGGTCCCGATCTCGTGCAGCACGGGCTCGACCTCACGCACCACGAAGGGCAGGGTCACGAAGATGGTGGCGATCACCATGCCCGGGAGCCCGAAGATGACCGTGAAACCCGACCGGTCGACGGCGCCGAACCATCCGCCGGCGCCCCACAGCATGATCAGCGCGACCCCGACGACGATGGGGGAGACGGCGAAGGGGAGGTCGACCACCGCCTGCAACAGGCCGCGACCGCGGAACCGGCCACGCACCAGAGCCAGGGCCGTAACCACGCCGAACACGACGTTGAGCGGCACGACGATGACGACGATCAAGAGCGAGAGGTTGAGCGCCGAGATCGCGGCCGGGGTGCTGACCGAGGCGACGAAGGCGCTCAGGCCGGGCTCAAACGTGCGATACAAGATGACGCCGATCGGCAGGGCGAGCAGCACGAAGAGGTAGCCGAGGGCGAGGGTGCGCAGTCCGACACGAGTCCGTTGTGTCACGTTCATCCCGCACGCTCCTCACGTCGCTGGGCCCGACCCGACAGCACCCGCAGCACGAGCAGGGTCAGGAAGGCGATGGCGAGCAGGGCGACGGATACGGCTGCCGCCGCCTCCGGCCGGTCGATCTCGACCTGTTGCTGGATGTACTGCGACGCCACCTGGGTCTCGCGGGGGATGTTGCCGCCGATGAGCACGACGGAGCCGTACTCGCCGATGGCCCGGGCAAAGGCCAGCCCGGTGCCCCCGATGACGGCCGGGAGCAGGGTGGGCAGCACGATGCGCCGGAAGGTGGTCCACCCGGTGGCGCCGAGGGATGCCGCTGCCTCCTCGACCTCGCGGTCTGCCTCGATGAGCACCGGCTGTACCGAGCGCACCACGAAGGGCAAGGTCACGAAGGCGAGCGCGACGATGACCCCCCAGCGGGTGGCGCTGAGGTGCACCCCGACCGGGCTGTTCGGCCCGTAGAGCGAGAGCAGCACGATGCTCGCCACGATGGTCGGGAGCGCGAACGGCAGGTCGATGAGGGCGTCGACGACGCGCTTGCCGCGGAAGTCGTCGCGCACGAGCACCCAGGCGATGAGGGTGCCCATGATGGCATTAACGACGGCGACGACGGCGGAGACCAGCACGGTGATCCGCAGCGAGGCGAGTGCGGCTGGAGCCGTTACCGCCTCCCAAAAGCCGCTGACACCGTTGCCGAGCGATGCGACCGTCAGGGCGGCGAGGGGCAGAAGCACGATGACGCTGAGCCACAGGGTGACGACCCCGACCCCCAGATGGCGCGGCCGGCCCAGGGCGAGGCGCCGCGCCGTGGCCGGGGACGGCGATGGTGCGCTGACCCCGTCACTGCTGGTGACGCCGTCGGGGTGGGCGGTAGATGCCGCAGAGGTGCTGGACGCGGGGGTGGGGCTGTCGCGCTGCTCGGTCTGTGCGGTCACGACGTCGCCTTGTCGTAGATGACCGCGATGGCGCCGACGTCCTTCTTGAAGAGGCTGCTGTCGACCGTCTTCCAGCCCCCGAGGTCGGCGATGGTCCAGAGCTTGGTCGGCTGGGGGAACTGGGCAGAGAACTCGGCGGCGACCGTCGCGTCGACCGGGCGGAAGCCGGCACCCGCGAGCAGTCGCTGCGCGGCCGGTGTATAGAGGTAGTCGTCGAACGCCTGGGTCACCGCGAGGTTCTTGCTGCCCTTGAGCACAGCCGCCGGGTTCTCGATCTTGAATGTCGTGGGTGGCGTGACGTGCTCGACCGGGTCGCCGCTCTTCTCGATGAAGAGCGCTTCGTTCTCGTAGCTGAGCAGCGCGTCGCCGGATCCCTGCAGGAACGCCTCGGTGGCCTCACGGCCCGACTTGGGCTGGATCTTCACGTGGTCGGTGACGAGCTGGTTGACGTAGGCGAGGCCGGCCGCCTGGTCGGCGCCGCCGTTGCTCTTCGCGGCGTACGGGGCGAGCAGGTTCCACTTGGCCGAGCCCGACGAGAACGGGTTCGGCGTGATGACCTGCACTCCCGGTTTGAGCAGGTCGTCCCAGTCCTTGATGCCCTTGGGGTTGCCCTTGCGAACGACGATGGTGACGACCGATCCGAACGGGATGCCGCGGCCTTTTCCGGTGTTCCAGACGGGGGCGACGAGCCCGGCGTCGACGAGTCGGGTCATGTCGGGCTCGACGGAGAAGTTGACGAAGTCGGCCTGGGCGCCGGCCGCGACCTTGCGGCTCTGATCTCCGGAGGCTCCATAGCTCTGCTGGAACTGCACACCGGCGCCGGCCGGTGTTTGCTGGAAGGCCGGGATGACGACGTCGAAGCCGGCCTTGGGCACGGCGTACGCGTAGAGGTTGATCGTGCTCGTCGTCTTCACCGCGGCAGCGTTGGTGGCAGCGGGCTCCTTGACGACGTCGCTCGCACCGCCGGCGCACGCTGACAGTCCGAGGCCGGCCGCGACGGCGATGGTGGTGAGGGCAAACAGGCGGCGGCCCATCGGTGCTCCTGGTGTTCGTGGTGGATGTCGTCTGGAAGTACTCCTACAGGTTAAATAGGAAATAGCCTCGCGTCAGGAAAACGCAAATTCCCGCGACCGCGGTCTCAGAGCGCGGGCACCGGAGCGCACAGCGCCGGCACACGGGGTCGGGAAGTTGTCAGCTCACGGACGGTCGAGCAGGGGTGCCGGCGTGACGCAGAGTCAGGTCGAGCAGGGCGATGGCTCCGGGTTTGCTCAGGGGTTCGTTGCCGTTGCCACACTTCGGGCTCTGGATGCACGACGGGCACCCCGTGGCGCACTCGCACGCCGCGATCGCCGACCGCGTCGCGCCGAGCCAGGCCC
>JBDTVJ010000224.1:0-4202 GCA_040007275.1 Terracoccus sp.
CCCACTGGTAACAGGCGCCGTGCCCGTCTCACCGCAACGCCACGCCATCACCTATACGCGCGATCTCTTAGCGAGTCGCGACACGCGAATGCCCTTCTGACGAGTGAGGATCGGGCTTACCACGGCACCGTTGAACCCGCAGAGAAGGGCCATTCGCTGGATGCGAGTCCATCACGATTACTCGGCCCTGTCCGCGACGTTCGATGACCCGAAGGCTTGACACGGCGACCGAGCCCGGATTTTGTCCTCGTCAGGGTCGTGCTCATGTGTGTGATGCGCTAGCGCTGGCACACTCCTTTGGGTATTGAGGTGCGGCATTCGTTGTCGAGGAAGCGGTTGCCGACGCTGGTCGCGTCACGCACGATGTCGGCGGGTCGGTTGCCCCGCAGCTCATTGTCACGGACCGTATTGAAGCTGGCTCCCTTGCCGTTGGCGGCGGTCCGCAAGACGATGCCCCCGGAGAGGGCGGTGGTGCCGCTGTTGCTCTTCACCTCGTTGTCAACGATCAGGTTGTGCTGCGATCCCTCGAGCACGATCCCGGCGCCGCTGAATGGAGGAACGCCCTCGTCGGGAAAGCCTGCGCACCTTTTGTTGTTGGCGTTGACTTTGTTGTCGCGCAGGACGTTGTCGCCGCTGCCCTCCGGTTGCGTGTCATCGAGCAGGTAGACGCCCGTGCAGTTTGCCGAGATCTTGTTGTCGACAAGGGTCACGCGGTGGGTGTGTCGGACCAAGATGCCTAGTGCGTTGTTCCAGGATCGGTTGTCCTTCACGACCGAGTGCGCGTCGGGGGCATCACCCACGTACAGGCCGGCTTCATCGCTGCCGCTGGCTGCGTTGTCGGAGATCGTCGTGAACCGGCCGTCGAAGTTCACGATGCCGTAGACGGCGTTGTTCTCCGCACGCACGTGCGAGACCCGGAGGTGGTCGGTGCCATAACCGAAGACGCCGTTCTGGAAGTCCTTCACATGGAAGCCGCTGACGGTGACGTCCTTGACGCGGGTCTTGTACTGCCCTGTCGCCGGATCGATGTCAGCCGGGATGACACAGATCCCGTTTGCTTCCCCAGAGGCCTGTGAGCAGAGACCAGGCCGTGCTGGAGGACTGATGACCACGTCTCCGTCGGCCCGCAAGGTCAACCGGTCCTTCTGGACGGTGACATCTTGGGCGTAGCTGCCGGCCGTGACGACGACGGTGTCGCCGCCGACCGCCATGTCGACCGCCCTCTGGATGGACTCGCCCGGATGCACCACGAAGGTGTGACGGGTTGCTGCGTTCGCTGGAGTCGGGAACCCCCAGGCCGTCACCGCCAAAGCCGCTGCGACCAACGGGATTCTTCTTGAATAGCGCATGCTGCGTCCTTCCTGTTTGTAACCGAAGCGGAGCGACCGCGACGCCCCGCGCACATATCCCTCGTCACCGACACACCCCCTGCCCTCCCAGGTGTCCAGGAAAAGCGAGATTGTGGCCGGATTACGCTTCGATGCGATGGCCGCTGAAAACGCCCGTCCCCGCGACGATCACCGCGCCAGAGGGCTCGAAAACCGCGAACTGTTAGGTCCCCCAGATCTTTTCCTTATGTTCGCTGCCCCGGACACGGACTCGGACCGTGGCCCCCGGGCTGCCGGGACCACCCTGCCCGGGCTGACCCGTCCAGCACGTCCCCCTGAAGCCACCATCACCTCGCTTGGCCCACGACCCCGTACCGGGGGACCGGCCGGGGGATGTCATAACTGATCAAGACGCCACCGCCAGCGAAGCTGACGACAGTCGTGACCGTGGTCTGGTCACCGGGTGGGTCGTCCTTCCGGGTGATCAGCCAACTTCCGCTCGGACCGGAGTCACCGTTCTGATCTGCCGACGCGGAAGAGGCGGCCGCAACGCCCCCGATCGCCACCGCCCCCGCGCGCCGGCTCCCAACAGAACCCGACGCCGGTCCACCACGTTCTCCTCCATTTCGGACCTCCTCCTCGTTGCGATCCGTCAGTGTCAACCTCCGAGCCTCCAGATTGACGGTCCGTACCACCAGCCGTCAAGGGGTCCCACTTGCATCGACCCTACATGCGTGATAACGGGTGACTTGTGCCTTGCATCGAGTAGGAGCGACCGCCGACAAGGGGACCAACACGTTCTCAATTCGCGGCGTTGTCCGACCGTGCCGAAGACCGCGGGGCCTGGCCGTCTACCGGGTACCGATCAGACCCGAGAGCCGGTGAGCGTGCGAGCCGTCCCCGCCCAAGATCGATCACCGCCCCCTCGCACCCATGGCCTGCCCGATCAGCGATCACTTCCGCGCGGCAGGGGGGCCTGTTCAGGAGCGCGGCACTCACGCCTTCCCAAGGCAACGATGACTACCGCTGGGTCATCGTGGTCACGTTAGCGAGCAGTCGCCCTCAAGGCCGCTGGGTTACACCGCGTGCCGCGCAGCGACACGGAAAGATGCCGGTCAGCGAATTACTGGTCGTCCAACGAGCCGACGTCGGCGATCTCCCATGCTTCAGCGATCTTGCCGTCCTCAAGGTGGCAGATGACCGCCTGATCCATACGGATGGATTGCCCCCTCCCTGGGACTCCTGCGAAGTCGTGGCCCAGTGTCCCGGTGACGATGACCCGTGCCATTTCCATGTCTCCTTGGGCCACGACTTCCTGTACCTCATGGCGAAGGTTGGGCATGGCTGCCATTGCGTCCCGCCACACCTGCTTCTCTGACTCGAGATCCTCAGTGGAGAGCCCCCGCGGGGCGTGGACCACAACGTCGCGATGCAGCAGGTCATCGAAGGCCTCCACGTCACCGCAGTCACCCGCGGCCAGCCAGCGGGCAACGACGGACCGGGGCTCATCCATGCCTCATTGTCTCGCCGATAGCGGTTACGGGCCCCGTCAAGGACCAGATGATTCTGCCCGTCCGAGCGCATTTCGTGCGGTCCGCCGTCGGCATGGCCCGAACCCTGACCTGCGTCACTCCGTCGCCAGCCGGGCGTTGCCACATTCGTTTCTTGCCGCCCTATTCGTCGCGAGGCGCGCGTACACATCTCCCGGGCCGAGGTCCCTGGCCTCAACGGCCGGAGAGATCCAGTCCGAATGCCGTGGCCATCGAGGGAGCGGCGGCGGCCTCGCCGAGCGGCTCCGCCGCGAGGACCTCGCTGTAGAGGCGCGCAAGCGAGTAGTGGGTCAGCGGCGCTGTGACGACGGCGCCATACATGGACGGGTGGGCCACGGCGGTCAGGACGAGGTTGTTCCGGTGGTGATCATCCTCATCGGCGGTGACCACGATCGCGAGATGTCCGGCCCGCCAGTCCGGACCGGAGATCACCACCTCGATCTGAGTCCGAAGCCAGTGGTCCGCGACCGAGAGCTCGCAGTTGTGGGCGTCGTTGCACAGATCGGGGATCACCATGCCAGCGTTGGGCAGACGGCCGTTGGCGGCATCATCACTCAGCTCGGTGACCGGCACGTCGTACTGGAGGCAGAAGGAGCGCTCGCTCAGGTAGTAGGCCCATGGGTTGTGCTTGACGGCGTACTGTCCGGAGTTCTCCGTTGCGCAGTTGCCGCGCATTCCCTCGGCGTACACTTTTGCCGTCTTGCCCACCGACAGCGCCTGGCCGAACACGGACGGCTGGTCGATCGTGTGGCTGGAGGGCGGGGCATCGTCAGCGACGCCGAACGTGCGGCCGCCCGTCATCGCGAGATAGTTCGGCAGCGAGGGGTGCGTCAGCGCCTGGTAGTTCGTCGCGTAGGCGAACTCCTTCCCCAGTGCTGTCGTGTATGGCATGGCTTCGCGCATCTGGTCCAGCGAGTGGTTCTCGACGACGAACACCAACAGCTTGGTCACCTTCGCCGGCTGCACCGTCGCGAAAGAGACCGGTGCGGAGGGCTGACCCGCTCCGCAGCCGCTGAGCACCAACAGTGCGGTTGCGACCGCCAACCCGGTCACCGTGTTCGACACGCGTCCTCCAAGGTCTGAAGCGGTTTGCCGGTGAGACAGTACCCCCGGGCGGTCAATGCGGGCTGGGAAGCGAGAGCGGAACCGGGTTGCATCTGACAGGTCCGCCAGTCGTGAAACCTGCGGCACGCGCTCATCCGAGCAACAAGTTTCGCCCCCAGAAGCCCACAGCAGATCGGCGCGTCAATGTCCCCATGCACGCTGCAGGCCCGCTTCATCACGGTGTCACGCGGCGATCGACGACTCACCTCTCAGGACCCCC
>JBDTVJ010000225.1:0-4201 GCA_040007275.1 Terracoccus sp.
CGCGACCGGATGCCGTGTAGTCGGCGTAGGTGACCCGCCTCGGTCCGTACGGGCCGGGCATCACGTGGTCGTCACCGAGCACGGCCTCGCGGATGGTATCGACAAGGGCAGAGGTCGGGCGGTCGTCGCTCATGCCACCAAACCATAGCGTAGGTAATGCTGTTGGCTCAAACCATAACCAAGTGTTGGGTCTGCGCCTGGGCCGTTCCACCTCGCCGGCGACCGTTCGCTCGGTGGGCGAGCGTGGCCGAGCGACTGAGCGGAGCCCCTCCCCGAGCTGCTGATCGGGCTGTGGTGTCTCGTGACCGGGACAGAGAGCTATCGCTGCCGGCGTCGAGGGTCGCCAGCGAGCGCCGATCCGTCGCTTCATGGGGGCAACGATGGACCGGTTGACCGCCACCCTGCGCCTGCTGCTCTTGGTCGTTGTCGTCGTGGTGGACCGCCCTGGTCTTCGGCGCACCTCTGGTGGCACCTGGTGGCCGACGTCGAGATCGTCCGGGTGTTCGCGGTGTTCTACCTCCGGTTACAGAAGCGGTCCGAGGCCGACGACCTCGAGCGCTGTGGTTTGCTGAACCGATGACCGGCGCCGCAGACGTAAGCTCCGTGAACCTCCTCGGGGAGGAGATCTCGCTGGGCCGTATTGTCACCGCCGCAAGCCTGGTCGTGGTGAGCCTGCTGCTCGGGCTCATCTTGCGCTGGGTGATCCTGCGCCACTCGACGCGCCGGGGTAGCGCCCATCGCGGGACCTGGTACACGGTGTCGCGGATCGTGCTCTATGCGATCCTCGCGCTCGGGATCTTCGTCGCGGTCTCCGTCCTCGGGATACCGAGCACCCGATTCGCCTGGCTGGCCGGGGCTCTCGGGGTGGGGCTCGGCTTCGGCCTTCAGACGATCTTCAACAACTTCATCTCCGGACTCATCCTGCTCTTCGACAAGTCCCTCAAGGTCGGTGACTTCGTCGAGCTGCAGTCCGGCGTGACCGGCGAGGTCCGCGACATCCGGATCCGATCCACCCGCGTCGTCACCAACGACAACATCGACGTCCTCGTGCCCAACGCCGAGTTCGTCTCCGGGCAGGTCGTCAACTGGACCCACCGGGAGGTGTCACGACGCGTCCGGGTCCCCTTCGGCGTCGCCTACGGCACCGACAAGAACGTGGTCAAGCGCGCGGCCCTCGAGGCCGCCCGGGAGGTCCCCTTCACGCTCGCTCTCGACGGTCCGCGCCGTCCGCAGGTGTGGCTCACCGCCTTCGGCGACAGCTCCCTCAAGTTTGAGCTCGTCATCTGGCTCACAGAAGACGCCACCGTCCGACCCGGCGCAGTGACCGCCGCCTACAACTGGGCCTTGCACTCGGCTCTGCAGCGCTACGAGATCGAGATCCCCTTCCCGCAAAGGGACATCAACGTGCGCCAGCTCTTCGACCTCGACGGCGAGGACGCCCGCGCGGCCCTCGGGCTGACTGAGGTCACGCACAAACCACGACCTCGGAAGACCAGTCTCGATGCGACCGAAGGGCCGGAGGGCAACGACGCCGCCTACGATGTGACCGGCCCGCCCCGTGAGCTGCCCGGGACCCACGAGGACCTCGACCGGGAGTAGGCAGGAGTCGGCCACGTCTTGCGCGCTGAAGCCACCGCGGCCGGCGACCAGGTTCGTCACACCCGACCACGGCGGGCCCACGGCCATGCACTCGGTAGGCGGTAGGCGGTAGGCGGTAGGCGGTGGGCTTCGGAGTCCGTGCTGTTGGTCGTTGGGGTGAGTGGGTTTCTGGCCGGTGCGAGCCGGCTGTGCCCCGACCACATGCTGCTTCTTTCGCGCTTCGGGTCGCGCAGTGCCGCAGCGCGCTAGGATCGGGTAAACCGGTCATTGGGAATACGCGGCGTTGCAGGGCCTGATCCTGGTCGGGGTCTCGTGAGCCAAGGCGCTCGGTCAGATGTGTACCCAGCAATGGCCAACTGATGGAGACCCGATGACCAAGGCCACGGCTCTCGCAGGCTGGCTAGCCCGAACCCGCCCCATCGACGAGCGCACCGCACAGGTTCTTCGCGACCGGTGGGTCGCCCTGCCCGAGGCCGTGCGCACCCGCGAGCAGCTGCTCGGCCGGCACGCTGTCGGGTGCGAAGGCACGCACGGCGTCTTTCCGAAGTGCAACCTGACCTGCTCGCCCTGCTACCACTCCCGCGACGCGAACAAGGTACGTATCGACGGATCGCACACCGTGCGGCAGATCGACGAGCAGATGGCCTACCTGGCGAAGCGTCGGGGCCCTCGCGCCCACGCGCAGCTCATCGGCGGGGAGGTGTCGCTGCTCGCGCCCGACGACCACGCCGAGGCGCTGCTGACCATGCTGGCCCACGGCCGCGAGCCGATGTCGATGACCCATGGCGACTTCGACTACGACTACCTCGAGAAGGTCGTGCTCGACGGCGATCGACGGGTGCGGCTGCCGCGGGTGTCGTTCGCCGCCCACTTCGACTCCCTCATGCGTGGCCGGCGCGGCATCCCGCGCCCGTACAGTGAGGCCGAGCTCGATGGCCACCGGGCCGCCTTCGTCGAGATGTTCGCCCGGCTCCGGCGAGAGACCGGGGTGCGGTCCTACCTGGCCCACAACATGACGGTGACGCCGGCCAACCTGCGCCAGGTGGCGTCCGTCGTGGCGTCGGTCTCACGGATGGGCTACCAGATGCTCTCGTTCCAGCCGGCCGCCTTCGTCGGCGACGACCGCCGTTGGGACGAAGGCTACGACGACGTCGACATCGACGCGGTCTGGGAGGAGCTCGAGTCAGGCTTGGGCCAGAAGGTGTCGTGGAGAGCGCTTCAGTTCGGCGACCGGCGGTGCAACCGAACCGCCTTCGGGTTCAAGGTGGGCCCGACCTGGCACCCCCTCTGTGAGGCCGACGTGCTCGCCGAGACGGCCGCGCGCGACGTGTTCCTGAACGACTTCGGCGGCATGAGCTTCGGTGGCACCCCGCCCGCCCTGCTCGTGGTCAAGCTCGCTCGCGTGCTGACGCGGCATCCGCGCGACATCGTGGTCATCGCGGCCTGGGCCCGCTCGGTGGTCAGACGGGTCGGCGGTCTCGGCACCCTCGTGCGCGCCGCGCGCCGGGGCGAGGTGACGCCGATGACCTTCGTGGTGCACCAGTTCATGGATGCCGCTGACGTCGCGCCCGCGTGGCGGCTGCTCCAGGCAGGCGTCGTGGCCGATGACGAGCGCATCCGGGCCACCCAGGAACGGCTGCAGGCCTGCACGTACTCGATGAGCCATCCCGAGACAGGGGAGCTGGTGCCGGCCTGTGCCCAGCACGGGGTGCTCGACCCGGTCGAGAACGTCGAGCTGCGCCGCCTGCTGCCGTTGACAGTCCTGGCCCACGAGCCGGTCACCGCCTGACCCGCCCCCGGTTCGAGGTATTCGCACGCGCTCCACTGCGCCCGATCACCTCGAACCGCCGCGGGTGGGTACGGTGTGCACCGCGGGTGGTCACGACACGCGATGGCCCCGTCGGCCCGAGGAGCACCATGTCAGGGAGCGCGCTCAGGGGTGTGTCACGTCATGGCCCGGTGGCGGCGATGGCCGGCCGCGCATGATCGACGCTCGTCTGCGCCGTTGGCTCGAGGGGCCGCTCGACCGGGCGGCCCAACGGATCGATGTCGAATGGCTCTCACCCGACCGGCTCACGGCGGCCGGTCTCGTTCTCGGGCTGGGCAGCGCCGCCGCGGCGGCGGCGGCCTGGTGGCTGCCGGCGCTGGCGCTGTGGCTGCTGTCTCGTGCCTGTGATGGTCTGGACGGTCCGCTGGCGCGACGCCGCGAACGGGCCGCCGCATCCCGGGGAGAGGCGATCTCGCTGGCGGGCGGATTCTTCGACATCACCGCCGACTTCGTGGTCTACGGGGCCACCGTCGTCGGCGTCGCCATCGGGGCGACCGGGGCCGAGGGGGCCTCGTGGTGGCCTTTCCTGCTCGTGCTCTTCGCCTACTACGTCAACGGCGCCGCCCTGCTCGCCTTCTCCTCGCTCGCCGAGCGCACCGGCCGGCAGATCGACGATGACCGGTCGCTGAGCTTTCTCGGCGGGCTGGCCGAGGGCACCGAGACGATCGTCGTGCACTCCCTGTGGCTGGTCTGGCCCGGTTCTGCGGGGGCCATCGCGACGGTCTGGGCGGCGGTCGTCGGGGTCAGCGCGGCGCACCGCATCGTGATGGGCCG
>JBDTVJ010000226.1:0-4200 GCA_040007275.1 Terracoccus sp.
CTCTGCGGCAAGATCTGGGTGCCGAACCGCGACCCGCAGAAGTTCCCCGTCTGCCCCGAGTGCAAGGAGATCTACAACGGGTTGCGCGAGCCCCAGGACGGCGGCGGCAAGAACGGCGACGGCGAGTCCTGAGGCCGACGGCCGCAGTCAGGGCTTCCTGCACGTCCCGCACGACGCCGACCAGTTTTCCCGGTTTCGCCCAATCTGGGGCATGACGACTCCTAGGGTTGGCGGGTGGTCAGCTTCGTCCGGGGGGCGGCCCGCGCTGAAAGGACCCGCTCGTGAAGCTCCGACCCATCCTGCTGGCCGTGCCCCTGTTCGTCGTGGCCGCCTCGGTCGCCGCACCATCTCAGGCCTCGCCCGTGCCCGATCGGGCCGTCTCGACCCAGTGCCTCGACCCGGCGTCGGTCGGTGCCGCTGCCTCGACCGGCGCTCGCGGCACCCACGCGACTCCGCGCGACCCGCACCACCTCACCGAAGCCCAGGCGCAGGCCAAGGATGCCGCCCTGAAGCAGGCCCTCGCAGCGAAGGGCCTGGAGCGAGACGCCTCCGGTGCCCTGATTCGCAGCACCCTGCTCGCGCCCCGCGCCAAGGCCTTCGCCCCGGTCACCATCGACGTCCATTTCCACACCATCACCAGTGGTTCGCAGGGGGCCGTCAGTCCGAGCCGGATCGCCCGTCAGGTCACGGTGCTCAACTCCGCCTACGCGGGCTCCGGGTTCAGCTTCCGGCTCAAGAGCACCGACGTGACGAACAAGGCCAGCTGGTACGCGGTGACCCCGGACACGTCGGCGGAGCGGGCCATGAAGGCGGCGCTGCACCAGGGGGGCAAGGCTGCCCTCAACCTCTACGCGGCGAACATCGGTGACGACCTGCTCGGCTGGGCCACGTTCCCCAGCTCACGCATCGGCATGCAGGACGGGGTCGTCATGCTCAATGCCTCCATGCCCGGCGGGTCGGCCACGAACTACAACCAGGGCGACACGGCCACGCACGAGGTCGGCCACTGGCTCGGGCTTTACCACACCTTCCAGGGCGGCTGCAGCGGTCAGGGCGACCGGGTGGCCGACACCCCGGCCGAGGCCAGCCCCGCCTACGCCTGCCCGACCGGACGCAACACCTGCGCCAGCCCCGGACTCGACCCGATCAAGAACTACATGGACTACAGCTACGACGCCTGCATGACGAGCTTCACCGCCGGTCAGGTCTCGCGGATGAAGGCCCAGTGGACGGCCTACCGTGGCTGATCAGCAGGCCCGTTCGTAGCACACCCCGGGGCCCTGTCTGTCGCGACGGGGCCCCGGCATGTCGTCACCCGGAACCGGCTAACGTGACTGGCCTATGAGTTCCGGTGCTGCCTTCCATCTGCCACCCGCGTTCCCGGAGCGGGCCGCGTGGGGCACTGCCGCCAAGCTGCGGGCCTGGCAGCAGGAGGCTCTGAACCACTACCTCGAGCGGGCCCCCCGAGACTTCCTGGCCGTGGCCACGCCCGGAGCCGGCAAGACGACGTACGCCCTACGGGTGGCGACCGAGCTGTTGAACGCCGGCGTCATCAGCCGGGTCACGGTTGTGGCCCCCACCGAGCACCTCAAGACCCAGTGGGCCGATGCCGCGGCGCGGGTGGGCATCAGCCTCGACCCGAAGTTCAGCAACAGCGTCGGTCGGCACAGCGAGGACTACCACGGGGTCGCCGTCACCTACGCCCAGGTCGCAGCGAGGCCCGCCCTGCACCGTGGGCTCACGGAGGCCCGGAACACGCTCGTCGTGCTCGATGAGATCCACCACGGCGGCGACAGCAAGAGCTGGGGTGACGGCATCCGGGAGGCGTTCGAGCCGGCCACCCGGCGGCTGTCGCTCACCGGCACCCCGTTTCGTTCCGACACCTCGCCGATCCCGTTCGTCACCTACGAGCTCGACCCCGAGGGT
The DNA here is from genome assembly GCA_040007275.1 of Terracoccus sp. Taxonomy (GTDB): domain Bacteria; phylum Actinomycetota; class Actinomycetes; order Actinomycetales; family Dermatophilaceae; genus DSM-29435. The sequence continues at coordinate 1,927 of JBDTVJ010000226.1, forward strand.
GCCCTCGTCAGCAGCAGCGACTACAGCTACGGCTACGCCGAGGCGCTGCGCGACGGCGTGGTGCGTCCCGTGCTCTTCCTGGCCTACGGCGGCACGATGCGTTGGCGCACCAAAGCCGGTGACGAGCTCGAGGCTCGGCTCGGCGAGCCGATGACCCGCGATGCCGTGGCGGGCGCATGGCGCACCGCGCTCGATCCGAAGGGGGAGTGGATCCCCGCGGTGCTGGCCGCCGCCGACAAGCGCCTCACCGAGGTGCGCCGCCACGTCGACGACGCGGGTGGGCTCGTCATCGCCTCGAACCAGACCCAGGCCCGGGCCTACGCGGCCCTGCTCACCACGCTGACGGGGGAGCGCCCCACCGTCGTGCTCTCCGACGACACCGGCAGCTCCCAGCGCATCGAGGAGTTCGGCGCCGGAACCTCGCGGTGGATGGTCGCCGTGCGAATGGTGTCCGAGGGTGTCGACGTGCCGCGGCTCAGCGTGGGGGTCTACGCCACCTCGACCTCGACGCCGCTCTACTTCGCTCAGGCGGTCGGGCGGTTCGTGCGCGCTCGTCGTCGCGGCGAGACGGCATCCGTCTTCCTTCCCTCGGTGCCCGTCGTGCTCGACCACGCGGCGCGTCTGGAGGAGCAACGTGACCACGTGCTCGACCGGATGCCGAACGGGGAGTCGACCGACGACGTGGCGGCCATGTGGGCGCAGGAGCAGGAACTGATCGACGAGGCGAACCGCGCCGAACGCGCCAGTGGCGCCCTTGACGAGGGGGCCTTCGAGGCGCTCGGGTCGCAGGCCCACTTCGACCACGTGCTCTTCGACAAGCAGCAGTGGGGGCTGCACGCACAGGTGGGCTCCGACGACGAGCAGGAGTACCTCGGCCTGCCCGGGCTGCTCGAGCCCGACCAGATGGCGGCCCTGCTCGGTGAGCGTCAGAGCGCTCAGGTCAGGCGCTCACCCCAGCATGCCTCCGCGAAGTCGGCCGGCCCGGCCCCCGTGGCCGCCCATCGCGCCTTGGCGGCGCAGCGCAAGGAGCTGAACCAGCTGGTGGCTGCCTTCGCTCGCAAGAAGGGGCTGCCGCACGCCAACGTGCACTCCGACCTGCGCCGAACCTGCGGAGGCCCTGACCTCGCCGCCGCGAGCTCAGAGCAGGTGGCCGCGCGCATCGAGAAGATCCGGCTCTGGCTGGTCGGACGCCGCTGAGCGCTTCACAGGTCCATCATGGCCGCCGAGCACGACCCGAGGCGGGCCACGCGCGACGTCGCCGCTTTCACGGCCGGCGCGAGCACCGGCAGAGCCGGCAGGGCGAGGGGGCTGGCGATGGTGGTGGACACCGTGCTCGAGACGGTTCCTGAGCTCGAGACCGATCCCGTCCGGGCCGGAATGACCGACGCCGCGGCGGGGGACGCCGCGAGGGCAGCGAGGGCCACCACCCCGGTGGCCACGAACGCAGCCAGGGTGCCGCGATGCCAGAGCCGATCCCGAGAGTTCATCGTTCGAGTGTGCGCCTGCTCGGGGCCAGCGTCCAGCGTCACGATCGACGCCTGCTGTTCTTCGCGATGACGCCCGGCTCGGAGCGCGAGATCACCGGGTGCGAACTAGGGTACGAAGGCCGTACGCGGCGCCACCTGCGAACCGACGAACGAGGGAAGCCATGACCGTAGAACGAGACGACACCCAGGCCGGCGCCACGAGCTCGCGCGGCACCAGCCGGCGCCAGCTGCTGGCCATGGCCGCTGTGGGCGGGGTCGGGGTCGCCACCGTCGGCGCCGCCGGGAGTGCGTCGGCCACCGAACGGCTCGGCGCTCGGCGCCCCGGCGTACCCGCGGGCGCGGTTCGGCTGACGGTTCTCGGCACGAGCGACCTGCACGGCAACGTCTACAACTGGGACTACTTCAAGAACGCCGAGTACTCCGACGCCGCCGGCAACGCCGTGGGCCTGGCCCGGGCCTCGACGATCATCAAGGCCGTTCGCAGCGTCGTCGGGGCCGCCACCTGCATCACTCTGGATGCCGGCGACATCATTCAGGGCACCCCGCTCGCCTACTACTACGCCAAGGTCGACCCCATCACAGGTGGCGCCACCCACCCCATGGCCGCCGCGATGAACAAGGTCGGCTACGACGCCGCCGCGCTCGGCAACCACGAGTTCAACTACGGCATCGACACCCTGCGCGCGTTCGAGAAGCAGCTGAACTTTCCGCTGCTGTCGGCGAACACGGTCGGCTGGAACACCGGACGACCGGCCTTCAAGCCCTGGGTCATCAAGACGGTCAAGCG
>JBDTVJ010000227.1:0-4146 GCA_040007275.1 Terracoccus sp.
AACAGGGCAGCCAACAGGGCAGCCAACAGGGCAGCCAACAGGGCAGCCAACAGGGGGGACGTCGACGCCGCGGACCACGCCAGGATGCCGACAAACGGGCGCCCGCGCCGGCATCCGCGAGCCCGGCATCCGCGAGCCCGGCATCCGCGAGCCCGGCATCCACGAGACAGGCACCGAGCGTGCAGACGCCAGCCGGACAGGCCTCGGCCCCGCCTGCGTCGGATGGTCATCGACCGGCAGGAGGTCGGTCCTTAAAGGGCCGGTCGGCAGAGCGCGGGCAGCCCGGCCGTCGACAGACTGGTGGTCGGTCTGGCCGGATGCCGCTCACCCCGGAGCAGCACGAGGCGCGGCGCACCACCCGGGCGGCCAGCCTCCCGCCCATCAGCTACCCGCCCGACCTGCCGGTCGTCGAGCGCCGTGACGACATCGCCGCCGCCATCCGCGACCATCAGGTCGTCGTCATCGCCGGGGAGACCGGATCGGGCAAGACGACGCAGATCCCGAAGATCTGCCTCGAGCTCGGTCGCGGTCGGGGTGGCGTCATCGGCCACACGCAGCCGCGCCGCATCGCGGCGCGCGCGGTGGCGGAGCGCCTGAGCGAAGAGCTCGGGGTCGACCTCGGCACCGCCGTGGGCTACCAGGTGCGCTTCACCGACCAGAGCAGCCGCGACACGCTCGTCAAGGTCATGACCGACGGCATCCTGCTCGCCGAGATGCAGCGTGACCGCGAGCTGCGCCGCTACGACACGATCATCATCGACGAGGCCCACGAGCGCAGCCTCAACATCGACTTCATCCTCGGCTACCTCAAGACGCTGCTGCCGCGCCGGCCCGACCTCAAGGTGATCATCACCTCGGCCACCATCGACCCGCAGCGCTTCGCCGAGCACTTCGCCGCCCCCGACGGCACGCCCGCCCCGATCATCGAGGTGTCGGGCCGTACGTTTCCGGTCGAGGTGCGCTACCGGCCCCTCGTCGACCCCGACCGACCCGAGGCCGAGGAGCGCGACATGGTGACCGGCGTCTGCGACGCCGTGCTCGAGCTCTGGACCGAGAAGCACTCAGGTTCGAGCAGCGACATCTTGGTCTTCTTCTCCGGCGAGCGGGAGATCAGGGATGCCGCCGACGCTCTCAACGGGATGAGCCTGCCCGTCACCGAGGTGGTGCCGCTCTACGGCCGCCTCTCGGCCGCCGAGCAGCATCGGGTGTTCTCGTCGCACACCGGGCGACGAATCGTGTTGGCCACCAACGTCGCCGAGACCTCACTAACCGTGCCCGGCATCCGCTACGTCGTCGACACCGGAACCGCACGCATCTCGCGTTACAGCCAGCGCACGAAGGTGCAGCGACTGCCGATCGAGCCGATCAGCCAGGCTTCGGCCAACCAGCGCTCTGGCCGCTGCGGACGGCTCGCCGACGGCATCGCTATCCGGCTCTACTCCGAAGACGACTTCGAGGCTCGCCCGCCCTTCACCGACCCCGAGATCCTGCGCACCAACCTCGCCTCGGTCATCCTCCAGATGACCTCCCTCGGGCTGGGCGACATCGCGGGCTTCCCGTTCGTCGACCCGCCTGACAGTCGCCAGATCGCCGACGGCGTCAGGCTGCTCGAGGAGCTGCAGGCGTTCGCCCCGGAGGACGACGAGGTCTTCGCAGGCCGGGCCGGTCGCCGGCCCGGCTCCCGGCTCACCCCCTACGGGCGCACCATCGCGACCTTGCCGATCGACCCCCGTCACGCCCGGATGGTGATCGAAGCCGACCAGCGGGGAGTGCTGCGAGAGGTGCTCATCATCGTCGCGGCGCTGTCGATCCAGGACCCGCGCGAACGGCCACAGGAGAAGCAGGAGCTGGCGAACGCCGCGCACAAGCGGTTCGCCGACGAGACCAGCGACTTCCTCGGTTGGCTCAACCTGTGGGCCTACCTCAAGGAGCAACAGAAAGCCCTGAGCTCCAGCGCTTTCCGGCGGTTGTGCAAGGCCGAGTTCCTGCACTATCTGCGGGTGCGCGAGTGGCAGGACCTCCACACGCAGGTGAAGCAGGCCGCCAAACAGGCCGGCCTTGACGTGGGTCGCTCCAGCGTGCGTCTCGAGCACGACGCGGTCGACGCGGATGCCGTTCACCAGTCCCTGCTCGCCGGGCTGCTGTCGCACGTCGGCGTGCGCGACGAGCAGAAGCGCGAGTATGCCGGGGCTCGAGGGGCCCGCTTCGGCATCAACCCCGGGTCGGCGCTCTTTCGCAAGCAGCCGCAGTTCGTCATGGCGGAGGAGCTGGTCGAGACCACGCGTCTCTGGGCCCGGATGAACGCGAGGATCGACCCGACCTGGGCGGAGACGCTCGGGGCGCACCTGGTCAAACGGCAGTACTCCGAGCCGCGCTGGTCGGGCCGGCGCGGCTCGGCGGTGGCCACCGAGCGTGTCACTCTCTATGGCGTCCCGCTCGTCGTGGGCCGCATCGTCGGCCTGGGGTCGGTCGACGCCGAGCTCGCCCGGGACCTGTTCATCCGACACGCGCTCGTCGAGGGGGACTGGCACACCGAGCAGGCCTTCTTCCGGGAGAACGCGGCCCTGGTGGAGCGGCTCGGTGAGCTCGAAGCGCGCACTCGGCGCCGCGACCTCGTCGTCGACGACTTCACCCTGGTCTCCTTCTACGACCAGCGGATCCCACCCGAGGTCGTCTCGGCGCGGCACTTCGACTCGTGGTGGAAGAAGGCTCGTCGCCAGACCCCTGACCTGTTGACCTTCTCGGAGGAGATGCTGCTGCGCGACGCGGCTGGAGGTCTCGTCGACGAGCACCCCACTGTGTGGCGCCAGGGCGAGATCGACCTGGCCGTGAGCTACCGTTTCGAGCCGGGGTCACCGGTCGACGGCGCCACCGTGCACATCCCCGTCGACCGGCTGAACCAGATCACGTCGCACGGGTTCGACTGGCAGGTTCCGGGCTTTCGCGAGGAGCTCGTCACAGCCCTGATCCGCTCACTGCCCAAGGGGATCCGTCGCGACATCGTGCCTGCTCCCGACCACGCCCGACGGGTGCTGCCGCTGCTCGACCCGGCTGACGGCCCCCTCGTGCAGGCGCTCGCAACCGCGTTGCGACGGCAGACCGGCGCCCTGCTGTCACCCGAGCTGTTCGACTGGTCGCGGGTGCCTGACCACCTGCGCATCACCTTCAGCGTCGACGACGCCGCCGGCCGGCCCCTCGCCACGGGCAAGGACCTCGAGGCAGTGCGTGACATTGCCACCCCGCAGCTGCGCCGGCAGGTTCGGGTGGCCAGCTCGGGCATCGAACGCACCGGGCTGACCTCCTGGTCGATCGACACCATCCCCGAGGACTTCGAGAGCACCACCGGGGTGCGCGGCTATCCGGCGCTCGTCGACACCGGCCGGTCCGTCGACCTGCGGGTGCTCCCGACCCGGTCGGAGGCCGACGCCGAGCACCGACTCGGGGTGCGCCGGTTGCTGCTGCTCGGTATCAGCCCGCCCTGGAAGCAGATCCTCTCGCGCCTGACCAACACCCAGAAGCTGGCGCTCGGGCACAACCCGCACGGCAGTGTCCCGGCTCTGCTGGCCGACTGCCTGGCCGCCGCCGTCGACGCCATCTCGGCCGACGTCGCCGGGCCCGCCGGGCCCACCAGGGGGGTCGGGCACACCGTTCGGAGCCGAGACGACTTCGAGTGGGCCCTGTCGGCCGTGCGCACCCACACGACCGCCAGGGTCGTTCAGGTGATCGGGCTCGTCGAGCCGATCCTGGCGCGGCACCTGGCCTTGACGACCCGCCTCAGTGCCCTCGAGGAGTCGAGGAGCCCGGCGCTGCGGCCGATGCTGGCCGACGTGCGCGCCCAGCTGGACGGGCTGGTGCGTCCGGGGTTCGTCGCCGATGCCGGGATCGCCCGGTTGCCCGACCTGGGCCGGTACCTCTTGGGGATTGCCCAGCGACTCGAGAAGGGCCCGGCCAACCTGGCCAGGGACACCGCCTCGCTCGAGCAGGTCGACGCCGTCGAAGGTCGCTACGCTGACCTGCTCGAGCGCCTGCGCCCGGCCCAGCGCGCTGCCGCCGAGGTCGTCGCGATCAGCTGGATGATCGAGGAGCTGCGAGTGTCGTTGTTCGCCCAGACGCTCGGCACGGCGTACTCGGTCTCCGCGCAGCGCG
>JBDTVJ010000228.1:0-4141 GCA_040007275.1 Terracoccus sp.
TCGACCATGATCGGTTGCAGCTCGGCCAGAGAGGTGCGCCCGTCGGCGTGACGCTTGAAGAAGATGTTGAAGAAGGCGAGGAAGCGGTGCCAGGCCACGCCCATCGTCGGCACGAGCGCAATGGTGATGATCCACGCGAAGGAGATCAGGATCTTGACGGCCGCCACGACGACGATGGCGTTCTCGAGGGTGGCGACCTCGGTGCCGGTGAACATCTCGCCGAGCCACCCGGTGAGGGGGTAGTGCAGGGCGCCGGCCTCGCTCACGCTGGTCGTGCCGCCGTTGCCTGCCCCACCCCCCGCCTTGGCGAGGGCGTACTCGAGGGCGCGGAGCGTCACGATGCACAGCGTGACGCCGAGGATGGTGAACTCGACGTAGTAGGCCTGCCACCAGGTGGAGCCGAAGAAGCGGCTGCGCCGGCCGCCTTCTCCCGGCGCCGAGCGGGGGTGGTGCTTCTGACGGATGCCGATGAGCACGAGGATCCCGATCATCCCCGCCCAGGCGAAGAACTCGGTGACCCACTCGAAGGGTGGGAAGTGCCCGATCAGCGGCAGCGCGAAGTCGGGCTTGAACAGCTGACCGAAGGCATTGAGCAGGGTGAAGAACAGCACTCCGAAGCTGACCATCGTGAACCAGTGCGCCACCGCCACCACGGGCAGGCGCGACATGCGGGTGTGGCCGAGAAACTCACGCACCAGCGTGCGGGTGCGGGCGCCTTTGTCATCACCACGGTTGTCGGGCTGGCCGAGGGCAAAAGTGGCGACCATGCCGACCACGGTCTTGACCAGCAGGGCCACCGCCACCGCGGTGACACCGAGGCTGACGACGGCGGCCACGATCTGAAGGGCGGTCATGCGCCCGAGTCTACGGGTGGGTGAGCGGGCGCTTAGTGAATTGTGGGGCCGCGCGGCTGTGACGAGGATCGCGGCGAGCCGTGGAGTCGGGCGAACCGACCGGATCCTGGGCGCCCCCTGTTCTCGGATAAGCAGGCATTGGAATATGTATAACGTCAACTCGGTTGCCGTCTGGAGACGGGCGTACCGGGGGCCGATGTTCGCGGTCGCCTGACCACCGTGATTCACCAGCAGACGAGCCAGCCATCCACCGACCACGCCCAAGGGGGCCTCCGCAGATGCCGATTTACGACGATGTCACGAAGCTGATCGGCAACACGCCGCTCGTTCGTCTCAACCGGGTCACCGACGGTGCGTCGGCTACGGTCGCGGCGAAGCTCGAGTTCTACAACCCGGCCAACTCGGTCAAGGATCGCATCGGCGTCGCGATCATCGACGCCGCCGAGGCCAGCGGTGAGCTGAAGCCGGGCGGCACGATCATCGAGGCGACCTCGGGCAACACCGGCATCGCGCTCGCGATGGTCGGGGCGGCCCGCGGCTACGACGTTGTGCTCACCATGCCCGAGTCGATGAGCAAGGAGCGTCGTGCCCTGCTGCGGGCCTTCGGCGCCGAGCTCATCCTGACCGACCCGAAGACCGGCATGAAGGGCGCCGTCTCCAAGGCCGAGGAGATCGCCGCCGAGCGCGGCGGGGTGCTGGCGCATCAGTTCGCCAACGAGGCCAACCCGGAGATCCACCGCAGGACCACCGCGGAGGAGATCTGGAAGGACACCGACGGCGAGGTCGACATCGTCGTGGCCGGCATCGGCACCGGCGGCACCATCACGGGCGTCGGCCAGGTGCTCAAGTCGCGCAAGCCGAGTGTGCAGATCATCGCCGTCGAGCCGGCCGAGAGCGCCATCCTCAACGGCGGCGCCCCCGGCCCGCACAAGATCCAGGGACTCGGCGCGAACTTCGTGCCCGAGATCCTCGACCGCGACGTCTACGACGAGGTCATCGACGTGAACATCGACACCTCGGTGAAGTGGGCCCGGCGGGCCGCCACCGAGGAGGGCCTGCTGGTCGGGCTGAGCTCTGGGGCGGCCATCGCGGCTGCCGTCCAGGTGGCCCAGCGCCCCGAGAACGCGGGCAAGACGATCGTGGTCATCATCCCCTCCTTCGGCGAGCGCTACCTGTCCACAGTGCTCTTCGACGGACTCGTCGACTGACCCCCGGAGCGAACCATGAGCAACGCTGCCTCCGCCGAACCACCGGCCACCGCTTCTGCGTCCCGAACGGGCCCGACACCGTTGGTGCTCCTTCGCGGTGACGATGCCGTAGCGTCCCCCGCCACTGCCTCAGTATCGGCGACATCCACCCGGAGGCCACGGCGCCCGCATGTTGCCGTATTCGGCCTCGTGCGCACGGTCGCCGCACGGGCCCTTGAAGATCTCGACGCCGCGATCGAGCGCGACCCCGCGGCGAGCTCGCGGGTCGAGGTGGCCCTGACCTCGCCCGGCCTGCTCGCGATCTGGGCCCACCGCGGCACGCATGCCCTCTGGTCGGTGCCCGGCGGCCGTCTGCCGGCGCGGGTGCTGGCTCAGGGGGTTCGCTTCGCCACCGGTGTCGAGATCCACCCGGGCGCCCGGCTCGGGCGACGGTTCTTCATCGACCACGGCATGGGCGTGGTCATCGGTGAGACGGCCGAGGTCGGCGACGACGTCATGATGTATCACGGCGTCACGCTGGGCGGCCGCTCCCTGCACTCGGTCAAGCGCCATCCGACCGTGGGAAACCGCGTCACGATCGGCGCGGGGGCCCGCATCCTCGGCCCGATATTCATCGGCGACGACGTGCAGGTCGGAGCCAACTCGGTCGTCGTCAAGGACGTGCCGGGCGGCGCGGTGGCGACCGGCATCCCGGCCGTGCTGCGGTTTCCGAAGCGCGACGCCGACAACCAGTGGCTCGACCCCGCAATCTTTATCTGAGCCGACGGACCGCGCCCTCGACCCCTCTTCACCGTCGAAAGGACAGTTCGGGTCGCCCGAGACGTCCGGTCGTCTTCACTGCTCTGGGGCGGCCGACCGTGATCTGTTGACCCCAGCGGTGCGTCATGGTCGGCGCCCGACGGTGGGACGAAGCATCCTGCGAAGCGTTTCCGTGGCAGTTGGCGTGCTGGCGGTGCTGTTCGCTCTCGCCGTCGGGCGAGGAGGGCCGGTGCATCGCACCTGCCGATCCTCGGCTTCGGCCTTCGGCAGTACCCCCATCACCGCCAGCGGCTACACGGTTGACGTGACGCGAGATCCCTTCACGACGCGAACTTCGAACAGGTGCCTGTAACGGTGGCGTGTGTAGCGAGCGACCCCGTCACCTCGCTCCACTACGCGGTGGCGCTGGCCGGCGCGGCCGACGACCGCGGCGAGAGACTGCGGGACTCCGACCTCATCGACGGTCAGCCAGGCACGCTGGTTCTGCCGGTGGCGGTGCGGCTATGCGCGACACACCAGGCGCAGTCGACTTGCGGAACCCCCGTGCCTCTAGTCGGGTCGTAGGGCCGGCGCCAGTAGACTTCTCACGCACGGGAGGGCTCGCATAGTGGCCGAGTGCGGCGGTCTTGAAAACCGCTATGGGTTCATAGCCCATCGTGGGTTCGAATCCCACGCCCTCCGCCACGCGAAACAGCCCGAACCCCAGTGGCTTCGGGCTGTTCCGGCGATCTAGGGCAGGTGGGCACCGGCGCCGCTGCCAGCTCAGCGGGCGCGGCTGATGCGCGCGAGGTCACCAACCGGTGGCGCAGATCGGCCAGCGTCACTCCGATGCCCGTCACAGGGCGAGTTGGGTGAGCGGGCTGCCCTGCCAGAACTCCAAGAGCACCTGCACCGGGAAGTCCTCGGGCACCTCGTTATAGCTGGGCATCAGCTCGATCGTGACCACCGCCACGATGACGTAACCGGCCACGGCGATGAGGCCGGCGCCAGCCGGCGAGACCGGCCGGTGGCGGGGTCGCTCTGTGGCTGAGGTGGCGGCCGTTATGCACGCTGTGGGCGCTGCCCTGGCTTCGGTCGTCCACGTCGACGTCGCGCCGTTGGGAAGCGTTCGCCTCGGGCGTCACGAGGGCCGGTGGCGCCTACCGGGGCTGGAACGCGCCGACCGGTCGTGAACCGGGGCTGTTCACCCGGCGAATGAGAAAAGGGACCCCGTTGCCGGAATCCCTTGTCCGTCAACCCTCGTCGTCTTTGACGCGGATCGAGGTGAGTCGTGACCTCAGAGGAGGCCCATCATCTCCTCGTTCGTGGTGTGGGCCTTGT
>JBDTVJ010000229.1:0-4135 GCA_040007275.1 Terracoccus sp.
CGTGCAGGCTCGACACCCCGGACGAGAGCATGCCCCAGTCGGGCATGACCGTGGAACCGAGCACGACCCCGCCGGCCTCGAGCACCCGGTCGGTGATGGGGGCGTTGCGCTCGGGCATGACCGGCACCACGCCGGCGTTGCCCGCAGGCATGGGCACGCCAGCGCGGGCGATGTTCTCCTTCAGGGTGATCGGCACACCGTCAATGGGGCCGAGAGGTGCGCCGCCCTGCCACCTCGCCTCACTGGCCCGGGCCGCCGCCCGGGACTGGTCGACGTCGCGCACCCAGAAGGCGTTGAGGTCTGGCTCTCGACGCTCGATGACCTCGTGCACGGCGTCGTGGACCTCGACCGGTGACACCGAACGGTCGGCGAACCTCGCCATCATCGCGATGGCGCTCATCGTCGCCAAGCCTGTATCCACGGCCACGCCAACTCCCTTCGCCCGACCTCACCCAGGTGGCTCGGATCGGCAACCTTGACAAGAACCGACCCAGTCGTCAGGGTAGCGTCAATCGTCACGAAGTCCACTGGTCAGACCAGTTTGCTGAGGAGGTCACCATGACGCAGCTCGCAGCGCCAGTGCGCCTCGCGGTGATCCCGGGAGACGGGGTCGGTCCGGAGGTCATCGCGGCGACGGTCCCGGTCATGCGCGCCGCCGTGACCGCTGAGGGAGGCGCGCTCCAGATCAGCGAGCTCGACTGGGGTGGCGAACGATTCCTGCGCGAGGGTGCGGCGATGCCGGCCGATGCGGCGGCCGTGGTCAAGACGCACGATGCCGTTCTGTTCGGTGCGGTGGGGCGACCGGACGTACCCGATTACGAGCTCGTGTGGGGCCTGATCATCGGCCTCCGCCAGCAGCTGGACCTCGCGGTCAACGTGCGCCCGGTGCGCGCTTTCGCGGGGGTGCCGACCAAGGTGCGCGACACCGACGGGGTCGACCTCGTCATCGTGCGGGAGAACACCGAGGGCGAGTACGTGGGCGCCGGGGGGCTCGCGCACGCGGGCACCGGCCACGACCTCGGGATCGAGGTGGCGGTGCACTCACGACGTGTGATCGAGCGGGCTGCCCACCACGCGTTCGCTGTGGCCGAGCAGCGATCCGGACGCCTCAGCCTGGTGACCAAGTCGAACGCCATGCTCTACGGCTACCCGCTGTGGGACCGGGTCGTCACCGAGGTCGCGGAGCAGTACCCGGAGGTCGACCTCGAGATCGTGCTCGTCGACGCCATGGCCGCCCGGATGATCCAGGCTCCCCGGTCGCTGGACGTGCTGTTGGCCGGCAACCTCTTCGGCGACATCCTCTCGGATCTCGCAGCCGTGCTGGCCGGCGGCATGGGCATGGCGCCGAGCGCCAACATCCACCCCGGTGGACAGGTTCCTGGCGTCTATGAACCCGTGCACGGTTCGGCTCCCGACATCGCCGGACACGGGGTGGCCAACCCGGTCGCCTGCCTCTTGTCCGGCGCCCTCCTGCTGGACGACCTCGGCCACCCGAATGCGGCACACGGCATCCGTCAGGCTGTCGCCGCATCGCTGCTCGACCCCACTAACCACACCCCCGACCTCGGCGGCCACGCCACGACGGCAGATCTCGCGTCTGCCGTTCTCAACCGGATGGAGATCTAACGTGAGGCACCAGTTCAGAAGCTCGACCCGGATGAGGATCGTGGCCGTCGCCGCCACCGCAGCGGCCAGCCTTGCCCTCGCGTCGTGCTCGGCCGGGTCGTCGACCTCGGGCGGCGGGAACGGCAACGCCGGTGGCGGTGCCACCGGAGGTCAGCAGACTGGTCAGGCCGGGTTGAGCATCGGGCTCGTGGCCGAACCGTCGAACCTCGACTTCACCAAGACCGACGGTGCGGCCATCCCGCAGGTGCTTTTGTACAACGTCTACCAGGGTCTCGTCCAGCTCGACCAGAAGGGCGACATCGCGCCGGGCCTGGCCACGAAGTGGGTCGTGTCGCCCGACCGTAAGACCTACACCTTCGACCTGGCCAAGGACGCGAAGTTCACCAACGGCAAGCCGTTCACGGCCGATGATGCGAAGTTCTCGATCGACCGGGTGAAGAGCGACTGGACCATCTCGCTGAAGTCGGCGATGAACGTCGTCGACAGCACCACGGTCGTCTCGCCCACGCAGCTCAAGGTCGTGCTGAAGCAGCCCAGCAACGACTGGCTTTACCGCATGACCACTCGGGTCGGAGCGATGTTCAGCCGCACCGGCGTCGACCAGCTGGCCACCAAACCGGTGGGCACCGGGCCCTACCAGCTGGGCAAGTGGACTCGCGGTGACTCGATCTCGTTGGTGCGCAACGACGCCTACTGGGGCACGAGGCCGTACTACCAGACGGTCACCTTCAAGTACTTCAAGGACCCGACCGCGCTCAACAACGCCCTGCTGACGGGCACCATCAACGTCGTCGGCACGGTGCAGACCCCCGAGTCGCTGGGCCAGTTCGAGAACAACCCGAAGTACGACGTCATCGAGGGCACGACCAACGGCGAGGTCGTGCTGTCGTTCAACAACGGCAGCGGGCCGATGAAGAACAAGAAGGTGCGCGAGGCCGTGCGCTACGCCATCGACCACAAGGCGATGCTCGACACGTGCTGGGCCGGCCGGGGCACGCTCATCGGAAGCATGGTGCCACCGACCGACCCCTGGTACGAAGACCTGACCGGGCTCTACCCGCACGATCTCGCGAAGGCCAAGACCCTGCTCCAGGAGTCGGGCGAGGCGAACCAGACGTTGCGGTTGCGCATCCCGACGCTGCCGTACGCCGTGTCGTGCGGAACCGTCGTCAAGAGCCAGCTCGAGCAGGCCGGCTTCAAGGTCGCGCTCGACCAGCTCGAGTTCCCGGCCGCGTGGCTGACCACGGTGTTCACCAACGCCGACTACGACATGTCGATCGTCGCGCACGTCGAGCCCCGCGACATGGGTGCGGTGTTCGGTGACCCCAGGTACTACACGCGCTACACCAACCCCGCCTTCACCGCGCTGCTGAAGCAGGCCGACGAGGGCAGCGAGACGGAGCAGGTCGCTGACATGAAGAAGGCGGCCCGGATGCTGTCAGAGGACGCGGCGGCCGACTGGCTGTTCGTGCTGCCCAACCTCATCGTGGCCGACAAGGGCATCACCGGCATCCCGAAGAACGCGATCTCCGAGTCCTTCGATGTGACAGGGCTGTCCGGCTCCTGACGGGCCTGGGTGAGCACCGATGATCCTCCGACTGCTGCAGCGTCTCGCGATCCTGTTCGCCAGCCTCGTGGTCAGTTCGGTAATCGTCTTTGCCTTCATGGCCGTGCTTCCCGGCGACCCGGCCCGCGTGGCGCTGGGCGTCAACGCCTCCGATGCCGCGGTGGCCGACATGCGGAGCGAGTTCGGCCTCGACCGGTCACCGGTGGCGCAGTACCTCAGCTGGGTCAAGGGGTTGGTCACCCTCGATCCGGGTAGCTCCTACGTGTCGGGAACGGCGATCGGGCCTCAGCTCGCCGACCGCCTGCAGGTCAGCCTGTGGCTGGTGGTGACGTCCATGGTGGTGGCGGTCGTCGTTGCGATCCCGGTCGGCACCGTGATGGCGGTGCGTCACCGCCAGGTCTCGGGGCTCGCGCTGTCGGCAATGTCGCAGATCGGGATGGCCATCCCGGCGTTCCTGGCCGGCATCCTGCTCATCACGGTGTTCGCCGTGAAGCTGGGCTGGCTGCCGGCCAACGGCTGGACCCCACCGGCCGAAGATCTCGCGATGTTCCTCAAGCAGCTGGTGCTACCCGTGTTGTCGCTGGGGCTGGTGCAGGCCGCGGTGCTGACCCGCTACGTGCGCAGCGCGGTGCTCGATGTGTTGCGTGAGGACTACCTGCGCACCGCCCGGGCCAAGGGCCTGCGGCCCATGCGGGCCCTGGTGCGCCACGGTCTGCGCAACGCCGCGGTGCCGGTGGTCACAGTGCTGGGGCTGCAGCTGGCCACCCTGCTGATCGGCGCCGTGGTGGTGGAACGGGTCTTCGTCATTCCCGGGCTGGGCAGTCTGTTGCTCGACAGCGTGTCGCAGCGTGACCTGATCATGGTGCAGGACGTCGTGATGATCCTCGTGCTGGCGGTGCTGGTCGTGAACTTCGTGGTCGACCTGCTCTACGTGCTGATCGA
>JBDTVJ010000230.1:0-4134 GCA_040007275.1 Terracoccus sp.
TGGCCGGCTCCGACCCCACCCTCGCCCGCGCCCTCGCCACCCAGATCCTCTGACCCGGTCTGGGAACGGCTGGGGGTCGGTGGCTGGTGTCGCTGGCACGGGCGCTCCTGGCTTGGATGTGCACCGGCCACGATCGCGAAGTCACCCAACCCTCATCAAGAACTGGGTCCGGCCACTGGTTCCGACGCGAGCTCCTGGCCGCGCGACCCGCTCGAGCAGCCTTGGTATGGCGCCCTCCGCGTCGGTCATCCCGCCGGCTACCCGCACCGCGTGCGGTCGACTCGCTGGGAGTGCAGCACGCCGAACTCCTCCTGCAGCCCAAACGGCACTGACGAACTATCGTGCATGCTCCTGGCCTCGCTGCTGCAGTGACGAGGGACGAACAGCATGCCGGGCCACAATCCCCACCAACGACCGGGCGTCCCGTTGAGTCCCAAGAGCGTGACACGAGGGTTACACCCTCGCAGGGCCTTCCGCACACGGCTCCGCGCCACGAGATTGGTTGTGGCGCGGAGTCGTGCGTGGCCCCTACGAGAGCGCAACCTTCACGCCGTCAGAGAGCATCGAGTCATGCAGCTGGATCGAGGCGACCTTCGTTCCGACCGGCACATCGAACAGAAGGGGGGCCCCGGTGACCGTGTTCCCTGGGTTGATGTTCGTCAAGAAGAACTTGTCCGCGTCCTTGAGGCTCAGCAGCGCCGAACTCGGCGAGAACTTCTGACCCTTATCGTTGAACAGCGCCTGACTGGTGCTGTCGAGGGTCTGCGCCTCGTCCCCGATGTTGGTGGCGTTGACGGTCACGAGGATGAACTCGCCTTGGGCCTTCTCAGTCTGCCCGAACGCGGTCGGGATCGACTTACCGACGTTTTCACTCTTGGTGACGACGAACTCGAACTTCCCGTCGCGAACCTTCGTGCCGATTTTCGCATCAGCCCCTGCGCCGGGCTTGGCGGGCGCGTCCGCAGCGGGGGCATCCTGGTTCGCGGAGGTGGATGGGGTGTCGTTTCCACCGTTCACCAGCATGATGACAACCACCATGATGGCCAGCAGGAGCGGGATGATGAAGCGCTTCTTCTTGAACCACGGGCGAGTGGCTTTGGCGTAGGCTTTTCCTGCTTTCGCCCTGGCCTTCGCTTCCTTCGGCGATTCCGTTTCGGACAGAGCCGTTGGCGTCGTCTGTTCGCTCATGGCGAGTCATGTCCTTCATTTGTCCGGGGTCGAGAACCCCAGCCCAACGCTGCGGCTGGCGCCCCAACTGTAGGATTTCGGATGATGTGACTCGAATATACCGTTATAGACACGCCAGCGGAGGTGAGTTTCCTCACCCCTTGGCACGGACCCGAACATCTGTGCCCGAGCGACCGACACGTCAACCGCGCCCCAGCTCGTCTCAGTCACGTGTTGGCCGACCCCCTACCGGCTGACCGCTTGAGCTGACCAAAGTTGTCGGAGGGGGACCGCGGGCGCCTTCTTCCGGCCGGTGCCCCGCCGAGTCCGGGACCGGCTTAGAGGATTTCACCCTCTGCCGGCCGACGACAGTAGCTCCGAGGGACCCAGACACCAGCGTGGCGTGGAATCGGTTGCGCCCGCGCCAGATCATCGATCAGTAAGGCTCGACCTCCACATCGACGACGATGTCCTGACCCGATGGCGATCCGCATCGTCACAAGCGGCGTGTTTACGTCCGGATCAGTTCCTTCGCCTCCGCCGGACGGCAAAAGGGCAGTTCGCGTTACGTGAACTGCCCTTTCGACGGTGCAAGGGGAGGGGCGTCAGCTGGTGTAGGGCTTCGCGGCCAGCACCGTGACCTCGATCTTCTTGCCGTTCGGAGCCGTGTACGTCGTGGACTCGCCGACGCTCTTGCCGTTGATGGCCGCGCCCATGGCCGACTTCTCGGAGAAGACCTGCAGGTCGGAGCCGTCGGCGATCTCGCGGTTGCCGAGCAGGAAGGTCTCCTGGTCGCCGAACATCTCGACGGTCACGAGCATGCCGGGCTCGACGACCCCGTCGTCGGGTGGGGTCTCACCGATGGTCGCGGTCTGCAGCAGCTCGCTGAGCTGGCGGATCCGGGCCTCCATCTTGCCCTGCTCCTCGCGGGCCGCGTGATAGCCACCGTTCTCCTTGAGGTCGCCCTCCTCGCGGGCCTCCTCGATCTGGCGCGCGATGTCGAGGCGGCCCTCTCCCGAGAGCTGGTCGAGCTCGCCCTTGAGGCGGTCATAGGCTTCCTGGGTCAGGAATCCGGCGGCTGTCTCGGTCACGATGGCACTCCTACTTGCGAACGAGCGCCCACGCGCGGCGCATGGGCGCCGTGTCACGACGTCTTGGATACAAGGATGGGCCCGGACGGACGGCTGTGCGGAACGGTGTTCGACACGTGCACGAACTGTCGCGGGCCCTGCTGAAGCCTCCAGAGTAGCAAATCGTCGTGGTAGGCACCCGGCACGCGCGCCGTGACGTGCTCGCAGGGGGGATTCGGCAGTGGCCTCGACGCTCAGGTGCAGGTCTTGACCTCGCCAGTGACCGCCCGTGTCGTCGTGCGCAACGTCACGGTGCGCTGGCTGTCGGCCTCGGCGGATGCCGGGATCGGCACCTCGAGCGTGCCGACGGTCGAGAAGTCACGCGCCAGCGCCTGCACCGTGCAGGTGACGGCCGCCCCGTCGGGGCTGTGCACCGAGAAGGTCACCCGCACGCTCTGGTCGTCGACCACCTTGTACCCGACCGTCTGGAAGCTGGGCAGCCCGAGCGTGGCGGAGAGCCCGAACCAGATGGCCCCCGCGACCCCGATGCCCACTCCGATCGTGCCGATCACCCACCATCGCAACGTGCCGGGGGCGGGGCGTGGCAGTGGCATGGGCTGGCCTCGGGGTGATGGCCGACGAGGACGCCGGCGGTGGTGAGATGATGGCGGTCTGAACAGTGTCCCTCATCGGCCACCAGCGCCAGGTGTCGGCCACTGACGACCGACGGTGAGCTGGGTGCGGGCTGAGCCCGACCCGGTTCGTCACAGCCCCTGAACCTGGCTGCCGCCATGCGGCAGCCCAGAACCAACCACCACCCACCCGGGACCGAACAGGAGTCACGTGCAAGATCGACTGCGATTGATGGCGGTGCACGCCCACCCCGACGACGAGTCGAGCAAGGGTGCGGCGACGACGGCGAAGTACGTGGCCGACGGCTTCTCCGTCAGGGTCGTCTCGTGCACCGGCGGTGAGCGTGGAGACATCCTCAACGAACAGCTGAAGAACGACCCGCACATCCTGCGTGACCTCTCCCAGGTTCGACGCGACGAGATGTTGGCTGCGCAGAAGGTGCTCGGCTGCGAGCACACCTGGCTGGGGTTCGTCGACTCGGGCCTTCCCGAGGGTGATCCGCTGCCGCCGCTGCCCGAGGGGTGCTTCGGGCTCGAGGACCTCGACGTGACGACAGAAGTGCTCGTGCGGGTGATCCGTGAGTACCGGCCGCACGTCATGACGACCTACGACGAGAAGGGTGGCTATCCCCACCCCGACCACATCATGTGCCACATCGTCGCGATGGCGGCGTTCGAGGCCGCCGGTGACCGGGCCGCCTACCCGACGGCGGGCGCGCCCTGGCAGCCACTCAAGATCTACTACAACGGTGGCTTCTCGAAGGAGCGCCTGACCGCCATGCACGAGGCCATGCTCGACGAGGGGCTCGAGAGCCCGTACGCGGACTGGCTGGCGAACTGGAAGCCCCGACGGGTGCCGGGAAGAACCACCCGTATCGACTGTGGCGCCTACTTCGAGACCCGTGACCGGGCCCTGCTCGCTCACGCGACGCAGGTCGACCCGGAAGGGTTCTGGTTCAAGGTCCCGCTCGAGATCCAGCAGCGGGTCTGGGGCTTCGAGGAGTTCGAGCCGGCCATGTCCTACGTCCCCATCACTGACGACGAGGGAGATCTCTTCGCCGGGCTGGGATCGGTCGCGCAGGCCGACGCCTTGGCCACCGGCGGGGACCTGACGATCGTCTACGACGGGCGGGTCGACGAGGTGTCCGACGACCCCACCGAGGACGCCGTCGAACAGGCGGTCGACGACGCCATCGACGATGCGGCCGAGCAGGCGGTCGACGACGCCATCGACGATGCGGCCGAGCAGGCCCGCCACGAGGTCG
>JBDTVJ010000231.1:0-4127 GCA_040007275.1 Terracoccus sp.
CGGTGGGCGATGACGTGCAGGTCATGGCCGAGCGTGCGGAGGAACTCGCGGCCGGGCCCGACGACGAGCAGGTCGTCGAGCTGGGCGACGGCGGCACGGTCGGCCTCCGAGTCGAGGTGGGATGAGGGCACCAGGTGCCCGAGGATGTCGGTGCCACGAGTGTGGACGGCGGTGAAGCCGGTATGCGCGAGGAGTGCCTCGATCTGGTCGGGGTCGAAGCGTCTGGACAAGGGGTCGGTTGCTCCCCATCGGCCGGCTGGGTCGACGAGGGCGGCGCGGGCCTGCTCGAACTCGCCGGCGATGGTCTTGGCGAACACGACGGCGAGGCGGCCCGAGACGAGCAGCGACAACAGCCCGCCCGGTACGAGGGCGGCCTGGACCGCTCGCAGGGTGGACTCGGGGTCGTCGACGAACTCGAGGGTGCCGTGACAGCAGGCCAGGTCGAACTCGCGACCGGCCAGTGCCTCGGCGAGCCGGTCTCCATCACCCTGGACGGCGGTGACGTGACCCTCGCTGCCTGACTCGCGGGCGCGTCGGGCGAGGGAGGCGAGGGCGTCGGGGCTGGGGTCGACCACGATGACCTGGTGCCCGGCCTCGGCAAGCGGCACGGCCACTCCGCCGGTTCCACCGCCGAGATCGAGAACCTGGAGCGGGCGGCCGAGGCGGGTCCGGCGCTCGTCGGCCAGGGCCGAGACCACAGCCACGACCGCTGACGGCCGGGCCCCGGCGCGTCGCCGCGGGGGCTGCTCGTCGGGCACGGTGTCCTCCGGAGGATGGCTGGTGTGATGAGGTCGTTCTGCACGATCACCTTAGTGCCCCGAGCTGCCGGGGCTCGCGTGCCACAGCTTGCGTGGCGGGTTGCTCTCCCGGTCGATCGCTGCGCGCTCCGGTGCGACGACCCTCGGTGCGCCCCCGGGGACGAGCGCCCCCGATCCTCGCGACCCGCGGACGTCAGCGCCGGCCGGTTTGATGTCGGCATAGGGCGACTGCTTGAAGCCGGAGGCATGCACGAGCACCCGTCGCCCCTCTGTGGTTCCGTCAGGCCTTTGGTCGAGCTGTAGGCCACCGGTGGCACCGTTCTCGCCGAGGGCGGCCGCTCGCTGCCAGGCTGAACGATCGGCTGCCTCGAGGGCATCGCGCGCTGCGTCGACTCCACCGGTCGTCCAGGCATCCTGCAGCTCACCGAGCTCCCACGCGCCGGTGGCACGGATCGAGACGCCCTTCGGGCCGGTGCGGCGCACGACACCCCGGCAGAGCAGCAGCCACGAGTGGAAGACGGTGGCGGCATAAGGGCCCTGGACGTCTTCAAAGAAGGTGAGGTCGACCGGCCCGGTGGCGTCGTCGAGAGTGAGGAAGACGACCCGCCGACCCGTGCGGATCGGTGGGGTCTGGGTGGCGACCTTGACCCCTGCCACCCAGACCTCGCGGCCGCTGCGGCCAGTGCGTAGCTCGCGGGCGCGGGTGACACCCAGCGCGTCGAGCATCGGGGTGTAGAAGTCGATGACGTGACCGCTCGCGTCGAGACCGAGCACCTCGAGCTCGGCCCGCACCCGCTCCGATCCGGTCATCTCGGGCAGTCCGCTCGTGGCCCGCAGGCGGGGGGTGTCGCCGAGGTCGAGGGTCAGCTGGGTCGCGACGGGCTCGGTCGTGGGAGCCGGCCCCTGCGACTGTGCTGCCGCCAGGGCACGGATGTCACCGGTGACCGAGACGGAGGTGACCCGCCGACGGGAACCGCGGGAGGCGGCCGAGACCCGTCGCCCCGAGGACGACCAGCGGTCGAGCTCGGCGACGTGCAGCAGCAGGTCGCGACGGGTCACCTGCCCGCGCCGGCCCAGACCGCCCCGCACCTGGCGCACCGACCCTGCCGTCCCGCCGTCGAGCCGGGCCGGCCCGCCGAGGTCGATGTCGTGGATCGTGTCGAAACCGCCGGCCAGCACCAGCTTCTCGACGACCGGTCGCGAGGCATGGGCTCGCTGCCAGAAGTCGGACAGGCTCGCGTAGGGCTGCGCGGCCACGATCCTGGCCACCTCGGCCGCACTGATGCCGTGCACGTCGGCGAGGGACAGCCGGATACCGGGGCTGCCGTCGTCGGTGCGCTCGAACCGGTAGGTGCCGGTCGAGGCGTTGACGTCGAGCCCGAGGATCGTGATGCCGAACGAGCGGGCATCGTCGAGGATGAGTCGTTTGGGGTACATCCCCGGGTCGTGCGTCAGCACCCCGGCGAGAAAGGCCGCCGGGTGGTGCGCCTTGAGCCAGGCCGACTGGTAGGTGGGCAGAGCGAAGGCGGCAGCATGCGCCTTGCAGAACCCGAACGACGCGAACGCCTTGAGCACCTCCCAGATGCGGTCGGCTGCTGCGGGCTCATAGCCCCGGGCCCGGGCCGCGGGTCGCCACCACCGCTCGACCCGTTCCTGACCCGCGGAAGTGCCCAGGGCACGTCGCACCTCGTCGGCCTCGGCGAGTGAGACCCCCGTGGTCTCGGCCACGATCATGAGCACCTGTTCGTGGAAGACAACGACCCCTTCGGTCTCCTCGAGCGCCGGGATCAGGGTCGGGTGCAGGTAGGAGGGGTCCTTCCATCCCTGTCGTGCGTTGAGGAACGGCACGATCATGTCGCTCTTGACCGGGCCCGGGCGAAAGAGCGAGATGTCGATGATGATGTCGTCAAAGGTCTGCGGGCCGAACTTGCCGATCAGCTCGCGCTGCCCGGGACTCTCGATCTGGAAGCAGCCCAAGGTGCGGGTGGAGCGAATCATCTCGAAGGTCGTCTCGTCGTCGAAGGGGACCTGCCCCTCGTCGTCGAGGTCGACCTGTTCCCCGTCGACCCGCTCGACCTCCTTGATCGCGTAGGCCATCGCCGACTGCATGCGGATGCCGAGGATGTCGAGCTTGAGCAGCCCCATCGCCTCGACGTCGTCCTTGTCGAACTGGCTCATGGGGAAACCCAGCCAGCTCGCCTCGACGGGGGTTCGTCCGAGCAGCTCGGAGTCGGAGAGCACGACACCGCACGGGTGGAGAGCGATGTGCCGGGGCAGCCCGTCGAGGCGCTCGACGATGTCGAACATCAGCTGTAGCCGAGGCACGTCGAGCCCACTCGCCCGCAGCTCGGGCAGTTCGGCGAGGGCATGGCGCACGTTGCGGGCGGCGATGTGTGGAAAGGCCTTGGCCATCGCGTCGATCTCGGCAGGGGGCAGCCCCAGCGCAGCCCCGACGTCACGGATGGCGTGACGCACCCGGTAGGTGTCCATCATCGACACGCAGGTGACCCGTTCGCCACCGAAGCGAGCCAGCACCTTCTCGTAGATCTCGGTGCGGCGCGCCGACTCGACGTCGATGTCGATGTCGGGCAGCTCGGCCCGCAGCGGTGAGCAGAACCGCTCCATGAGCAGCCCGTGACGCATCGGGTCGACCCCGGAGATGCCGAGCAGGTAGTTGACGAGCGATCCGGCCCCGGAACCTCGGGCCGCGACCCGTACCCCCATCTCGCGGATCAGGTCGCACACCTGCGCGACGGTGAGGAAGTAGGTGGCGTAGCCGAGCGTCTCGATGACGCCCAGCTCGTCTTCGAGCCGCTCGCTCACCGCTGTGAGTGAGGTGGTGCTGCGCCCGGGGTAGCGGGTCGCGATCGCCTCACGGCACCGTCTCGACAGCACCTGCTGAGGGCCCGTTCCCGGTCGGATGCCGAGCACTCCGGGCTCGGGCAGGTGCACCGAGCCGATCCCGAGGTCGGCACGGGGATCCTGGATGCAGTCGGTCGCGAGGGCGGTGGTGCGTGCGACCAGCTCACGAGCCTGCTCTCGGGCCAGCCCGGCGCCACCGACGAGCCCCGCACCGGAGACCTGCACGACATCGAGGGCGAGCGAGTGCATCAGGGGGGTCGGCGAGAGATGCCCGGCGGTGGTGACCCGATCGAGGTGGCGGGTGTCGAGGGGCACCAGTCGGCGGGCTGCGTCGAGCACGTCGACGATGGCGGCATCCTGGGGATCGAGGTGGCGCACTGCGGCGGTGATGATGCTGGGCACACCCAGCTCGCGAGCCAGAGCCAGCATTCGCCCGGCCTGACCGAGGCTGCCGGGCAGGTGCTCGGGGCCGCCGTGGCAGACCACCTCGACGACGACACCGCCGCG
>JBDTVJ010000232.1:0-4116 GCA_040007275.1 Terracoccus sp.
TGGGGCCGCTGTCGATGGTGTGCGAGCCGAGCCCGTCAAAGGTGTCGGTGGGGTAGCCCTCCCACTGGGCGGCCGGGTCGAAGGGGTCACTGCCGATGGTGTCTCCGGACTGCACGGAGGGTTTGCGGCGCAGCGTGTGGTCGGCGGTCGAGGTGAGGCCCGAACCCCACTCGGTGCCGGGATCGAAGCCGATCTGACCGATGACGTCCAGTGGCTCGGCCGCACCGTTCTTGACCAAGGCGATGGCGTCGTCACCGTTCCAGAGACCACCTCCGGTCGTCTGGGTGGCCCGATCGAGCACGGCCTGGCTGGCACCCGAACCCGCCAGCACGAACACATCGCCGCTCGCGACCGTACCGGTGAGGGCGATCGTGCTGCCTGTTGTCGACCCGTTGAAGTAGAGCCGCACCGCGTAGCCAGCAGCGGCGAGGTCGACCGGGGCTGCAGTGCCGTTGTAGATCTCGAGCGCCTTGTTGTTGCTCGACCCCTCGACGTACTCACTGAAGAACAGCTCGGTGGGCGTCGCCGAGGCGGCCGGCGCGACGACGACGGGAACCACCCCCAGCGCCAGAACAGCGGCGGTGACGCCGGCGACACGACTGCGAACACGACTGCGACTACGGCGACCAGCAAGCATCGGGTTCCTCCCTCGGTGCGCGTCCTCCGCGCAATCTGCCGTCAGGCTAGACCCGAGCGCCGACGGGCGCCCGGCGAGAACGTCGACACCGGGTGAACGTCGAGTGCACCAAAGTGGCCACTCGACTGGACGGAAGTGGCCACTCGACCGGGGGGCGTCAGCTGAAGCGGACGATCACGCGGTCCCCGGCGCCGCTCATGGGGCCCGCCAGATCGTCGGCGTCCTCGAGGTAGGCCGGGGCTCCCGCGTCTCTGCTGCTCCACCGGTCGCGCGCCCGCAGCCACACCACGACGACCAGCCAGAGCACCGCCACCACTCGCAGCATGGAAAAGAAGGCATACCAGGGGGCGGGCAGGCCGCGGTCGGGGGTGTTGATGCCGGCAATGTTGAGCCACACGGCCACGAAGTTGAGCACCTCGGCGCCCGCCCAGATGAGATGGTCGCGCCACTGCAGGGCACACCAGGCGACGAGCGGCACGAGCCACAGCGAGCTCTGCACCGTGAACGCCTTGCCGGTGACGAGCACCAGCGCAACCATGACGAGCGACACCTCGGCCACGGTCGGCCGGCGGGCCGACGACAGCGCCAGCACGGCGCCGACGAGCAGGGCGACCAGCCATCCCGCGACAGCGAGCGCGGTGACCGCTTCTGTAGGCAAAGGGTGCCCGGCGAGCTGCGGCAGCAGCCAGGGCGAACCGTAGCCGGCCCCGGTCGAGGTCCACGCCTGGTAGGACGAGGCGGCGGCGTCGGGGTTGAGCCCCCACAGGGCCGACACGACGACACCGAAGGTGACCAGGGCCCGAACGGCGGTGTGCGCGAACGCGCGCAGGTGCCCCGACCTCAGCGCCAGGAGACCGATCGCAAGCAGAATGAGCACGGGATAGGAGCGGGCGCTGATGGCCAGACCGAACAGCACCCCCGCGAGGGCCGGTCGGCGGCGGCCCCAGGCCCACATGCCCGCGCTCGCGAGCAGCACCCCGAGCAGGTCGGCCGAGACGAACCCGGCCAGCGCCACGACCGGCGAGAGCGCCACGTGAGCTGCCGAGAACGGCATCCGGGCGCTCGAGGCCACCAGCCACACGATTCCCAGCAGCAGCAAGGTGAGCACGACCGACCAGATGGCGAAGTACCACGCGACCCGGCTGCTCAGCCCGTTGGCCAGACCGTCGCCGGGCACGACACTGGCCAACGCGGTGAGCAGCAGCCCGGTGAGCGGCGGCTGCCCCGTGGTGGGTGCCCCGGTGCCACCCTGCAGGAAGGCCGCCAGCCCGTTCTTGACCGGGGAGTCCCGGAAGGTGTTGGGAAGATCGGAGTAGCAGGCGTTCCAGAACTGCCCGTCACCGGAGAAGCCGGTGCGCAGGCAGGGCACCCGCAGCAGGATGCCGAGCCCGACCGGCACCGCTGTCAGTAGCGATAGCAGGGCGACCACCTTCACCCATGGAAGCGGACGGGTGCTCGCGTAGCGACCCCGGGGGCCTCCGATGATCTCGGAGGCCGCCTGCACGACGGGATCGGGCATCAACCTGCGCCCACCGTGGCCGTCACCCGCGGCCGGCCCTGGTTCGTCGCGGGCGGCTGCGCCGCCTGACCAGCGGTCTTGGTCGGTCGTGGGCGTCGTGTCGTGGTGGGCGGCGCGGTGGCCGTCGCACGTGTCGTGGTCGGCGCCGGCGGCTTCGTGGTCGTCGGGGCCTGCGTCGTCGACGGCGGCGCCGTGGTGGTCGGGGTCGGCGCTGCTGTCGTGGTCGGCGGGTTGTTGGTCGGGGTCTGCGACGACGTCTGCGGCGGCGGGACGAACGTGGGGGTGGGCGCCACCTGCTCGTTGCCCACGCCCACCGGGTCGGGGAACTGCTCGACGGGCAGGTTCTTCAGAGCGACCTGCATGAAGTCGTAGAAGACGTCGGCGGGAATCGTGCCGCCGGTGAGGGGGCTGGTGTCCTCCGCGTCGGTGAGGGTCTGCGCGTTGCCGTTCGCGTCGGGCTTGTACATCCCGATCGACACCGTCAGCTGCGGCACGAAACCGGTGAACCAGATCGACTTCGAGGACGACGAGGTGCCCGTCTTGCCGGCGATGGGGCGGCCCAGCGCCTGGAGCTTGGTCGCCGACCCGCCGGGTTTGACGGTGTAGGTCATCGCGTTGGTCACGTCGGCCGTGACGTTCTTGTCGAAGGCACGCACCGCCTGCGGCTTCGCGTCATAGCTGAAACCGGAGTCGGTGGTCGAGGTGACCTTCTTGACCAGGTAGGGGGTGGCCTTGATGCCTTGGCCGGCGATCGTCGAGTAGGCCGTCGCCATGTCGATGACGTGCGGTGAGGCGCTGCCCAGCACGTTGGTGAGCGAGTCGTCGAGCCCGGGCGTCGTGGCCGGGATGCCGGCGTCGATCGCGGCCTGGCGGGTCTTGGCCGGCCCGACCGTCTTGTTGAGGTTGACGAACGCCGTGTTGATCGAGCGGCCGATCATGCGCCGCATGTCGACGTACCCGTACGACCGCCCGCCGTAGTTGACGACCGTCGTGCCCTCGATGGTCTGCGGCTGGTTGCCGTCGAACCGGGTCTTGATCGAGATGCCGTCGCGCACCGCGGCGAGCACGGCGAACGGCTTGAAGTTCGACGCGCCCTGCAGGATCGCCTGGGTCGAGGTGTTGAGCTGGTTCTTGGCATAGTCGGCGCCGCCGTACATCGCCACGACCGCCCCGTCGCCCGGCTTCATCGCCACGAGCCCACCGGTGACCTTGTCAGGCAGGTTGCCCTTCATTGCGGCCACCGCGGCAGCCTGCGACGTCTGGTCGATGGTGGTGACGATGCGGAGGCCGCCCTGGTCGATCTCGGCGTCGGTCAGGCCCGTCTTGGTCAGCTCCTTCTTGACCGCAGCGGTGATGTAGCCGTTCGGCCCGGCCGAGAACCGGGTCGCCTTGACCGGCTGGATCGTCGGCAGCTCGGTGTACTTCGCCCGCTCGGCGGAGGTCAGCCAACCTTCCTCGACCATGCCGTCGAGCACGTAGGCGTAGCGGTTCTCGAGCCGGGCCGTCGCGTCGGCTCCGTTCGCCGGGTCGTAGAGGCTGGGCGCGTTGATGATCGAGGCGAGCACGGCGCCCTCGGGCACGGTGAGCGCCGAGACGTCCTTGTTGAAGAAGGTCTTCGCGGCGCTCTGGATGCCGTAGGCACCGCGGCCGTAGTAGATCGTGTTGAGGTAGTCCTCGAGGATCTGGTCCTTGCTGCGCTGGCTGTCGATCTTGACGGAGATCAGGATCTCGCGGGCCTTGCGCGAGACGGTGCGGTCCTGGCTGAGGAAGTAGTTCTTGACGTACTGCTGGGTGATGGTCGAGCCGCCGACCTGGGGCTCGCCCGTGACGCTCGTCTTGACGGCGCGCAGGATGCCGGACACCGAGATGCCGTTGTTCTGGTAGAAACCGCGGTCCTCGGCCGCGAGGTGGGCCTGCTGCACCGACTTCGGCACCTTCGAGAGCGGCACCGACTCGCGGT
>JBDTVJ010000233.1:0-4071 GCA_040007275.1 Terracoccus sp.
GCGGCGCGGTGCTGCTCGGCCCGGGCCAGCAGCGCCTCGGCCAGCTCGATCTCGGCGCGCTCGGCCTCGTTGATCTCCTGGGCCACCGCTCCCGTGGGCCGGGTCAGCTGATGACCGGCGCCGGCCAGCTCGTCGCGGCGCTCCTCCAGCCACTCGTGCAGGGCGAGGGTCGACTCGACGTCGACCTGGTTGTAGGCCCGGATGTCCTCCAGGATCTGCGGTTCAGGTCGTCCTTCGTCGCGGGCGACGAGCCAGCGTTCGTACTCGACGACGGAGGCGAGTCCGTCGGAGACGGCATCCGATCCCTCTGACCGGGTTCGGTGCCAGTAGAACTCCTCGAGCTTCTTGATCGAATAGGAGCCCTTGCTGATACGCAGGCCCTGACGCACCACGGCGTAGAGGTCGACGAACCGCTCGCCCCGCAGCAGCTGGTCGAGCTCGTGCTCCCGGGTGGCGTGCTGACTGGCGAGCCGCTTGAGGGCGGTCGTCTCGTACGGGGCGTAGTGGTAGACGTGCATGTCGGGGTAGGTCTTCCAGCGCTGCGCCAACCAGTCGACCAGGTCGGTGGTGAGCACGCCCTCCTGCTCGAAGTCGTGCGCCCAGAAGCAGGTGAACTCCGCCTGACGGGTCCAGATGCCGGCCAGGTACTCCCGGCCCATCCCGCCCTCGGCCCACGGGTCGCCCTCGAAGTCGAGGTAGACATCGCCCGGGTCGGGCTCGGGCAGCAGCAGCAGGCCGGTTCGCCGCCCGCTGGGGTCGGGCTCGAGCAGCTCGTACCGGGCCTGCCCGGTCTCGCGCTCGGCAAGCTGCAGCCGGGCCTGCGGCAGCAGCCGGCGTCGCGACGCCGACGACAGCACGCCCGTCACCCATTCGTCAGTGGCGTCGGCGAGCGCACGCAGGGTCGGGAGGCCGGCGTCGATGAGCCGGGCCCGGTGGTCGGGCCGCATGCCGGCCACCTGGATCAGGTCGTCACGGTCGACCCATTCCTGGGCGCATCGCTCCTTCCAGCGACACTGGCCGCAGTGCTCCACTCGATTCGAGTCGGTGGGTCGCGGCCGCTCGATGGCGTCGAGCAGGTCGGCCCGGCGACGGCGGGCGTACGGGGCCACGTCGACCAGTCGCCAACGGTGTTGGGCCTGGTCGCCGGTCACGACGGTGAGCCACTGCGGGGGCACGCCCTGGAGCGTCTCGAGGCGGGCCGCGTACGTCGCCATCTGGAGCAGCGCGGGCACCTTGAGACGGCGAGCCAGCTTGGTGTCGGCGATGTCGTAGCTGAAGTCACCGAGGTCGCTGGGGCGGCCGGGCACCTTGAGCAGGAAATCGGCGAGCCCCACCCAGGCTCCGTCGAAGAAAGTGGCCTGGTACACGACATCGACCCCTCGACGCATGGCCTCGACGGTGGCCTGCTCGGCGGCGGCTCCATTACGGCCCAGGCGGGCGATGTCCTCGACGACGAGGCCGTCGGCGCGCAGCGCCTGAAGGTAGGCGTACTCGTGCTGCAGTCCCTTGGCGAACACCAGGTTGAGCGCGTCGTCGGTCGGCATGGTGCGCGGCGCACCGGAGTCGAGGGCCTCGAGATCGAGGGTCGTGACGTGCGGGCAGGCCACGTGCTTGGTCAGGTCGGTGGGGCTGAGCACGAGGCGGCCGTCGATGCGCTGCATGCCCGCGAGTATGCCTGGAGCCCCCGACGGCGACTGGGTGGCGGCCTTCGCTCCCCGGCGCCGAACGTTGCCGGCCGAGACCGGCGTGCGCCTCCCCGGCTGCTACGGCACTGATTCACCGGGTGCATCAGTGCCGTAGCCAGCTGCTCGTACCGGTCGGCGCAGGCGCGCCGATGCGGACCGCATCGGACGTTACGAGTCCGCTTGGGGACGGGCGTCGCCGCGTCAGCCTGAGAGCTCTCCCCCGTGGGTGACGGCTTCGACGTTGTTACCGTCGGGGTCGCGCACGAAGGCCCCGAAGTAGCGCTCGTGGTACTCGGGCCACAGGCGGGGTTCGTGCAACGACTCGGCGCCGAGCTCGACGGCCCTGTCGTGAAAGGTCCTCACCACGCCGGAGTCGGCGGCGGTGAACGCCACGTGCACCTCCCGGTTGGGCCCCTCATCGGGTGCCTGGCTGATCCAGAAGACCGGGTGGCCCTGCGGGCCGTAGCCGATGGCGACGCCGTGGTCGAGCTGTCGGGTGAAGCCGAGCAGGCCGAGGACCTCGTCGTAGAAGTGAGCGCTGGCTGCCATGTCGGCGCAGCCGATACCGAAGTGGTCGATCATCCCCCGAACCTACGAGCACCCACCGACGGCCACCAGTCGGGACGCCGCTTCGCGGCATCCGGAACCGGTCGGCTCAGCCCATTGTCATCGGGGGCATCGTTTGGTCGACTGTGCGTGATGGGTTCCGCCGATGGGGCCGGACCCGAGACGACTGGAGGTGCCCATGAGCAGTGAGCCGCAGGCCGCGCCCGAAGCAGCGACCGACGGGTTGACCGAGGTGTCCGCCCAGACGGTGCGCGTCACCCGTCGGGTCGAGGCGACCGTCGCCGAGGTGTGGCGCCATCTGGTGAGCCCCGCGGGCACGGCTGCCCTGCTCGGCGCCGGTGCCGAGCTCGGCACCAAGGGCGAGTCGTGGCACAGCAGCGAGGGCCCGCACGGCGTGCTGCGCAGCTACCACCCCCTCGAGCAGGTGCGGGTGTCGTGGCACGCCGACGACGACGGGCCGGCGAGCCTGGTCGACCTGCACCTGGTGGCCGACGGCGAGGGCACCCGCCTCGACATCGTGCACGAGCGCCTCACCGCGACCGAACCGCACCCCGATCTACCGGGACGTTGGCAGAGCGCGCTAGACCGGTTCGCTTCCGAGGTGGGCTGATCGACTCTGTCGACCGTTGCTGACCATCCCGGACAGCGGCTGGGAACTTTCTGACCAAAACCATTGACGTGAGAGGCGTCACACCCATAAAGTTCCGTCGTTCGGTAAGTCAATTCCACATAATGGAACTAATCCATAGCGGTCATTAACGGCCCACCGCGACCTGAGCCCCACCATCCTGCGGGCATCGCAGCGTCGCGAGCGATTCGAGCCACACCAGCAGCCTCGACATCGGAGTTCACTCATGAGTGCAACCGTCACGCCCCCGGCCCCATCGAAGCGCAAGTCCCGTCACCCCGTCGACGAGATCCTGCCCGCACCCAAGCTGTTCGTCTACGGCTTCCAGCACGTGCTCGCCTTCTACGCCGGCGCGGTCATCGTGCCGATCCTGCTGGCCGGCGCCATCGGACTGACGACCGAAGAGCTCATTCACCTGATCAACGCCGACCTCTTCACCTGCGGCATCGCCTCGATCATCCAGTCGGTGGGTTTCTGGAAGGTCGGCGTGCGGCTGCCGCTGCTGCAGGGCGTCACGTTCACCGCCGTCTCGCCGATGATCGCCATCGGCCTCGCGGCCGGCGGGGGCACCGAGGGCCTGCTCGTGATCTACGGCGCCGTCATCGTCGCCGGCCTCTTCACCTTCTTCATGGCGCCCTTCTTCAGCAGGTTGATCCGTTTCTTCCCACCGGTCGTCACCGGCACGGTCATCCTGATCATCGGCATCGCGCTGCTGCCCGTGGCCGCCGCGGACGCCGTGGGTGGTGCCGGGCCCGACCTCGACCCGAAGAGCGGGCGCAACCTGCTCTACGCCATGGGCACCCTGTTCCTCATCGTCGCCATCCAGCGCATCTTCAAGGGCTTCATGGCCACCGTGGCCGTGCTGGTCGGGCTCGTCGTCGGAACGCTGGTGGCCTGGAGCCTGGGAGACGCGGCCTTCGACAACGTCTCGACCTCAGGCTGGTTCGGCGTCACGACGCCCTTCTTCTTCGGCATCCCCAAGTTCTCCGCCGCCGCCATCGTCTCGATGATCGTCGTCATGCTCATCACCGCGGTCGAGACGACGGGCGACGTGTTCGCCACCGGCGAGATCGTCGAGAAGCGCATCGAACGCGACGACATCGCCCGGGCGCTGCGCGCCGACGGAATCTCGACGGCGCTGGGGGGCGTGCTCAACTCCTTCCCGTACACCTGCTTCGCCGAGAACGTCGG
>JBDTVJ010000234.1:0-4064 GCA_040007275.1 Terracoccus sp.
TGCGGCTCGGCCAGGCGCACGGTGACGACGCCAGTCAGCCCGGCGAGCACGTCGTCCTTCTCGGGCTTGTCGTTGCCTACCTTGAGGCGACGGGCGTTGAGCTCCAGCTGGCGGCGGAAGACCTTGAGCAAGGACTGCTCGAAGCCGACGACGTGAGTGCCGCCCTTCGGAGTCGCGATGATGTTGACGAACGACTGCACCCGGGCGTCGTAGCCCTGCCCCCACCGCAGTGCCACATCGACAGCACACTCACGTTCGACCTCGGTGGGGCTCATGTGGCCCTGGGCGTCGAGCACCGGCACGGTCTCGGTGAAGGTGCCCGAACCCTCGAGTCGCCACACCTCGGTGATCGCCGGGTCGGGCGCCAGAAACTCGGCGAACTCGCTGATGCCGCCATCGTGCTGGAAGACCTCCTCGAGCGGCGTGTCCTCGCCCGGGGCTCCCGGCCGGCGTTCGTCGCGCAGCACGAGCCGCAGACCGGGGATGAGGAAGCTGGTCTGGCGGGCCCGCGCGGCGAGCGACTCGTAGTCGAGGCCGGCATCCTTGAGGAAGATCTGGCGGTCGGGCCAGAAGCGCACCCGGGTGCCGGTCACACCCCGCCTGGCCTTACCCACGACCGGTAGCTCGCTGCGCGTCAGGTAGGGCGTGAACTCGGAGTCGGGTGAGTGGACGGGTGAGGTGTCGAGAAACCGCCCCGGCTCCCCGCGTCGGAAGCTCATGCCATAGGTCTTGCCACCCCGGTCGACCGCGACGTCGAGTCGGCAGGAGAGAGCGTTGACGACCGAGGCGCCCACGCCGTGCAACCCGCCCGTGGCGGCGTACGAGCCACCCCCGAACTTGCCACCGGCGTGCAGCTTGGTGAAGACCACCTCGACACCCGAAAGGCCGGTGCGCGACTCGATGTCGACGGGGATCCCACGACCGTTGTCACGCACCTCGATCGAGCCGTCGGCCCCGAGGATCACGACGATGTCGGTACACACGCCGGCCAGGGCCTCGTCGACGGCGTTGTCGATGATCTCCCACAGGCAGTGCATCAGGCCGCGCTGGTCGGTGGAGCCGATGTACATGCCGGGCCGCTTGCGCACGGCCTCGAGCCCCTCGAGCACCTGGAGGTGACGAGCGGTGTAGTCGCCGTTTCGAGGCTGTGCGGTGCGTGGGGCGGAGGCCAAGGCGGGTCGTTCTCCCTCGTCGAGTCAGGGTCTGCAAGGTCAGCCTAACGACCGCTTACGGCCACGACCGACAGGCTCGCGGGTCGACGGTCGACCCGCCGGCTTTCGGCCCAGCGAACCCGTCGGCAATCCGCTCCGCCCACTGCCGACGAACCTCAGACACGTAACGATCGGGACATGACCCACGTCTCAACCATCGGGCTTGCGACGCGGGAAGGTTTCCTCGTGATTGACTGTTGGAACGGTCACGAGGCACTGAGCCGGCACGAAGCACCGGAGCGGGCGTCGCAATGACATGGCAGGGTTTTCCTTGATGGAACCCCTGAGGGAGGAAAGAAGGCGAGCATGATGACGACAACACTGGCACCCGAGATGACAGCAGCCGACCGCTGTGACCGATGTGGGGCCCAGGCCTACATTCGCGCCCGACTTGTTTCCGGAGGAGAGCTCTTCTTCTGTGGCCACCACGGCCGCGAGTTCGTTCCCGCGCTGCGAGACAAGGCGGTCAACATCGTTGATGAGACCGATCGGCTCATCGAGAGCCCCGCGTCGAGCAACTGACGCTGAGTCTCGACTTCGGCCCTCGATCCCCAACCGCTGACCGGCCGTGATCACGGCCACCAACGTCCTCGTCCTGCTCGCCATGCTGGTGGGCACGGCGGGGATTGTTCTTCCCGGCCTGCCGGGGCTGTTCGTCGTCTGGCTCGCGTTTCTCGTGTGGGCCATCGACCAGCGCGACGGGCCCGGGTGGGTGGTCTTCGCTGTCGCGACCGCGCTGTACGCCGTTGGGCTGGTGGCGCAGTACGTCTACCCGGGACGTCGGTTGAGATCTGCGGGAGTGCAGACCTGGGTCATCGCGGTTTCCGTGGTCGTTGCCGTCGTGGGTCTTTTCGTCGTTCCCGTCGTCGGCGCTCCGTTGGGGTTCGTCGGTGCCATCTACCTGCTCGAACTGGTCCGGCGTCGCGAGCACGGCGGGGCCTGGGCCGCTACGAAGCAGGCGCTGCGGGCCGTGGGGCTCAGCGTGGGGATCGAGCTGGTCACGGCACTGGCCATGATCACGGCGTGGGGAAGCGCGGTCTGGGCCAGAGCCCACTGAGCGCCCCCGACGGAGGCGCTCACGTTCTCAGAACTCGGTGGTGACCCAGTGCGTCACGGCTGGTCGCGTCTGCGCTTCTCCCAGCGTTCCTCGAGACGGCCCATGAAGTTGCCCTGCTTGGCAGCGGCGCCCTTACCCGACGGGGCCGACTTCTGATGCGGTTTCACGGTGCCATCGGTAGAGACGGAGCCGAGACCGGCCTTCGCCGGCGTGATCGCGAACACGATGCCGGCCACCATGACGGCAAAACCCACCGCGCCAAGCCAGATCAGGCTGTTCATGGCCGATATGACCACCAGCCCGAGGCCGGCCAGGCCTGCGACAACCCCGATGATGACTCGGCCTCGCCCGCCGGATCGCTTCTTCGTCTTCTCGATCCGGGATGCGAACCGCGGATCTTCGGCGTAGAGGGCTTCCTCCATCTGTTGGAGAAGGGCTTCCTCGTGTTCCGAGAGTGCCACTCGGCACCTCCCTGTGCGGTCTCGTTTTTCTCTCCCGAATCGTATGTCGTGATCAGCCGTTCCGGGTGCTTACCCCTAGGATAAGTCGCCCGAGCCCCCTTGTGAACCCGAGGGTCTCTCGGGCATGAGACTTGCCGGTCGGACCGACCCGGCGCCGAACCTCGCACTCGCCCGGTCGACGGCGACATCGGCATCCCGCCAACCGTGTTCGGGATCACCAAGACGTGCTTGGATGGGGGCTTTGTCGGCTTCCACGAGCCCCTCCAGGCGCACACCGACGAGACGGATCCGGGCTCGCTGGAGGCCGAGGCGGTCGTAGAGCTCGCGAGCTGTGGCGAAGATCTCACGAGATACATCGGTGTGATGGCGCAGAGTCTTGGCGCGGGTGATCGTCGTGAAGTCGGCGAAGCGAACCTTGATCGAGACCGTGCGGCCGCTCATGCCTGCCGAGCGGGCGCGGGCCGCGGTTCGGTCGGAGAGGCGCAGCAGCTCACGGTGGATCACCCCGGGGTCGGAGATGTCGTGGGAGAAGGTCTCGTCGGCACCGATGGACTTCTCTCGGCGCTCGGGAACGACGGAGCGTGGATCACGGCCCCAGGCCAGGTCGTGCAGGTTGCGACCGGCCACCTCGCCCAAAGCGCGTTGGAGGGTTTCCATCGGGGTGTGGGCCAGGTCGGCGACGGTGCGCAGCCCCAACCGATGCAGGTGCTCCTCGGTCTTCTCCCCGACTCCCCAGATGGCGCCGACCGGCAGCTGGTGCAAGAAGGCGACGGTCTCGTCACGGGGCACCACGATCAGGCCGTCGGGTTTGGCCAACGACGACGCGAGCTTGGCCACGAACTTGGTGGCGGCCACCCCGACGGAGGCGGTGATGCCCTGTTCGTCGGCGATCGTGTCGCGCAGCTGCTCGGCGATGCGGGTCGGACGGCCGAGGCGACGCATGGCACCCGAGACATCGAGAAACGCCTCGTCGAGCGAGAGCGGCTCGACGTGCTCGGTGATGGTGGCGAAGGTGGCCATGATGGCATCGGAGATGGCGGCGTAGCGGCGGTGGTCGGGCTCGATGATGACGGCCTGCGGGCACAGCCGTCGGGCCCGGGCCATCGGCATGGCCGAGGCGACACCGAAGGCGCGGGCCTCGTAGGTGGCCGAGAGCACCACCGAGCGACCGCTCGCTCCCCCGATGATGACGGGCCGGCCCACCAGCTCAGGCCGGGACAGCAGCGACGCCGAGGCGTAGAAGGCGTCCATGTCGACGTGCAGCACCGTGCACCCGGTGTCGTCAGGGGGATGGGCACCGGCTCGGGTCGGCGCCGTGAACTGTCGCCGGCTCAT
>JBDTVJ010000235.1:0-4053 GCA_040007275.1 Terracoccus sp.
TGGCTGGTGCTGTCGGAGCTGCCGAGCCCCATCCAGCTCGTCGGCGGGGCGCTCATCGTCGCCGGTCTCGTGGCCGTACGCACCGATGAGTCTCGCTCGTCGGTTGCCTGATCGGCCATCGCTGGCCGGGCCCGGCCGCCTCAGGCCCGGCCGCCTCAGGCCAGGGCGCTGATTTCACGGGTACGAGCCGGTTCCCGTAGGATCGAACAGTTGCCTCGGCGAGGGACGACGCACGGCCGCTTCGCGGGCGTGCCGGGTCCGTGATCGACGCGGTGGTGCCTGACTTCTTCGGTCTGGTCCGCCTCTGCGTGCGGACCCTCGACTCCTGGCCAGTTCCGCGCGGCGTCCCGCGTCGAGGCCAAATCTCGTGCCGAACCCGAAACCTCAGGAGTACCCCGTGTCTGACACCACCAAGCTCGTCGCCGAGAAGCGCACCGACTTCGGCAAGGGGGCCGCCCGCAAGATCCGCCGCGCCCACAAGATCCCCGCCGTCATGTACGGCCACGGCACCGAGCCGATCCACATCTCGCTGCCCGGTCACGACACGATGATGGCGCTCAAGCAGGCCAACGCTCTGCTCACCATCGTGATCGAGGGCGATGAGCAGCTGGCCCTGGCCAAGGACGTCCAGCGCGACGCCATCAAGCCGGTCATCGACCACATCGACCTCGTCGTGGTCCGCAAGGGCGAGAAGGTCACCGTCGACGTGTCGGTGCACCTCGAGGGCGAAGCGGCCCCCGACACCAACGTGACCCTCGACCGCAACGTGCTTGAGATCGAGGCGCTGGCCACGAACATCCCCGAGAACGTCGTCGTCTCCGTCGAGGGGCTGGCCGCCGGCACCATGATCCTGGCCGGTGCGATCGAGCTGCCCGAGGGCGCCACTCTGGTCACCGACGCCGAGGCCCTCATCGTCAACATCACCCAGCGGGTGTCGGAGGAGGCCCTGGAGGCCGAGCTCGCCGACGCCGAGGCCGAGGCCGGTATCGAGCGCGAGGAGTCGGACGCTGACAGCGCCGATGCCGCCGACGGCGCCTCGGCCGATGCTGCCGGTGGCGAGTCGGCCGAGAAGTCCGACGAGTCCTGATCCCGCTGGCCGGTTCGCGCCGGCTTCGATGTCAGCAACCCGAACAGAAACCTGAACGAGAACCCGACCATGGACCCCTGGCTGATCGTCGGGCTCGGCAACCCGGGCCCCCAGTACGCCGGCAACCGCCACAATGTGGGCGCCATGGTCGTGGGCGAACTTGCTGCCCGCGACGCCTCAGGCGTCGCGGGCAGCCATGCGTCGTTCAAGGCCCACCGCACCAGAGCCAGCGTGGCGCAGGTCCGCCTGGGCACCCGCGCGGGCGGCGCGCCCGGGCCCCAGGCAGTGCTCGCCGTGCCGAGCACCTACATGAACACCTCCGGCGGCCCGGTCGCCGGCCTGCTGAACTACTTCAGTGTGCCGCTCGAACGGCTCGTCGTCGTGCACGACGAGCTCGACGTCGAGGCCGGCGGCATTCGACTCAAGCGTGGGGGAGGCGAGGGCGGCCACAACGGTCTTCGCTCGGTGACCGCGTCGCTCGGCTCCAAGGACTACCTTCGCGTGCGGGTCGGCATCGGCCGCCCGCCCGGTCGGCAGGACCCCGCCGACTTCGTGCTCAAAGACTTCTCCAAGCTCGAACGAGCCAACCTGCCCTTCCTGCTGGGCGATGCCGCGGATGCCGTGGTGGCATTGATCGAGCTTGGGCTGGAGGCCGCGCAGCAACGCTTCCACGCTCCACGATGACCGCCCCAGGGCGGACGTCTGAGCCTGCGAAGGTGTCTTTTGCCCAATTTCGTCGATTCCCTGCGAGGCAACACCTGACTGGATACCTTAAGGGGGGTCAGTTGGTCACGCGTTCGCGCGGTGCACCTGCGCACTGATGGGTCGCGGCGTCGCGGGGAGGTTGACGCCACCTCAGTGCTGGACTGGCGGCGGCTTGGAAAAGGGAACGTGACAAGGGGGTCGTGGGGGCGCGACACAGTCGTGCTCGCACGGCGAAACGCAAACGGTGTCGAACGCCCATCTGGGCACGACCTGAGATGTTGACGAGGAGTTTCAGAGTTGATCAAGACCACCGCAGACGAGGTGCTTGCGGGTGCTGGAGTCGGTGCCACGGGGCCGGCGCCCGATGACCACGTGCTGGCCAGAGTGCTCGCTGACGGGGCCGGGCAGCTGTTGCTCGACCTGCGCGAACAGCTCAGCGACCCGGCCGAGCTCAAGCGAGAGGGCGATCGCCGGTCGCACGAGTTCCTCCTGGCCGAGCTCACTCGCCTCCGTCCGAACGACGCCGTGCTCAGCGAGGAGGGCAAGGATGACGCTGCCCGCCTCCACGCATCGCGGGTCTGGATCATCGACCCCGTCGACGGCACCCGCGAGTACTCCGAGAAGCCACGCGAGGACTGGGCCGTGCACGTCGCACTGTGGCAGGACGGCGAGCTCGTGGCCGGTGCCGTGGCAAGGCCCGCCATGGGCTCGACTCTCTCGACCGCGGCCCCTGCTCCGTTTCCCGCGGCCGAGGGCAACGGCATCCGCCTCGCAGTGAGCCGTTCGCGCCCGCCCGAGTTCGTGGGGCGACTCGCCGAGACCCTGGGCGCTGAGCTGGTTCCGATGGGCTCGGCCGGTATCAAGGCGACGGCGGTCCTGGATGGACACGTCGACGCGTATGTGCACGCGGGGGGACAATACGAGTGGGACTCGGCCGCGCCCGTCGCGGTCGTGCTCGCTTCCGGGCTGTACGCCAGCCGGATCGACGGGTCGCCACTGGTGTACAACCAGGCCGACCCGCTCCTGCCCGATCTGTTGGTCTGCCGCCCTGAGCTGGCCGAACGACTTCTGGCTACCATTTCCACCCTGACTCATGAGGACGTCACGCAGTGAACACGCCAACGCACGACTACCAGCTGAGCCAGCTCGACCTGCTTGAGGCCGAGGCCATCTTCATCATGCGAGAGGTAGTCGCTGAGTTCGAGCGGCCAGTGCTGCTGTTCTCCGGCGGCAAGGACTCCATCGTCATGCTGAAGCTGGCCGAGAAGGCCTTCTACCCGGCGCGGATCCCGTTCGCGGTGATGCACGTCGACACCGGCCACAACTTCGACGAGGTGTTGGCCCTGCGTGACGAGAGGGTCGCCGAGCTGAAGGTACAGCTCATCGTCGCCAGCGTTCAGGAGGCGATCGACGCCGGAACGGTTCACGAGCCGCCGGACGGTACCCGCAACCGCATCCAGACGCCCGTGCTGCTCGACGCTCTCGACAAGCACCGGTTCACGGCGATCTTCGGCGGGGCGCGGCGCGACGAGGACAAGGCCCGCGCCAAGGAGCGGATCTTCTCCTTCCGGGACGAGTTTGGCCAATGGGACCCGAAGAACCAGCGGCCCGAGCTCTGGAACCTCTACAACGGGCGTATTCACACAGGCGAGAGCATTCGCGTCTTCCCACTGTCGAACTGGACCGAGCTCGACATCTGGCACTACATCAAGCGTGAGGAGATCGAGCTCCCCTCGATCTACTACGCCCACGAGCGTGAGGTCTTCGACCGTGACGGCATGCTGTTCGCCGTGCACGAGAAGAAGCAGCCCAAGCCTGACGAAGCGGTGTTCACCGCCATGGTGCGCTACCGCACCGTCGGTGACGCAAGCCTCACGGCTGCCGTGCGATCCGAGGCAGACACGGTCGACCTCGTCATCGACGAGGTGGCTTCCACCCGAATCACCGAGCGCGGCGCGACCCGCGGAGACGACAAGTTCAGCGAAGCGGCCATGGAAGACCGCAAGCGTGAGGGGTACTTCTAAAATGATGGACATCCTGAGGTTCGCCACGGCGGGCTCGGTCGACGACGGCAAGAGCACCTTGATCGGCCGCCTGCTGTACGACACCAAGACCGTGTTCCAGGACCAGATCGACGCCGTAGAGAAGGTCAGCCACGACCGGGGCGATGACTACGTCGACCTGGCGCTGCTCACCGACGGCCTGCGCGCCGAGCGCGAGCAGGGCATCACCATCGACGTCGCCTACCGCTACTTCGCCAC
>JBDTVJ010000236.1:0-4043 GCA_040007275.1 Terracoccus sp.
GCGAGCGACTCGCCCGTGACCTGCCACACCTGAGGAGCCTCACCCCATCCCGTGCGTCCGTCGCTGTCGGTGATCGTCACGACCACGGTGTCGGTGGTCAGGGTGCGGCGCAGCGCAGTGACGAACGCGGTGTGCAGGGCCACGGAGGTCGACGAGGCCCTGACGGAGTCGATGCGCGTCATCGGCGCGGTGCCGGGTGCTCCGAACCCGAGGGAGCGGTGTCGGCTGAGTCAGTGTGGCCGGGGTCGTCAGCCGCCCAGACGTCTGAGGCGATCGACGCGACGAGGGCAGCGGCCTCGGTCTCATCGCGATCGATGGTCGTACAGATGACCAGGACGAACGCGGGTCGGCGGGGCGGCCAGACCAGCGCGGCGTCGTGCGAGACCCCGGGAACCCAGCCCGACTTGCTCGCGGTCGGGAGGCCGGGCGGCAGCCCGGCGGGGATCTGGTCGAGGTGTCGCTGCCGACGAAGCATCGCCTCGACCGGGCCGCACACCGCCTCGCCCCCCAGGGCGGGCTCTCGTCGACCGACGGCGGCCATGAGCAGGCCGAGGTCAGCGGCCGTGACGATGTTGCTGATGCCGCGCTCACGCGCCACGGCATCTTCTATGCCGCGCCCGACGACGGTGGTCGGTGAGCAACCGACATCGGTCAGCACACCGGCGACCGCCTCGCGGCCGACCAGTTCGAGCAGCAGGTTGGTGGCCAGGTTGCTCGAGTAGGTGATGGCGTGTTCGGCCAGCTGCGCCGCGGCCACCGACCCACCGATCGAGGCCCAGGTGTCGGGGTCCTGGTCGTCGGTGGGGTCGAGGGAGAACATCGATTCGTCAGCCGCCGAGTGGAAGAGGTTGTGCACGCGCACCGCCTGCTCGGGGTCGAGCCGACCCCTCACGACCAGCCGTTGGAAGGCCAGCACGAGCGGCAACTTCATCGTCGAGGCCGCGTAGTGACCGCTGTCAGCGTGGCGCGCGTACCGAGCGGCCCCGGACAGGTCGCCGAGCCACACGGACACGGTGCTCGTGGCGCTCTCGCTGCTCAAGGCGTCGACGCGTTGCTCGAGCGGGCCGAACCGCGACAGTGCCTGGGTCACCAGGGGTGGGTCAGGCTGCCGAGGCGACCGTGGGCGCCACGGGCAGTGGCACGGGCTGAACGAGGCCCTCAGACTCTGCCATCCGCGCGGAAACGTCGATCAGCACCGTCGAGAGCGGCAGCTCAAGGGCACCGCAGATGGAGGAGAGCAGCTCAGACGATGCTTCTTTCTCGCCCCGTTCGACCTCGCTGAGATAGCCGAGCGATACCGATGCTGTCGCGGACACCTCACGGAGGGTACGGCCCTGCGACCGGCGACGCTCACGAAGGACATCGCCGATCTCACGTCGTAGCAGCGTGGTCATGGCTTCCTTCCTCGATTCGTTCTTCGCCTGCCGGTTCTGCGTACGGCCCAAGATCGTCGGGCCGTGCATCGAACAAGTCCACCGTACCCCCACGCTCACCTGACGGCGCAGCGGATTGCTCAGGCATCCCCATCCGTTGGGCTGCCAACCTCAGCACCGCGCCCACCGTCTCGCACCGGATGTCGGCTCGCGATCCTTTCAACCGCAGTTCGCGGGCCACTGTTCCCGACGGGCCTGCCACGGCCACATACACCGTGCCGGCCGGCTTTCCCTCGGCCGGCCCGGGGCCGGCCACACCGGTCGTGCTCAGGCCCCACGTGGCGCCGAGGCGAGCGCGGGCGCCGTCGGCCAGGGTGAGCGCCACGTCACGGTGCACCGTGCCGACCCGCTCGATCAAGGCGGCCGGCACCCCCAACAGACTGACCTTGAGGTCGGCCGCGTAGGCCACCACCCCGCCGCGCAGCACCGCCGACGCACCAGGCACGTCGGCCAAGGCAGCGGCCACGAGGCCACCGGTCAGAGACTCGGCGCAGGCCACGGTCTCACCCACGTCGGTGAGGTGGCGCACGAGGTCGGATGCCGTCGCGTTGTTGCTTCTGCCCTCACGTGCACTCACGCGTCACTCGCGCTTCGCGGCAGCTCGCCGGGCCCGACGAGCACGGGTGCGCGCACTCGTCTCACGCAGCGTGACGGCCTTGAAGACGTAGTCGACCCCACTGACCACGGTGACCACCAGAGCCACTGCCAGGACACCGTAGGCCGCCCACCGCCACACCTCGGCCAGTGGCAGAACACTCAGGGGGAAGGTCAGCAACCCGAGCGAGAAGGTCTGGAGCATCGTCTTCAGCTTGCCGCCACGGCCGGCGGGCATGACCCCGTGCCGGATGACGATGAAGCGCATCAGGGTGATGCCGAACTCGCGCACGAGGATCACGACGGTGACCCACCACCAGATGTCGCCCAGCAGTGACAGCCCGATGAAGGCCATGCCGGTCAGCGCCTTGTCGGCGATCGGGTCGGCTACCTTGCCGAAGTTCGTGACCTGGCCGCGGCTTCGAGCCAGCTTGCCGTCGAGGCCGTCGGTGAGGGCGGCGACGGCGAACACAGCCCAGGCCCAGAACCGCCACCAGGGCTGGTCGCCGTTCTCGTGCAGCAGCAGCACGCCGTAGACGGGGACCAGGAGGATGCGCAGCACGGTCAGCGCGTTCGGCACGTTCCAGTCGGTGGGCCGGGGCGCCGGGCCCTCCCCAGCGTGCGGGCTCAAGTCGGCTCCGTCACGACACCAGCACCATCATCATCGATCACCACAGCAGGGACGAGCTCGGCCACGAGGTCGATTCCCTCGCTGTCGACGACCACCGCGCGGAGCAGGTCGCCCACCTCGGGCACCGGGGCTCCAGCGGGGAGCACGACGGCGGTGACACCGTCGACGTCAGGCCCCTGGAAGACCGCCCGGCCGCTCACTCGACCGGTGAGCTCGTACTCCTCGACCTCCTCGACGAGTACCTCGACCAGCTCGCCGATGCGCTCCTCGGCGCGTTGGGCGATGAGCTCCTCGACAAGACGCGTGATGCGGTCGAGCCGTTCGGCGATGACCTCGGGCGCCAGCTTGGCGGTGAACGACTCGGCCTCGGTGCCGTCTTCGTCGGAGTAGCCGAAGACGCCGACGACATCGAGGCGGGCCTCGCAGAGGAAGGCCTCCAGCTCGTCGACGTCAGCCTCGGTCTCGCCGGGGAACCCGACGATGACGTTGCACCGGATGCCGGCCTCGGGTGTGTCGGCCCGCACGGTGGCGAGCAGGTCGAGGAAGGCCTGGCGGGAGCCGAACCGGCGCATCGAGCGGAGCAGGGTCTCGGACGCGTGCTGGAAGGAGATGTCGTAGTAGGGCACGACGCCGGGCGTCGTGGCCATCGCGCGGAGCAGCCCGGGCCGGATCTCGGCCGGCTGGAGGTAGGAGACCCGCACCCGCGCGATGCCCTCGATCGCGGTCAGCTCGGGCAGCAGCTTCTCGAGCAGGCCGAGGTCACCGAGGTCCTTGCCGTAGGAGGTGGAGTTCTCCGAGACGAGGAACAGCTCCTTGACGCCCCGCTCCGCGAGCCAGCGACCTTCGGCGATGACGTCGGCGGGACGCCTAGAGACGAAGGCGCCACGGAACATCGGGATGGCGCAGAACGAGCAGCGCCGGTCGCAGCCGGAGGCGATCTTGAGCGGTGCCCACGGCCGACCGTCGAGGCGGGCCCGGATGACCCGGGGCCCGCTGGCCGGCACGGAGAGGCCGGCGTCGACGGCATCCGCCAGCGGTGACCCCGGAGCAAGGGTGTGCGACCCGTCGCCATGGCCGGGAGTCGCGACGTGAGCGGCCTGCTCGGGCCGGGCCGACGGGGTGAGTGGCAGGAGCCGTCGCCGGTCGCCCGGCGTGTGGCTCGGTACGTGCCCACCGGCGAGGATGGTCTGCAGGTGGGCGCTGAGGTCGCGGTAGGAGTCGAAGCCGAGCACCGCGTCGGCCTCGGGCAGCTGGTCGGCGAGCTGTTCGCCGTAGCGCTCGGCCAGGCAGCCGACCGCCACGACCTTCTGGGTGCGGCCGCCGTTGTGCTTGAGGTCGGAGGCCTCGAGCAGTGCGTCGATGGAGTCCTTCTTGGCCTGCTCGAC
>JBDTVJ010000237.1:0-4038 GCA_040007275.1 Terracoccus sp.
GACAGCCAGGCCGCCTCGACCCGGGGCTTGCTCGCCCAGGAGTCACCGCAGAGGCCGATGCCGTCGTCGCCGAGGTGGTGGGTGCGCTCACGAGTGGCCACCGGGTGGGCCAGCGACCACCGGTGCACTCGCGACCAGGTCGGTCGCTCTTTGATGCCGAGCAGCTGGGTGAGCGCCCCGAGCATCGCCGGTTCAGCCCCCGTTGGCTCGGCGAGGTGGGCCGCCGCGAGCCCTTCGGTCGCGTGGGCGACGAGCACCGGGGCTCCGTCTCCGCGGCGCGCACCGTCGTCGGCGACCCACGTCAGGCTCGGATCGCCGTTGATGAAAGCTCCCTCGAAGCCCTCACCCCACGAGCGCCGTTCCCAGCCCGCGAGCAACGCCATGGTCGGCGCATAGTCGTCGACCAGCTCGACCCGCGACCCGAACGACCCGTCGAGCAGGCGCCGGGCCTGGGGGTCAGGCATGGCGAGCACCACTGCGGCTGCTGGGCGCCCGTCAACCGAGAGGATGCCGGTGTGCTCGTCTCGGGTCACCGCTTCGACCGCGACGCGATCGGGCACGAGCCCCTCGGCGAGGTCTTCGACCAGGGACCGCAGACCGCCGGGCGACGCCCAGCGCATCGAACCCTGCTTGGGGTCGCCACGTTGCCCAGGTGCTGAACCGTCGAACACGTCGAAGGTGTCGGTCCACTCACGGGCCAGGCCGCGGGTCTGCCAGTCGCGCACCACCGCGGCGAACCGGTCGTCGCTCACCGTGAAGTACGACGCCCCGGTGTCGACCGGGTGACCGTCGACGGTGCGCACGGCCATCCGGCCACCGAGTCGGCGCCCCCGGTCGAGCACGGTGACCTCGACACCGGCATCCGCCAGCACGCGCCCACACGCGATGCCCGAGATGCCTCCACCGACGACGATCACAGGATCCATGCCCCCATCCTGCCTGCCCGGGTCCAGGTGCCCACACGCGGCGGATCGCGCCGACTGACCTCGACCCCGGAGAAAGGGGTTGCTACGTCGCTGCGTGCCGGTCGGCGTTCGCGTGGATGGCGTCGCGCACGTACTGCGCGAGGCCCGGCTCGAGGTCGTCGTAGGTCTTGGCGAACCGCGGGTCGGCCACGTACATGTCTCCGAGGCCCCGATGGAAGTCGTGGTCGAGGTCGTAGAAGTGGTCGTGGATCTGACGACGGGCAAGCTCCGCGGCATTCATGGCCGGCTCTCCCGTCGGCGGCTCCCCCGACCGCAGGGCGGCCACGAACTGCGCGTTCACGGCATCCTGCTCGGCCTTGATCTGCTCCCAGTCGGCCTTGGTGTACGCGCTGGTGCGTGACTGCGACTGCTTCCACGCGTCGGTGTCACCCCAGCGCTGTTCCGCCTCCTGCTGGTACTCGTCCTTGAACCCGTCGCCGAACAGCTCCTTCATCTGCTCTCGGGTTGCTGGCTGTTCTTTCATCTCTCTCTCCAGTGCTCGGTCGATGGCCGTGAC
This sequence comes from Terracoccus sp., assembly GCA_040007275.1. Lineage (GTDB taxonomy): Bacteria > Actinomycetota > Actinomycetes > Actinomycetales > Dermatophilaceae > DSM-29435. Next base: position 1,483 of record JBDTVJ010000237.1, read on the forward strand.
GAGCTCGTGCAGCTCGCCCAGCCGGGTCATGACCACCTCGCGCTGACGACGCAGGTGCGCAGCCGTGTTCTCGCCGCCGCCCAGCAGCGCCGCGATCTTCTCGAGCGGCATCTCGAGCCGCCGATAGACCACGACCTGCTGCAACCTCGCGAGGTCACCCTCGGTGTAGAGCCGGTAGCCCGCCGCCGAGCGCTCGCTCGGGCGGAGCAGGCCGACCCCGTCGTAGTGGTGCAGCGTGCGCACCGTCACGCCGAGCAGCTCGGCCACCTGGCCCACCGTGTAGGTGGTCATCGCGTGTGCCCTTCGTCGCATCGTGCTGGTCATGGCTCGAGCGTGGCGCCTCACGTCGCGTGAGGGTCAAGCCGACATCCTCCGGCGCTCTCCACGGTAGGGCGTGCCACGGCGTGGGGCCACGACCTCGAACAGGTCGGATGCCGCTGAGCTGGTCCGCAGCGCGGGGCGGACGAGGCCCGAACCGGGTCGTGAGCGAAGGCGCGAGCGAAGGCGCGAGCGAGCGACATTGGGGCTGAGTCGAGTTGGCCCTCGCCACTAGGCTGACGAGATGCATCGTCGCCTCGCGCTCGTTCGCCGACCCTCACCGTCACTGGCGGACGGCCTCGTCACCCACCTCGAGCGCGCCCCCTCGGTCGACGTCGGGCTGGCCCGGAGGCAGTGGGACGAGTACGTGGCGGTGCTCGAGCGGCGCGGTTGGCAGGTGGTCGAGGCCGCGCCGGCCGACGACTCCCCCGATGGCGTGTTCATCGAGGACCAGGTGGTCGTACACGGTGACGTCGCCGTGCTGTGCCGATCGGGTGCGCCACGACGGCGAGCCGAGCGCCACGGCCTCAGCGAGCTGCTTCAGGGGCTCGGCTACCGCGTGGTGCCGATGATCGGGCCGGCCACCCTCGACGGTGGCGACGTGCTCAAGCACGGGAGCCACGTCTGGGTCGGGCAGGGCGGCCGGTCGAACGCGGCCGGCGTGGCCCAGCTCGCCGCCGCCTTCCAAGGCCACCGGGTCACCGTCGAACCCGTGACCGTCAGCAAGGTGCTGCACCTCAAGTCGGCCGTCACGGCCCTCCCTCTCGGCGGCATCATCGGCTACGAGCCGCTGGTCGACGATCCCGGCCAGTGGGGCGAGTTCATCTCGGCCCCGGAGGAACATGGTGCGCACGTGGTGCTGCTCGGCGGAATGTCGGTGCTCATGTCGGCGGCCGCTCCTCGAACCGCCCAGCTGCTGCGCGGGCTCGGTCATGACGTCACGATGGTCGACATCTCCGAGTTCGAGAAGCTCGAAGGGTGCGTGACCTGCCTGTCGGTGCGACTGCGCAGCTGACGGCCCCTGCCGCGGCGTCTGGTAGATTCACTAGTTCAGTTAGTCATCTAGTGAGTGACCGGGCCGCACCGGGCCGGCGCAGGATGAAGGAGCCCGACATGGCCACTCTGACCCGCACCGACCAGGTTCGCCGCATCGTCGTGGTGCTGGCCGAGATCTTGTGTGTCATCGGCACGCTCGTCGGCGTCGGAGTGCTCGGCACCGACGTCTCCCAGACCTCCGGGGGCGCCCTGTCGGCCGACGCCACGCTGATCGCCCCCGCCACCACCGCCTTCTCGATCTGGACCCCCATCTACGTCGGCCTCCTCCTCCACACCGTGTGGCAGTTCCTTCCGAAGAACGCCACGACCGAGCGGGTGCGATCGACCGGCTGGCTGGCGGCCGTGTCGATGGTGCTCAACGCGGCCTGGCTGCTGGTCACCCAACAGGGCTGGATCTGGGTCAGCGTCGTCGTCATCCTCGCCCTGGCCCTGACGCTCGGGGTGCTGATCGCACGCCTCAGTCGTGAGCGGGCCGCCAGCACGTTCGAGAAGATCTTCGTCGACGGAACGTTCGGGCTCTACCTCGGCTGGGTGGCGGTGGCCGCCTGCGCCAACGTGACCGCCGCGTTCGTCGACGGTGACATCGACCTCGGCAGCATCGGCAACCAGGTTGCTGCGGTCGTGCTCGTGCTGGTCGCCGCCGCGCTCGGGGTGGTGTTCGCTGCCCGCTTCGGTGGTCGCTGGGCCGTCGCCGCCGCGATGGCGTGGGGGCTGGCATGGATCGCGGTCGGGCGGCTCACCGACGAGCCGAGGTCGACGGCCACGGCGGTCGCTGCCGTGCTCGCCGCCGTGCTCGTCCTGGCCGCCGCGGGCCGCTTCCGCCGCGACGGCGCGGTGGTGGGCGCCGACTCGCCCACCCGGACGCGCGTCAGCGCCTGACCCGCCTGACCAAGCGGCCCAGGTCGGATGCCGCCGACCGAGCCATCGGGTCGAGTGGCCCGCTCGACGTGGTATGAAAGTGGCCATTCGACGCGGCAGGTCGAGTGGCCACTTTCATCCGGTCGGTTGGGCCACCAGACGGCCATTCGACGTGGTACGAAAGTGGCCACTCGACTGGGTGGGGACTGGGTGGGGACTGGGTGGGGCTCGGTGGCGGGTCGACGCGGGCTAGCCTCGGGGCGTGGACGCTGACGTGATCGTGGTGGGAGCGGGGATCGCCGGGTTGCGTTGCGCCACCAGACT
>JBDTVJ010000238.1:0-4014 GCA_040007275.1 Terracoccus sp.
GCAGACGGGCGTGGCGCCGACCGCGCCTGCGCCGGCATCCTCGTCGGGGTCATCATCCAACGACTCGGCGGCCTACGTCACCCCGCTCGTGCGCAAGCTCGCCACCCAGCACGGTGTCGACCTCGGCGCCATCAAGGGCACCGGTGTCGGTGGTCGGATCCGCAAACAGGACGTGCTCGACGCGGCCGAGGCGGCCAAGGCCCCCGAGCCCACTCCTGAGCCGGCGACGCCGGCTCCCTCGGCTCCGCAGGCCCGGCAGGAGAGCGCTCCGTCAGCACGACCCGCGGCGCCCGCCGAGGTCTCGGCGAAGCGCGGCACGCGCGAGAAGATGTCGCGCCTGCGCAAGGTGATCGCGAACCGGATGGTCGAGTCGCTCCAGGTCTCGGCCCAGCTGACCACGGTCGTCGAGGTCGACCTGACCAGGGTGGCTCGTCTCCGAGCGCGCGCCAAGGCCGACTTCGAGGCGCGGGAGGGCACCAAGCTCAGCTTCTTGCCGTTCCTCGCCCTGGCCGCGACGGAGGCCCTCAAGGCCCACCCGAGCCTCAACGCGAGTCTTGAGGGCGAGGAGATCGTCTACCACGGCAGCGAGAACCTCTCGATCGCGGTCGACACCAAGAAGGGTCTCATCGTGCCGGTGGTAAAGAACGCCGGCGACCTCAACATCGCCGGCCTGGCCCGAGCGATCTCCGACGTGGCGGCCCGCACCCGTAACAACAAGATCACGCCTGACGACCTGGCCGGCGGCACCTTCACCATCACCAACACCGGCAGCGTCGGCGCGCTCTTCGACACCCCGATCATCAACCAGCCGCAGGTGGCCATCCTCGGAACGGGAGCGATCGTCAAGCGGCCCGTGGTGGTAGCCGACTCCGACGGTGGTGAGACGATCGCGGTGCGTTCGATGATGTATCTCGCGTTGTCGTACGACCACCGCATCGTCGACGGGGCGGATGCCGCCCGCTTCCTCGGCACGATGAAGGCTCGTCTCGAAGAGGGTCAGTTCGAGGCCTCGCTCGGTCTCTGACCGAGAGCGCCACGGCGCCGCTGTTTCCTGTTCGACACCGTTCCACCAGATGAGGATCAACCATGGGCAAGCGCGTCGCCGTGACCGGTTCCACCGGACTGATCGGCGACGCGCTCTGTCGTCAGCTGGTCGCACGAGGTGACAGTCTCGTGCGTCTCGTACGCCGTCCGACCGAGGCGGCTGACGAGCGAGAGTGGGACCCGGCGCAGGGGCTGCTCGAACCGACGGCGCTCGAGGGCGTCGACGCTGTCGTCAACCTCGGAGGCGTCGGGATCGGCGACAAGCGGTGGACTGAGGAGCACAAGAAGGCGGTCGAGCAGTCCCGCGTCGACGCGACGGACACCGTGTCCCGAGCGCTCGTGCACCACCTGGCGAGCACCGGACGTCGCATTCACCTCGTGAGCGGCTCGGCCGTCGGCTTCTACGGTGACCGAGGTGACGAAGTGCTGACCGAGTCGAGCCCGGCGGGCGACGACTTCCTCGCCGGGGTCGTGGGCAGGTGGGAGGCGGCGACCGACCCGGCCCGTGACGCCGGGCTCGACGTCGCGCTGGTGCGCACCGGTCTGGTCATGAGCCATCGCGGTGGTGCGTTCGAGCCGATCCTGCGTCTCGCCCGCCTCGGGCTCGGGGGGCCGCTCGGGTCAGGACGGCAGTGGTTCCCCTGGATCACGCTGGTCGACGAGGTTCGCGCCATCGTGCACCTGCTCGACCATCCTGAGCTCTCCGGGCCCGTCAACCTCGCCGCTCCGGGGGAGGCGCGACAGAAGGACGTGGCGGCAGCGCTCGGGCGTGCCCTGTCACGCCCGGCGATCCTCCCCGCCCCGCACTTCGCCATCCGGGTAGCCATCGGGGAGTTCGCTGACTCGGTGTTGGCCAGTCAACGCATGCACCCCGTAGCGCTCACCGCCAGTGGGTTCACCTTCGAGCACCCCGACCTCGCCTCCGGGGTCAGCTGGCTCCTGAAGCACTGAGTTTGGGTTCACTGAGTTTGGGTCAACTGAGTTTCGGTTCCCCGATTTTCACTGATTTTCGGCTGACTCATTTTCGGTTCACTGATCTTCGACTGACGTCCTATCCACCGAATGTCGGATCGCTGACTTTCGGATCACCGAGAGACTCGAGCCGCCAACCCTGCGGCAGCCACACCAATGAGAAATCGAGGGTGCGGCCGGGCTCGGCTGACCGCTGTTGGCGCGCCCCGTCAGCGGAAACCACCTCGTAGGGGCCCCACCCCACCGTGGCCCGCACGACCGCATGGGCCCCGGTCGTCTCGATGAGCCGAGCGGCCTCGACCGACGGCCGAAGCGACTCCCAGCGCACGTGTTGGGCCGACAGTGCGTCGATGAGCTTCTGGTCGGCCGCCCACGACGGCGACTGGGTGCGATGCACCTGGGCCAGCCCGGCGCGACTCTGCTGGGTGAGGGCCTCGGCGCGGGTCTTCGACAGGGCCGCGACGAGCGCATCGGCCCTCTTCAGGGGCGCCAGCCGGTCGACGCGGACATCCGCCGACCGTGGCGGGGCACCGGCCGTCAGAGGGGTCGGCGAGCCGGCCGTCGTGACTGAACCGGCGCGGTTCGGGGCTGGGGTCGCATGCTGGGCCACCTCGGCCGGACCCTGCTCCCGCCCGGCTGAGGACGCAGCGGCCGCTGTGGAACCCGGGCTCGACGCGGGGGCGCTGCCGGCCGACACCGACCTCGCCACGGCCGCGCCCCCGAGCACCACCACTGACGCGGCGAGAGCAACCAGCAACGGCACCGGGAGGGAGTGCACGCTCATCGCACCCACGCTGGAGGCGTTACGGTCGATGATGGCCCGGGCGCCTGTCGCTCGACCGTCGGCACCACTCCCCCGCCAGCCGGCAGTCGGCCACGTCGGTCGCGACCGGCGCAGGAGCAGCTTCCAACGGCTCGGCACGGGTCGAGCGGTGGGCGGGTCGGTGGCCGCCTGCACCCGCAGCCGGTGGGTCAGGGCGGCCGCGTCGTCACCGCCCACGACCACCTCGATCGGGTCGGCCCGGGTGGCGTCGTAGAAGAGGCGCGCCAGTGCCGCACCGTCGGGTCGACGAGCCGGGTCGGGGTCGATGCACGCGGCGACGACCGACGCGAGCTCGTCGCCCACGTGACTGCTCACGATCTCCGGATCGAGACGCTGATCGGTGTCGGGCGCTCCGTTGCCCGTGGCGCAGAACCAGGCCAGGGCCCCCAGCGAGAACACGTCGCTGCGGGCATCGGGTTGGCCGCCCCGCCTGATCTCGGGAGCGATGAAGCCGGCTGTGCCGTAGACCGCACCGGGCGCCGTGGCGATGACCCGAGCCGCACCGAGGTCGAGCAGCTGCGGCACCCCCCGCTCGGAGATCATCACGTTGGCGGCGGAGATGTCGGCGTGAACCCCGCCCGCGGCGTGCAGGGCCGTCACGGCGTGGCAGAGCGGCGTGAGCACGGTGACCACCTCTCCCGGGCGCAGGTGACCCCGACGACCGACGATGTTCGACAAAGGAGCTCCGGTCACGAGGTCGAAGACGAGCGCGATGCGGCCGTCGGGGAGCGGCACGACATCGCGAAGGCCCACCAGATGCTCATGCTCGACCGCCATGAGCACGTGCCTCTCGATGGTCGCCTGTTCGAGAGCCACGGGGTCGAGGCGGGCGTGTGGCACCTTGATGGCGACCGGCCGGCCCGCCGCGTCACGGCCTGACCAGACGACGCTCGAACCACCGGCACCGATCACGGCATCGAGGCGATGCCCCGGCACCGAAGGGGCTTCCTCAGACGGCTCGCTTGCTGGTCGGATCGGTTGGCTCACACCCCCATCGTGCCCAGATCGCCGCAGCTGCCGCTTGCGTCATCCACAGGCCCACCACGACGCGACCACGCGACCGACGCGACCAGCGACAACACGACGGGCCGCCGAGCCTCCACCCGCAAGTCTTGCTCAGGCGGGGACGGGCTACGGGGCCTCCCCCGGCGTGATCACCGAGACCACCTGCCGGC
>JBDTVJ010000239.1:0-4010 GCA_040007275.1 Terracoccus sp.
GCGAGGTAGAACGGCCCGGCTTCGTCGGCCGAGCGGATCTCGGTGGCGATCTCACCGTGGCCGTTGTCGTGCAGCACCTGCTGGAACAGCTCACGGGTGGCGATGGCAGCGGCTTCCTGCTCCGGGGTCGTCCAGTAGATGAACGAGCGGTAGGCCGTGCCGACGTCGTTGCCCTGCCGGTTGGCCGTCGTCGGGTCGTGGTTCTCCCAGAAGGCCTTGAGCAGCAGCTCGGCGCTGGTCTGGGTGGGGTCGTACACGACCCGGACCGCCTCGGCGTGCCCGGTCAGGCCGGTGCACGTCTCCTGGTAGGTCGGGTTGGGGGTGTAGCCGCCCATGTAGCCCGCGGCGGTGACGATCACCCCGGGAAGCTTCCAGAAGATCCGTTCGACGCCCCAGAAACAGCCCATGCCGAGGTAGAGCACCTGCGACCCTTCGGGCCAGGGGCCCTCGAGCGGCGTGCCCAGCACGACATGCGTGGGGTTCACCGAGTAGGTCCGTTCCGGCCGGCCGCTGAGCGCGTCGTCCCGGGTGGGCATCTGGGTCTTCTTACCGAATCCGAACACCATGCCAGTGTCACATCCTTCGTACTTGCGTTGGCTTACCCGCCTGTAACGCCGCTGGGCGCCGAGGTATGCCGCGCGGCGCGGGCGCGGGCCGTGCGCTGCGCTCAAGAGGGAATCGGGTGGCCGGGGTGGCACGGACCGGTGAGGATGGCCGGTATGGAGGGTCAACCGTTCGAGATCCGGCCCATCGACCTGCTCGACCCCGCGCAGTAGGACGACGCGGCGCGATGGGTCGAGGTGCACGCTAACGTGCAGCGCGAGCTCGTCGGCAAGGAGGGCAGCTCGTGGACCCTCGAGGAGATCCGGGCGTTCCACCGCTCGCCGTCCGCTCTGAGGACCGCTCGCGCCGGCTGGGTCGATGGCCAGCTGGTCGGCGCCGTGGAGGTTCGGATGCCGCTGATGGACAATCTGGCGCTGGCGATGCCGTGGCTGTCGGTGGAGACCAGTCACCGTCGGCTCGGCCTCGGTTCGGCGGTGCTCGCCGAGGCCGAACAGATCGGGGCTGACCAACGGCGCACCACCTTCATCGTCGAGAGCGAGTGGGCCGAAGGCGGGAGCGACCTGGCCGAGAGCTGCGCGACCCGGCGCGGGTACACCGTCGCGCAGACCATGCTCCGCAGCGCGCTGGACCTGAAGGCGAACCGAGTCGAGCACAACGGCATCCTCGAGCACGTTCACGACGCTGATGCCGCCGACGACGCTGATGCCGCCGCCGACGACGCCGACGACGCTGGCGACTACGCCATCGAGTCGGTCGTCGACCATCTGCCCCACGAGTGGCTGGATGACCCCGCGGTGCTGCAGCAGCGGATGAGCACCGACGCGCCGACTGACGACCTGGCTCTCGAGGAGGAGGCCTGGGACGCGGAACGCGTGCGGGCCACCCACGCCCGCACCCGGGAGTCGGGACGGCGCATCGTCGAGTCGGTCGCCCGGCACAGACCCTCCGGTCGACTCGTTGGCTTCACCCGGGTCTCGGTGTCGGCGGGGGAGCCCACGCTCGCCTATCAGCAGGACACCCTCGTGCTGCGTGAGCACCGGGGCCAGGCCCTCGGCTTTCGCCTCAAGGCGGCGAACGCGCTGCTACTGCAGGAGGCGCTGCCTCAGGTCACCGCGGTGCGCACGTGGAACGCTGCCTCGAACGAGCTCATGCTCGCGGACAACCGCAGGCTCGGGTACGTGGTCGATGGTTCTAGCCACGACTGGCAGAAGGTGGTCTCGTGACGGAGTTCATGAGCACCTCCACGCTCTGGACCGGGGCCGGGCCAGGCGCCAGCCCGCGAGTCGGGGAGGTGCTCCGGCGTCAGGGGCCGGAGAATCTCCCCGACCCAGAATGGGGCGTCGCCGAAGACCGACTGAGGTGGGTGGGCTCCGACCAGTCGGCGTACGGCCCGACCTGCTGCTCAACCGAGCCGCACGCCCCTGGGCAGCACCCTCCCGAGGTCGGTGAGGAAGCGGCGGGCTTGACGGTCACTGTGGTTGGAGGTGTCGCAGGGCTCCGCGCGAGCATCGCAGAGGACGCTGACTAGGCTGAGCACCATGTCTGATGAGCACGGCTTCTCCACGCGCGCGATCCACGCCGGCCAGGAGGCCGACGAGCTGACCGGGTCGGTGGTCACGCCCATCTACCAGGTCTCCACGTACAAGCAGGACGGCATCGGCGGGTTCCGCGGCGGTTACGAGTACAGCCGTTCGGCCAACCCGACCCGCACCGCGCTCGAGACCTGCCTGGCTGCCCTTGAGGGTGGCAGCCGCGGCTTCGCCTTCGCGTCCGGCCTCGCCGGGCAGGATGCCGTCGCGAGGTCGCTGCTCGTGCCGGGCGACCACGTGGTCGTACCGAGCGACGCCTACGGGGGCACCTACCGCTACTTCAACCAGATCGCCAGGCCGCAGGGGATCGAGCACTCCATCGCCCGCATCAGCGACGTCGAGGCCGTGCGGGCGGCCATCCGCCCCGGCCAGACCAAGGCGGTCTGGGTCGAGACCCCCACGAACCCGCTGCTCGGTATCGCCGACATCGAAGCCATCGCTGAGGTGGCGCACGAGGCAGGTGCGGTGCTCGTCGTCGACAACACCTTCGCCACGCCGTACCTCCAGCGTCCGCTCGAGCTCGGGGCCGACATCGTCACCCAGTCGACGACGAAGTATGTCGGGGGACACAGCGATGTGGTCGGGGGCGGTGTCGTGACGGCCGAGTCTGTCTCGGTGCCGGGCTTTGAAGACATCGCCGACCGGATCGCGTTCCACCAGAACGGTATCGGGGGAGTGGCCGGGCCGTTCGACTCGTGGCTCACCCTGCGCGGTGTGAAGACCCTCGCGATCCGCATGGAACGACACTGCGACAACGCCGAGAAGGTGGTCGAGTTCCTCCAGGGGCACGACGGCGTCGGCCAGGTGCTCTACCCGGGTCTGCCCACGCACCACAACCACGACGTCGCCGCCCGCCAGATGAAGCGCTTCGGGGGCATGGTCAGCTTCCGGATGGCCAAGGGAGAGGACGCCGCTGTCAAGGCATGCGCGGCCGTGCAGCTCTGGACCCTCGGCGAGTCGCTGGGCGGGGTGGAGTCGCTCATCGAGCATCCGGCCCGCATGACACACAGCTCGGTCGCCGGCACCGAGCTCGAGGTGCCGAACGACCTGATCCGGCTCTCGGTCGGCATCGAGGACGTCGACGACCTCATCGCCGACCTGCGCGAGGCGCTCGATATCCACGGCTGAGTCGGCCTGGCTGTCTGCCCGTCTGCCATGACGATCCTCGCAGTCGACTTCGGCTCGACTTTCACCAAGGGCGCGCTGATCACCGACGACGGTGCGGTGCTCGCCGTGGGCTCCACCCCGACCACGGGAACCCTTGGGCGCGGCGACATCCTCGACGGGTATCGCCGGTTGTGCGCCCAGCTCGAGGTGCCCCGAACCGCACAGGTTCATGCGTGCTCCAGTGCCGGGGGAGGCCTGCGTCTGGCCGTGGTCGGCTACGAGCGCACCGTCACGGCCCAGGCCGGTCACCGGGTCGGACTGTCGGCGGGGGCGAAGGTCGTACACGTAGCAGCCGGCGAGCTGTCGGCGGCAGCCGTGAACGGCATCCGTGCATCGCGTCCTGACATCGTGCTGCTGGTCGGCGGCACCGACGGGGGGAACGCGAATGTGCTGCTGCACAATGCCTCCCGTCTGGCGAAGGCCGCCATCGGGGGGCACGGAACCCGCGCGGTGCCGGTCGTGGTGGCGGGCAACGTCGACGTGCGGGAGCAGGCGGTCGCCACGCTCGCGACGACGCGGCGTCCGACCGTCGTGGCGGCGAACGTGCTGCCGCGAATCGGGGTGATCGCGCCCGAGTCGGCCCGGTCGGCGATCCGTGACGCGTTCCTGCGGCACGTGATCGGCGGCAAGGGCCTGTCGCGAGACGCCGCGTTCGCCGCGATGGTCGAGGCCCCCACCCCCGACGCCGTG
>JBDTVJ010000240.1:0-3999 GCA_040007275.1 Terracoccus sp.
GAGCTCGGTGACCGACTCGAGCAGGTCAGGTTCGCTCATCCGGCCCGGTTCCATCCCCGGCCGGTCCAGACTTGCCGCGGCGAACGCGAACCCCGACGCGTACGCCCCGCCCACGTGGGACCAGTTCGCCCAGTGCATCGTCATCGGCGCCGGGTACTCCCGTTGCGGCTCGTCGCCGCCGGACTGGGGCCTGCTTGGGTCAGGCGCACCCGACGTGGCGCCCTGGGTCGGAGCCGGCTCAGCGGCATCCGGGCTGGGGGTGGACCAGAACCCGGCGCCCGCGGTTCCGCCATTTCGGCGCTGGTTCGTCTCGAGGTCGGCCAGCTGTCGCCGGAGCCTCTCGAGAAGCGAACCATCGGTGTCCATTTCTCAAACTCTAGAGGCCACCACCGACACTGCCCCACCCCGCGAAATCGACCGGCTGTGAACGAAACTGGCCACCCGACCGGTACGAAACTGGCCACTCGACTGTACGAAACTGGCCACTCGACTGGTGGGAAAGTGGCCACTCGAACCTGTAGCGGTCCCACCGGCACCTACCCGAGGTGGAGAAGGCCGGGCCCCGACAGGGCCTGAACCGGCTTCGTCATGCATCAGGTCTGGTTGAGACCTGTTCGGTGGAGCTGAGGGGACTCGAACCCCTGACCCCCTGCATGCCATGCAGGTGCGCTACCAGCTGCGCCACAGCCCCGTACGGGTGCCACCTCGACATCGTGCTCGCTGAGGCGACTGCGTCACTCTAGCCAATGACCGGGTCCGGGCCCAAATCGGATCCCGTTGGGGTCGGCAGCAACCGGTGGTGTCAGGTCTTCCAGGGCCCGAGGTTCCAGCCGGCGATACGCCAGCGAGAGGTGTACGAGTAGCTCCGGCCCGCCTCGACGAGGTCGATCCAATGGCAGTTGTCGACGCCACGCAACACGGCATCCGCCACCTCGAGGTCAAGGCCCACCAGCTCGGTTGCCGCGAGCCGGCCCGACACCCCGTGCGCGACGACAACGGCGGTCTCGCCGGGCAGCAGCTCTCGCTCGACGTCCCGGATGGCGGCACCCGCCCGCGCGGCGACCTGCGCCCGGGTCTCACCCGTGACGCCCCTGGGCAGGTCCTCGCCCCGGTCGAGCGCCGCGATGTCGTCGGGGAAGCGCTCGCGCACCTGATCGACCCGCAGGCCTTGCCACTGCCCGACGTGCACCTCTCGGAACCGCGCGTCGAGGCGCAGCTCCAGCCCGGTGAGGCCAGCGATGGCGTCGGCGGTGGCGGCGGCCCGCTGGAGGTCGCTCGAGACGAGCAACACCGGGCGGTAGGCAGCCAGGTGCGGTGCGGCCACGGCAACCTGCCCGCGGCCCACGTCGGAGAGCTCGGAGTCCTTGTGGCCCTGCCAGACCCGGGCCGCGTTGTCGACCGTCTCGGCGTGACGCATCACCACGATGCGCCGCGGTGCTGCTGCCTCTGCGAGGCTCACGCCTCGTCGACCCCAGAGTCCACCGGGTCCACAGAGTCCTCATCGGGCCCGCCTGGCTCAGCCTGGCCCTTCGCCACCGGTCGAGGCAGCAGGTCGACCGCGCCGAGGTCGACCTCCGGGCAGTCCTTCCAGAGCCGCTCGAGCGCGTAGTACTCGCGCTCCTCCTCGTGCTGGACGTGCACGATGATGTCACCGAAGTCGATCAGCACCCAGCGACCCTCCCGCTGGCCCTCACGGCGGATCGGCTTGCACCCCAGCTCGCGCAGGCGGTCCTCGACCTCGTCGACGATGGAGCCGACCTGGCGCTCGGATGCCGCTGAGGCGAGCACGAACACGTCGGTGAGCGGCATCTGGTCACTGACGTCGATGGCCATGACCTTCGCGGCGATCTTCTCCTCGGCGGCGACGGCCGCCACCTTGGCGAGCTGAAGCGAACGTTCTGTTGCGGTCACGAATCTCCTTGCGGCAAGAGTGCCTTGGTGTGTTCTGTCAGCTCCACGGCCGGATGTTCGGCCGGCGGTCCCGCCATCCGGGTCAGGGGCGGGGGCGGGGTCGGAGTCGGAGGCCGGGTCAGGTGATGGGTCGGGGGTCGGACCCGGGTCAGCGGGCGGGCCCCGGGGACCGGCAGTGTCTGCTGGCCCGTGTAGAGGCCGTACTTGTTGATGTACTGGACGACGCCGTCGGGCACGAGGTACCACACGGGCTCTCCGTCAGCCACGCGCTCACGGCAGCCGGTCGAGCTGATCGCCATGGCTGGTACCTCCTGCAGCGTCACGCGGTGCTCGGGCAGTCCCTTGTCGGACAGCACGTGCCCGGGTCGGGTCACCCCGACGAAGTGCGCGAGGTCCCAGATGTGGTCGGCGTCCTTCCACGACAGGATCTCGGCCAGGGCATCGGCGCCGGTGATGAAGAACAGCTCGTCACCGGGACGCTCGGCCGAGATGTCGCGCAGGGTGTCGATCGTGTAGGTCGGCCCGGGCCGGTCGATGTCGACCCGGCTCACCGTGAACCGTGGGTTGCTGGCCGTGGCGATGACGGTCATCAGGTAGCGGTGCTCGGCCGACGAGACCCGCTTGTCGGCCTTCTGCCAGGGCTCGCCGGTCGGAACGAAGACGACCTCGTCGAGGTCGAAGAGCGCCTGCACCTCACTGGCTGCCACAAGGTGCCCGTGGTGGATCGGGTCGAACGTTCCACCCATGACGCCAAGGCGCATGCTCAGCGCTGCGACCCGTCTGAAGCCACGGCGCTGCCCGGGGCGCCCGGCTGCTCGGGTGCGGGCCGGGGCGACTGCACCTTGTAGGCGGTGTTGCGGAAACTCCAGGTGACGCCGAGCAGCAGCAGGAAGAGCGCGAAGGTGATCAGGAAGTAGGCGATCACCGGCATGGGCAGCTCGCGGGCGGCCTCCTCGGAGACGAGGCTCAGGACGCTCTGCACTCGGTCTGACATGAGCTCAGCCTAGCGCCCACGCGTGAGAACAGCACACCACGGCCCAGGGCCGTCAGCCGGCCGCCCTGCGCAGCACCTCGGCCAGGGCACTGGCACCGGCCGCCTCGGCGGCAACGGCTGCCGCAGCGAGCTGGGCCGGCTCGGCAAGGGTGGCGAGGCGACGGCTGAGATCGCCTCCGAAGACCGACGGGTTGCTGATCTTGACCCGGTGCCCCGTGACGAGCTGGCTCAGCATCGGCGCACTCAACCCGATCACCCCGGCCAGACGCGCCTGCGACAGGCGGCCTGCAGCCCGGGGTCGACGAGACGTTCGAGCCATTCCTCGTCGTCGTCGTGACCGTTCGGGCCGAACGGCTCCGTATCGGGCCGGCCCGCTCGCCGTACGGGGCTCGAGGCCGAGGCCATCGCCAGGGCCTGCCGCCCGGCGGCAGGCCCGGGCGGCGTGGACGTCATGGCTGGGGTGCGGTCGAACGGTGCCGAGCATCACCTCGGGCGGCAGATAACCTGGGTACCGATGACCATGCCGGTCTGGGTCAGGCGCCGATCGTCAGCCCGAAGTCGGTGAGCAGGCAGTGCACCGGGCCCTCTCCCGTGGCTCGGAGCAGGATGTTGCCCGGCTTGACGTCACGATGCACCTGGTCGAGCAACACCACCACGGTCGGTTCGTCGAGCGGGCCTCAGACCGGTGAGCGTGTGCAACGTGCCCCCGTCGACGAACTCGCGCGCGAACCGGAGCGGCTCCCCCGCCTGCCTCTGACGCATCACCTTCGCCGCGCACCACTGCTCCAGCAGATGGTCGTAGGCGCGCCACCCCGTGCCGCCTCCCACCCGCCGCAAACCCGCTCATCCCACGCCGCTCAGTCCGGGGAGGTTACCCGTCGCAGCCTCTCGAAACCGACGGTTGCGAAGGGCTCACATCCGCGCCGACCGCGTCGAGTACGTCCCGCGCCGTCCGCACGGCCAGCGAGATGACCTCGGGCGGGTAGCCGAGCACAGCCCGGTGCTGCTCGAACTCGTCCTCGTCGTCGACGAAGAGGTGACCCTCGCGGGTGAGGATGACGTCGAGGTCGAGATCGACCATGGTCACCTCCCAG
>JBDTVJ010000241.1:0-3967 GCA_040007275.1 Terracoccus sp.
GCGGGGACGGGCTACGGGGCCTCCCCCGGCGTGATCACCGAGACCACCTGCCGGCCCCGAGCACTGATGCGCGCCGAGTCGATCACGGCCAGCACGTGAACGGCATCCGACGGGTCGACCGGCATGGCCGACTGCGCGTCGGGGCTGGCCAACGCTCGCGCCACGCAGCGGTAGAAGTCGGCCTGCTCGGCGCCCGTCACCACCGGGCCGCGCTCGCGCGTGTCGCCGCGAACGATCCAGCCGACCGCGTCACCATCGTTCTCGAACTCGGTGAACGCGCTGACGTCGTCGACCTGTCTGCCGATGATGTAGGCGCCGGCCGAGCCGGCCACCCGGGCACGGGGGCCGGGTGCACCGTTCACCGAGCTGGCCATCAGATGGCTGACCACCCCTGACGCGTGGCGGCACGCCAGGAAGGTGTCGTCGTCGGCGACCGTGGTGCGCTCGTCGATCTCCGCGTACACACTCTCGATCCGCCCGTGCAGCACGACGGCCTGGTCGACCAGGTGGGACTGCAGGTCGAGCAGCAGACCGCCTCCCTCGCTTGCCATAACCTGCTCTCGCCACCGTTCCTTCGGAACGGGACGCCAGCGGTCCCAGCGGTACTCGACCCGCCAGATGTCACCGACGAGGCCCTCGTCGCGAACGCGCAGCAGCGCCGCATGCTCGGGGTCGAACCGTCGGTTGTTGAACACCGTGAGCGGCACTCCAGCTCGCACCGCCACGTCGACGACCTCGATGGCCCGGCTCGCATCGACCGCGAGCGGCTTGTCGACCACGAGCGGGATGCCGGCCTCGACCACCCGCTCGGCCTGCTCGGCGTGCACCCCGCTCGGGGAGGCCAGCACCACGAGATCGATCCCCGGGAGGTCGAGCAGCGCCTCGAGGTCGGTCACCACCTTCGCTCCGGGGTGGTCGGCCCGCACCTGCGCCGCGCGATCGCTGTTCGAGGTCGACACCGCGGCCAGCTCCAGGCCGGCGCGCACGATGAGCGGCGCGTGGATGCCGCGGCCGGCGGAGCCGTAGCCGACGAGCCCGACACGGACCGGACGAGGCGAGGAGTCTGGACTGGCGGGCATACGGCACAGCCAACCACAGGCAGGGAGACCCGTCGGTGTGGGCGGCGTAGCCTGACGCCATGCGCTTCGTGCACCTGGGCCTGGACCCCGACTTCGTCGACTACGAGGCGGCCTGGCAGCTTCAGCGCGAGACCCACGCCCTGGTGGTGAGCGGCGAGGCGCCCGACACCGTCTACCTGCTCGAGCACGCACCCGTCTACACGGCTGGCAAGCGAACCCAGCCCCAGGACCGCCCGACCGACGGCACACCGGTCATCGACGTTGACCGCGGCGGCAAGATCACCTGGCACGGACCCGGCCAGATCACGGGCTACCCCATCGTGCGCCTCCCCGCCCCCATCGACGTCGTCGGTTACGTGCGTCACCTGGAGGAGATGATGATCCGGGTCTGCGCCGACTTCGACGTGGTGGCCGGGCGCACCCCCGGCGAGAGCGGCACGTGGATCGAGGCCGACGAGCGCGGGCCGCGGCGCAAGATCGGCGCGATCGGCATCCGGGTCAGCCGCCAGGTGGCGATGCACGGCTTCGCCTTCAACGCCAACCCCGACCTCGCCTGGGGCACGGTGATCATCCCCTGCGGCATCGTGGGCGCGGGGGTGACCTCACTCTCCTTCGAGCTCGGCCGCGACGTGCCGGTCACCGAGGTGCTGCCGCACATCGAGCACCACCTGCGCGACATCCTGCCCACCCTGACACCGAACCGGCGCGCCGTCGCGGTCAGCTCGTGACGACCCCCTAGGGTTTGCCCACCGCCACCAGCCGAAATGTCACGGCTCGGTCGGCACGACTCGACAGGGGAACCCATGGACGTCGCGGTCCGCACCGTCAACCTGCGCAAGACCTACTGGAGTCGTGGGGGGCGGCGCGTTGCCGTTCAGGGTCTCAGCATGAGTGTGCCGCTCGGGGGTGTGCACGGCTTCCTCGGGCCAAACGGCTCGGGCAAGACCACCACGATCCGGATGCTGCTCGGCCTGATCCGCGCCGACAGCGGCACGGCCGAGGTGTTCGGCAGCCCCGTGCCCGGCGACCTTCCCGCAGTGATCGACCGCGTGGGCGCGATCGTCGAGTCGCCGAAGTTCTTTCCGTCGTTCACCGGGCGGCAGAACCTGCAGTTGCTCGCCGGCGCGATCGGCACCCCGAACACGCGCATCGACGAAGTGCTGGAGATCACCCACCTGGGCGACCGCGGACGAGACCGCTTCGCGTCGTACTCCCTCGGCATGAAGCAACGTCTGGCCATCGCAGCGACGTTGCTGAAGGACCCCGACCTGCTCATCTTCGACGAACCCACCAACGGCCTCGACCCGGCCGGCATTCGCGAGGTGCGCGACACGATGCGCAGCCTCGGCGAGCAGGGCAAGACGGTGCTCGTCAGCTCACACATCCTGGCCGAGGTCGAGCACGTCGCCGACACCGTGTCGATCATCGGTCACGGGGCACTGCTCGCGGAAGGGCGAGTCACCGACATCCTCGGCAGCGGAGGTAGCGCTCAAGTACAAGTTGCCGTCGCCTCCCCTGACCGCGCCGTGGCGCTCCTCGAGGGCGAGGGGCTCACTGTGAGCCGCGACGGCGACCGGCTCGTCGTGACCACGGAGGACCCGGCATCCATCACGCGGGCGCTGGCCGGGCACGGGCTGTACCTGACCGAGATGACCCCCATCCGGGCCGACCTCGAGTCGGTGTTCCTGGCCCTCACCGCCGAGGAGGGCCTCGGTAGCGAGTCAGACCGGGTGGCCGGTGGCGCGAAGGAGGGAGCAGCATGACGAACCAGACCCTCGTTCCGGCTGACCCCCGGCCACGCGCCCAGGTACGGCCCGGGGGCATCAGCTTCATCGGCCTCGTGGGCGTCGAGCTGCGCCGCCTGTGGTGGCGCAGGCTCACCAAGGTCGCCATCGTCGGGGTCATCGCGTTCGTCGGCCTCGCCTCGTACGGCGTATACCAGCAGACCAGCCCGGAGACCATCGCGCAGCGTGTGGACGAGTTCAACCGGAACGTCGCCGAGATGAAGCAGCAGCAGGCGTCGATGACTGCCGAAGACAAGGCCGCTCAGCTCGCCAGCTGCCGTGCCGACGAGGAGACGCAGAAGAAGGTCCAGCCCGACGCGAACTTCCGGTGCGACTCGTTCGGCCTACCCTCACCCCAGGACTTCGGGCTGGTGAACACGGCCCGTGATGAGCTCGTGCGAGGCCTGACCCAGGCATCGGTGTACGTGCTGGGTTTCCTGGCCTTCCTGCTGGGGGCCAGTTTCGTGGCGGCCGAGTTCAGCAGCGGTTCGATGGGCAACTGGCTCACCTTCGCACCGCGACGGCTGCGGGTTGCGGCCTCGAAGCTGTCGGCGGCAACGATCGCCGGGGCCGCCCTCGGACTGCTCGGGGTGGGGCTGTCGTTGCTCGCGGTCACCGGCGTGACGACGATCAACCGGCCCGACGCGTCGCTCAAGCTTCCTGACGCTGCGCCGACGACCAGCGAGCCGCTCTCCCTCAGTCTGTTGCGCATCGTGGTGGTCGTGGCCCTCGGTGGACTCGGTGGGGCAGCAATCGGCCTGTTGCTGCGTAGTACCGCCGCAGTCGTCGGGCTGGTGCTCGGTTACGCGATCGTCGTCGAAGGTTTCGTCGCGAACGGGATTGGCGACGGACGACTCAAACCCTGGTTCGTCAGCCTGAACCTCGACGCCTTCGTGCAGAACGGCGCCACGTACTACGTGACCAAATGCGATGCCAACGGCTGCCAGGGGGTGCCGTTGACCAACAGCTTCACCCACGGCTGGGTCTACCTGCTCGTCGTCGCCGTCGTCGGGGTGGTCGCCGCCCTGGCCGTCTTCCGACGTCGCGACGTGACCTGATCGGCCTGCTACGTCACTGACCCGCCCCACGCATCAGTGACGTAGC
>JBDTVJ010000242.1:0-3960 GCA_040007275.1 Terracoccus sp.
ACCCGGCCGTTGGGGGTGTCGAGGGGCGGCTGAAGCACGGTGCCTCCGAGCTCGGTCACCAGACCGGCAGCGCGGTCGCAGTCGTCGACTGCGAAGTACGGCATCCAGTGCGAAGGAAGCTCAGTGGGTGCTTCGCTGGGGATCGCCCCGATGCCGCTGACCGGTCGGTCAGGGGCGCTGTCGAGCGTGGCGATGGAGTAGCGGAACCCACCTTCACCAACCTCCTGGAGCCGGTACCCGAAGACATCACGGTAAAAGCTGAGGGAGAGCAGGTAGTCGCGGCTCAACGACTCGGCCCAGCAGAGCGAACCAGCCTCGTTCACCAGGTCGGCGCCCGAGTGCGTCTTCGCCTCCCAGATGCCGTAGACGGCGCCCGCCGCGTCGGCACCGATGGCCATCCGCGCGAGCTGCAGGACGTTGAGCGGGTCGGTGAAGAACACCCCACCGGAGCTCTGGGCGAGCGCGACCGTGGCATCGGCATCGGTCGTGGCCAGGTAACAGGTCCAGCTCGAGGCCATTCCCTCGCGCCCCGGCCCTTTGGGCCCCAGGCCGGCGACGACGTGCCCATCTCGGTAGGCCAACACATAACCGCCGGCCTCTGGGGGGAGCTCGTGGAACTCCCAGCCGAAGAGGGCGGCGTAGAACGCTCGTGCGCCTTCGACCTCGTCAACGATCACATCGGCCCAGCACGGGGTTCCGGGCTCGAAGGCGTCTTCGTGGACCGGCATGGTGGCTCCTCGGCTCGGTGGGTGACCGGGTGGTGGATGGTGGGTCGAATGGTGCTCACGAACGTGCTCAGTCTTCCGGCACCAGCACCGAGAAGATCTCGCCCTCGGGGCCGCTCAGCACGGCGCCGAGGCCGAAGGGGCCCTCAAACGGACCCTGCAGCAGCGTCGCGCCGTGGTCAAGGGCAACGGCCACGCTCAGCACCACGTTCTGCGTGGCGAACGAAACGACCCAGTGTGAGCTGATCTTGCTCGGCCACTCGTCGCCGATCTCGGCCAGACCGTACGCCGGGTTGCCGTCGCTGGTGCTCGCCACCGACCAACGCGGCTCACCCTCGTCACTCTGGTCGTCGAACGCGTGGCCCAGAACCGCCGACTGAAACACCCTGACCTCGTCGTACGAACGGGTGAGCAGCTCGTTCCAGGCCAGTGCCCCCGGGCTGTCGAGCAGGCCGCTGCCCCCGAGCGAGCCCGGCTGCCAGAGGCCGAAGAAGGTGCCACCCGGATCTCGCGCCACCAGGGTTCGAGCCAGCGCACCCAACGAGACGGGTCGGCCCAGCGGCTGCCCGCCGAAGGCGGTCAAGGTCGGCAGCAGTGCCTCGATCTCGTCGACGCGCAGGTAGGTGGTCCACTGGCTCGGCACGGGAGCGTGGTCGGGGCGACGGCTGATGCCCGCCACGGGGTGACCCTCTCGGAGGGCGAGCCGATAGCCACCGCTCAGCTCGTCGCCGGCGCGCCACTCCCAGCCGAACACGGCGGAGTAGAACGCCTGGGCGCGTGGCACGTCGCCGACCAGCAGATCGACCCAACAGGGAGCGCCCGCGGGGTAGTCAGGGGCGGACAGGTCGATCGCTGACATCAGATCAGTGTGGCTTGGCGTCAGGCGCGGGCGCCGGCCGGGTATCGGGGCCCGCGCCGGACCGGTCTGGCGTTTGGTTCTTCGCGACAGTCGCGGAGCGCGCCTCGTTGTGCGGCGTCGAGGCCAGGAGGGTCCGGCGGAGATGTTCGAGGATGCCGTGGCACGCGGCCTCGACTGCCTCGAAGCAGCGCGCGAAGTGCTCTTCACCGCCGTACCACGGGTCGCTTGTCTCGAGCGTGCCCGCGTCCACGGCGCTCTGGTCGAACTCGCGAACCAAGCGGATCTTGGCGAGGTTGTCTTCGGATCCGGCCAGCCGTTGCAAGGTCCGCACGTGCCCCTGGTCAGAGGCGAGCACCAGGTCGAGACCGTCGAACTCGGTCGGGTCGAACTCGCGGGCCCGGTGACGCGTGCCGTCGTAGCCATGCCGGGCCAACACCTCGATCGTGCGCGGGTCGGCGTGCTCGCCGACGTGCCAGTCGCCGGTGCCGCTCGAGCTGACGACCACCTCGTCGCTCAGCCCCGCCGAGTCGATCATCCGGCCGAGGACGACGTGGCCCATGGGAGAGCGACAGATGTTCCCGCTGCACACGAAGGTCACGTGGAGGGGGCGTGCCAACATGGTTCCCATTGAACACCGTGGGTCAAGTCGGCGGAGAGTTTCGGTGACTTGTCGGTAAGCGCTATCGAGGGGTGTCGGTGGTTCGTCGGTGGGCTGTCGGTGGGCGCTGACACGGTGTGACCCATGACGACGAACGAGCCGGCTGGGCGCCACCAGGGCCCCGAGACGCTCTGCGCACGGTTCACCGCCTTGGCGGCGGCCGGTGATCTCGACGGCATCGTCGGCCTCTATGCCGATGACGCCGTCGTCACTCTGCCGCTCGGGCGAGAGGCGGCCGGACCGAGGGCGATCCGGGCGGCGTTCGCCAGTGCCCTCGCAGCCGACGCCCCAATCGCAGGCTCGGCGGTCACGTCGTCGCGGATCGTGGTCGCCGGCGACCTGGCGATGACCTCGGCCACAGGCCCCGACGGTCAGGTGCGCACCCAGGTCGCCCGGCGGTGCGCTGACGGTCAATGGGTGTGGATCCGCGACAGCGGGCACCTGCGTGACATCGAGGCGGCCCTACCGGCCCGGGTGGGCGAGCCGCGGGTGGCGTAGTTTTCGCTGGTGAGCTCCTCGGCCCCACCGCCTCCCCTGCGCCGGTCTCACTTCGTCGACCTGACGCCGCTGCGGATGAGCCCGGCGTTCGCGCGACTCTGGTTCGGCAACAGTCTGGCCGGGGTGGGCACCTTCGTCACCATCACCGCAGTCGGCCTGCACATCTACGACCTCACGAGCTCCACCTTCGCCGTCTCGCTGGTCGCCTGGTTCTCCCTGCTGCCGATGATTGCGGCCGGGCTCTACGGCGGTGCCATCGCCGACCGGTTCGACCGGCGCAGCGTGGCCATCATCGCCTCGTTGCTCGCCTGGCTGGCGACGGTGTCGCTGGCCTCCATCGCCTGGGCCGGCATCGAGGTGGTGTGGCCGTTCTACGTCATCACGACGGTCCAGGCCGTCGCGGCCACCATCGCCTCCGCCACACGTCAGGCCATCACGCCACGACTGCTGCCCCTGTCGATGCTGCCCAAAGCGGCCGCACTCATGGGCATCTCGTCGGGCTTCATGGTGACGGTCGGTCCGGGGCTGGCCGGGGTGCTCGTGGCACGGGTGGGATACGCCTGGACCTACAGCGTCGACGTGCTGCTCTTCTTCGCCGGCTTCTTCGGCCTCTACACCCTGCCGCGCATCCGCCCGCTGGAGCACGAGGGCGACAACCGCGATGGGGGGCGAGGCGGGGGAGTTCGTTCGGTGCTCAATGGCCTGGCACATCTGCAGCGGGCTCCGAACGTGCGGATGAGCTTCGTGGTCGACATCATCGCGATGACCTTCGGCCAGCCGATGGTG
Source organism: Terracoccus sp. (assembly GCA_040007275.1). Classification (GTDB taxonomy): domain Bacteria; phylum Actinomycetota; class Actinomycetes; order Actinomycetales; family Dermatophilaceae; genus DSM-29435. The sequence goes on from JBDTVJ010000242.1 coordinate 3,527, forward strand.
CTCTTCCCGGCGGTGGGCGCGGTCGTTCTCGGCGGGGGGTCGATCACGGTCGGCATCCTGCTCGCCTCCTTCGCGGTGGGCAGCATCCTTTCGAGCATCGCGTCCGGGCGGCTCACCGACCTGCGCTGGCAGGGCCGGGCCATCCGGAACGCGATCGTGTCTTATGGGCTCGCAATCCTGGTGCTCGGTGTGGTGCTCGCGGTCGTCATGCTCGCCGGCCATGCGGTGACTTCGGCCGACTTCGCCGACGTCAACCGGCCGGCGCTCGCGATCGCCTCGATCGCGCTCGCCGTGGCCGGGGCGTCCGACAACGTCAGCGCGATCTTCCGCCAGTCGATCCTGCAGTCGGCGGTGCCCGACCACCTGCGCGGACGCACCCAGGGGGTCTTCACCGTCGTGGTCACCGGTGGGCCCCGTCTGGGCCAGATGTTCGC
>JBDTVJ010000243.1:0-3952 GCA_040007275.1 Terracoccus sp.
GCGGGCTTGGGGAACCGCAGCTTGGCGACCTTGTCGTGCTGGCGCTCGCCCTCCACGCCCGACATGAGCCGCTCGGCCCGCTTGATCATGTTCTGCGCCGCGGTGGCCTTGGTTGCCTTGGCCCGCATCTTGTCGGCCTGGGCCATCAGGGCGCCGGCCTTCTTCGTGGCGTTCGCGAGCTCGCGTCGGCGCCGCTTCTCGTCGGTCTCGCGAGCCTGCAGGTAGGTCTTCCAGTTCACGTTGTAGACATCGAGGGCCGAGCGGTTGGCGTCGAGGTGGTAGACCTTGTTGACCACGGCGCCGAGCATCTCGCCGTCGTGGCTGATGACGATCAGCCCGCCCTTGTAGGCGCGCAGGTACTCGCGCAGCCAGGTGACGGAGTCCGCGTCGAGGTGGTTGGTGGGCTCGTCGAGCAGCAGGGTCTCGTTGCCGGAGAACAGGATCCGGGAGAGCTCGACGCGGCGCCGCTGGCCGCCGGAGAGCGTGCCGAGTGGCTGACCGAGCACGCGGTCGTCAAGGGCCAGCGCACTGGCGATCGTCGCGGCCTCCGACTCGGCGGCGTACCCCCCCTGCGCCTCGAACTCGGCCTCGAGCCGCGTGTACCGGCGCATCGCCTTCTCGCGCACGGATGCGTCGGCACTGCCCATGCGGGCCTCGGCCTCCGTGCGCTTGCTCACGATGACATCGAGCCCGCGGGCGGAGAGGATGCGGTCACGCGCGAGCATCTCGAGGTCACCGGTACGGGGGTCCTGCGGCAGGTAGCCGACCTCTCCCGTGCGCGTCACGGTGCCGGCGGCCGGAGCACCTTCGCCTGCGAGCACCTTGGTGAGGGTGGTCTTGCCCGCACCGTTTCGTCCGACGAGACCGATGCGGTCGCCGGCATCGATGCGGAAGCTCGCATCCTCGACGAGCAGGCGCGCGCCAGCGCGCAGCTCGATCCCGGTGGCGACGATCACGGCAGTTCCTCCTTGTGGTGCCGCACTACGTCAGCGGCCGGACAACCCCTCCATTCTGCCAGCGGTGAAGGGGTGCTCTCGACGCTTTCGAACCTGGCGCCTTGCGCGGATGCCGCTGGGCGACGTCGCGGGAGCGGCGCTCGGGTAGCGTGACCCACCGTGAGCGCGCCCATCACCGTCCGTGAGATCACCCCCGCCGAGCATCTCGCGTGGCTGCGCACGCAGCCGACCGTGAGCTTCCTGCAGACCCCCGCCTGGGGACAGCTCAAGACGGAGTGGCGGGCCGAGTCGATCGGCTGGTTCGAAGCCGGCCGACTCATCGGCGCGGCGCTCGTGCTGCACCGGTCCCTCCCCCGCATCGGCCGCTCGCTCGCGTACATCCCGGAAGGCCCGGCGATCGACTGGGACTCCCCCCGACTGCTCGAGATGCTGCGGGCGCTGCGTGACCACCTGCGCAAGGGCAAGGCGTTCGCGCTGCGCATCGGTCCGCCCGTGGCCACCCATCGCTGGCACGCCCTGACCATCAAGGACGGCATCAGCGACTCCGAGGTCAGCCGCTACGACGAGGCGGTGCCGGATGCCGTCGAGCCGGTCGGAGCGAGTGTCGTAAAGCTCCTCGGGCGGCTGGGTTTTCGGCACCTGTCGGCCGACGACGGCTTTACCGCCGGTCAGCCGGAGTACGTCTTTCGCATCCCGCTGGCAGGGCGCACCGAGGCCGACGTGCTCTCGGGCATGAACCAGCTGTGGCGACGCAACATCAAGAAGACCGCCAAGAACGGGGTGCAGGTGCGCGTCGGCGATCCGAGCGACATCCCGGCCTTCCATCGGGTCTACGTCGAGACGGCCGAGCGCGACCGCTTCACTCCAAGGGGGTGCGATTACTTCGAGCGGATGTACGCGGTCATGTCGGCGGAGGACCCAGACCGGATCCGGGTGTATCTCGCCGAGCACGAGGGCGACCTGCTGGCGGCCACCATCTACATCCGGGTCGGTGACCACGCCTGGTACTCCTACGGAGCATCGACGGCCGCCAAGCGTGACCTGCAGGGGTCAACGGCGATCCAGTGGCGGATGCTGCGCGACTCGATCGCCGCCGGCGCGAACGTCTACGACCTGCGCGGCATCACCAACACCCTCGACACCGACAACCCGCACATCGGCCTGATCCGCTTCAAGGTCGGCACCGGCGGTGAAGCGGTGCGGTTGGCCGGGGAGTGGGACCTTCCCCTCAATCGGCTTCTCTACAAAGCCTTCTCGCTCTACATGAACCGGCGGTGACCCATGTCGTTCGTGTTGCGGGTTGACACTGATCATTGGCGCTCGGGCCACGCCGAGGCGCTCGCGCGGTACCCCGGGATCGTGCCGGTCATCAAGGGCAACGGCTACGGCTTCGGCGCCGGCCTGTTGTGTCGTGAAGCACAGAGCATGGGGGTGGCGACCATCGCGATCGGCACCTACGTCGAGGCGCCCGCGGCGCTAGCGGCCTTCGACGGCGACGTGCTCGTCATGGAGCCGTACCGGCCGCGCATCCACTCCGCACTGCCCGACCTGCCCGACCGGCGGCTCGTGCACACCGTCACCAGCAGCACCGACCTCGACAGCCTCCGGGGCATCGAACCGGCGGCCAGGGTGGTCATCGAAGGGCTGACGTCGATGAACCGGTTCGGCGCGCCGGTGGCCGCCCTCAATGAGCTCGTCGACGCAGCGGTCGCCGAGGCGGTCACCCTGCACCTCCCGCTGGGCACCGGACACCTCGATGAGGTCGTCCGCTTCGTCGAGGCCGTTCCCGCGGCGCAGCGCTGGTTCGTCTCACACGTCTCCCCCGACGAGCTGGCCACCCTGCGCAGCCGCTACCCCGACCATGAGTTCCGGCCCCGCATCGGCACCGACCTGTGGTTGGCGGAGCCGACGTCGTACGAGGTGAGAGCCCACGTGCTCGACGTGCGGGCGGTGGCAAAGGGAGACCGGGCCGGCTACCGGCAGCGCACCTTGCCCGCCGGACACCTCGTCGTCGTGAGCGGGGGCACCTCGCACGGCGTCGCCATGGAGTCACCCGCAGCGGCAGCAACCCCCCGGTCGCGAGCCGTCGCGGTGGCCGAGGGGGTGCTGGAGGCCGCCCACAAGGTGCGCTCGCCTTTCACGGTGTCTGGCTGCTCCCCGCGTTTCGCCGAGCCGCCCCACATGCAGTGCAGTCTTCTCATGCTGCCCGTCGGGGTCACGCCACCCGCGGTGGGCGACACGGTCACGGTGCGCATGCGCCTGACGACCACCTATCCGGATGCCGTCGAGCTGCGCTGAGGGCCCGCTGGGGGAGCATGCCGTGACCGTTCACGAAGGGTGCCACTCGCCCGGATCCCAGCGGTCCGGAACGGCCTGAGCGGCGGCGCGCAACGGTTAGCCTGTGGCGGTACGGGTCGTCGGAGCCCGGCATCCGCCTCACAGGAGCGTCCCATGACCTTCAACGACAACGCGCAGCTCGACACCTCCCAGGTGGAGAGCGGCGGGGGAAGCCGAGGTGGTGGCTTCGGCGGTGGCTCGCGAGGGGGTGGCGGTCAGCTCCCGGGGGGCATGAAGGTCGGGGGCGGTATCGGCGGCCTCATCGTTCTTGTCCTCGTGCTCGTCTTCGGCGGAGGTCAGCTGCTCGGTGGTGACGGATCCGGCGGGAGCGCCGGCGGTCTCGGTGGCCAGTCGTCGCGGCAGCTGCAGCCGGGGCAGGTCACGGCCGCGGGTCAGGTGCAGTCGTCGGCGGTCTCGCGCTGCAAGACCGGAGCCGATGCGAACGCCGACGACGTGTGCCTGGTGGTCGCTACCGTCAACAGCGTGCAGGACTACTGGGCCAAGACCCTGCCGAAGTACCAGATGAAGTACCAGCCGGTGAAGACCGTGATCTACCAGGGTCAGACGAGCTCGGGCTGCGGCACCGCCAACGCCCAGGTCGGACCCTTCTACTGCCCGCTCGACCGCAAGGTCTACATCGACGCCAGCTTCTTCGCCGA
>JBDTVJ010000244.1:0-3946 GCA_040007275.1 Terracoccus sp.
GTAGGAGGTGATGCCGATCGCGAGGGCCTGGCCCTTGGCGAGGGGCGTGACCGGGTAGGTCGAGACCATCTCGGCGTCACCGGCGTAGAGCGGCGACTGTGGGCCCGGGACATTGGTGATCATGACGTTGTAGACCCGGCGCGACATGGCCGAACCCAACCGGGCCCCCAGTGCGTGCAGCGTCGGCGGCGCGAACCCCGCGAGGTTGGCCAGTGACGTCGCCCCGACAGCCTGCCCACCCTCCATCTGCTGGCGCATGGAGAAGGCGATCTGGTGCAGCCTCATCGAGGCCCCCGGCTCACCGACCGGCAGGTTCACCACGCAGGCCATCACCTGGTTGGCGTACATGCCGGTCGGGTCGTCGCCGTAGATGCTGACCGGCACCATCGCCCGGACGACGCTCTTGTTGCCGACCGCCTCGCCCCGGCCCAGCAGCCAGGTGCGAAAGCCCCCGGCGATCGTGGCGAGCACGACGTCGTTGATGGTGACGTCCTCGGCGTAGGCGCCGCGCGCCAGCCGCTTGCGGACGGCACGGTAGTCATCGAGGTCGGTGCCGATCATGACCCACCGCCGGGCGGAACCGATCTCGGCGTTGAGAGGCGAGTCCGGGGCCGGGCGAGCGGCCGTGCGGGCCACGGCGCCGATCACCGCTCCGGCCGACTCGAGCGCCCCCAGGCCCAGCTTGACGGCGTCGTTGACTCCGCCACGGACGAGGTCGAGCACCTGGGTCGGTCGACGGACCGCATCGACGACGGCGCCGGTGACGAGCTCGGCGGGCGAGGGCGACCGGTGCGGTTCCCACGGCGGGGCAGCCTCGAGGTCATCATCGCCCTTGACCGAGTCGACGATGACGTGCGCAATATCGAGCGCGTTCACCCCGTCGATGAGGGCGTAGTGCGTCTTGGTCACGACGGCGAAGCGCCCGTCCTTCAGCCCCTCGACGAGGTAGACCTCCCAGAGCGGCCGGGTGCGGTCGAGCTTGCGAGGCTGAACCCGCGAGACGAAGTCCTGCAGCTGCGCATCGGACCCGGGGCGGGGTAGGGCGGCGCGCCGAACGTGGTAGCCCATGTCGAAGTTCTCGTCGTCGACCCACACGGGGTTGGCGATGCGTCCCGGCACGTCGACCACCTTCTGGCGGAACCGCGGGATGGCCCCGATGCGGCTCTCGACGATGCGCACGAGCCGCTCGTAGTCGAAGCTCTTGCCGCCCTTGCGGTCGGGCGGTTGGAAGACCATGACCGAACCGACGTGCATCGAGGTCGTCGACTGCTCGAGATACAGAAAGGAGGCGTCGAGTGAGGTCAGACGGTCAGACATGTTGCCACTCTGCCAGACCAGCCAACCGCCTACGCCTTCGCCTTCGCGGGTCGCGCTATCCGCCTCGTGCCCGGGACCCAGCGGCGGCTGCGCTGTGCCTGGCGTGCACGGGTCCATGGTGCCAGGGCGGTGGCGAGATCGGCGACCGCACGGCTCACCGCCGAGTCGGGGGCGAACTCGACCACCGAGCGCCCGGCCAGCACGGCGGCATCCATCGTAGCGGGGTCGTCGGGCACGAACCGCACTGACTCCAGGCCGGCAAACCGCAACAGCGACTCTGCGATCCGGGCCTCGGGCTTCGATCCGACCGCCGCACTGCGAACCCGGTTCACCACCGGGACCGGTGGCGGCGAGGGCACCGATCCCAACTCTTGGAGCCCACGTACGAAGCGCTGCAAGGCGATCGGGTCGGCTCCGCTCACGGCCATCACGACATCCGCGCTCGCGAGCGAGGTCAGGGTCGCCTCGTTGCGTCGCGGAGCGGCCGTATCGTAACTCAGCTCCTCGTCGTCCTCGAGGCAGAAGCCGCAGTCGACCACGACAACCGTGACGAGCTCACGGCTCAGCTCGATGACCCGCTCGAGGGCGGCAGCACGAACCTCGGGCCACCGTTCGGCCTTCGGCAGCCCGGTCAGCACCCGAAGCCGAGGGGTGACAGTAGGAGCCAGCCGCGCCAGGGCCGGCACGTCGAGGGTGCCGTGGTCGGCGGCCCGGCAGGCCGCAGCGATGCCCGGCGCCTCGTCGAGCAGCCCCAGGGTCTGGGCGACGGACCCGCCGTAGGTGTCGGCATCGACCAGCAGCACGTCGCAGCCCCGCCCCGCCAGCTCAGCGGAGAGCGCCGTCGCGAGAGTGGTGCGACCGGGTGAGCCGGTCGGACCCCAGACCGCGATGACGCGAGCGCGGGCCGGCACGGGCTCCTGCGACCCGGCCGACCCGTCGTTGTGGTCGGTCCCGCCGTCGGGCGCCGGAGGAGCGGGCGTCGAGCCGGCCGGGCTCCACCCCAGCTCACCCGACGTCACGACGGTGGGCGTGGCGCCGACACCGGACGGCGTTCGAGACCGGGCCGACAGACCGAGGCTGAGGGAGACCGGCTCGCCGCCAGCGTGCTCGCCGGGTTCCCCGGCACCGTCGGGACCGCCGAAGCTACGATCGACGCCGGCCACCGCATCGTCATCCGGGGGCCGCTCAAGATCAGCGACGACGCCCGCGAGCTCGGGGCCGGTCGTGTCCATCGAAAGCACGTGGGTGACCGACAGCTGACGCAGGCGACGCTCGCTGGGCTCGTCGTCGGGAGGGAAGAGCCCGACCACATGCGTCCCCCGAGCACGTAGACGGCTCACGGCGGCCAGGTCGAGCCCGCGCAGGTCCGATCCGATGACGGCGACCTGACCGACGCCGGCCTCCACCACCGAGAGCAGCTCGGCCAAATCGGCACAACGCCTCGCGATCGTAACGCCGGGAACTCTCTCGAGCAGGGTCGCGACCGAAGCCTCCCAACGGGGGCCGAGGGCGGTGACGACGTCGGTCATGAGCCGGGAGCCGACCGGGCCGCCCCGTCCGGTTCGGGAACCGGGTCGAGCCCGCCGCCCACGACGGGCACCAGCGTCAGCTTCGCCTCGCCGTCGACCGCCTCGACGACGGTCTGCACGCGGTCGGTCGGTACGTACAGCTGGACCGAGGTGGTGGCGTTCGACCCGAGGCCGCCGCTGGAGCTCTGAACCGAGGCGACCCCGGCGGCCGTGAGCACCTTGGTGGTCGTTGCCTTCTCGGGCGAGGCGAGCGAGCTCTTCGGGGTGACGAACAGGTCGACCCTGCTGCCGCGAGCCAGGCCGGTCGCCGACACCGCGTCGGCGCGCACGGTGACCCGCTGCAGGCCGACCTGCTCAGCCGTCCCGAAGGCCGATCGCGGCACGAGCTCGCCGGACCGGACGTCGCGCACCACGTAGGTTCCGGCAGCTGGGGGCGTGGCGGCGCTGAGGTAGGAGCCCATGTCGTCGTCCAGCCGCACGTCAGCCCGGCGCACCGAGTCGGCCGTGACCACGTCGCCGGCGACGAGGTCGAGTGTCGCGACCCACATCGGCACCCGGTCGTCGGTACTGGCTACGGCCTTCGCGCCGAGGGTGGCCGCCACGAGCACGAGCAGCACGCCGACGAGCAGTCGACTGTCGCGCCACGAGGGTCGTTGCAGTCGCTTCGCGACTGGCTGCGCCAGTTCGGTCATCGCTTGTTCCCCTGATCCACATTCTTCGTCGCGCCACGGGGGCGCCACCTTCGTGGGCCATTTTGCCCCACGAAGCACCGTCGCCGCGCCGGCTGCCCACCCCTGTGGACAACCTGGAGTGATGAGACGCCGGCCTGCCTAGGATGTCGTCGACCCCTGGAAGGAGCCGACGTGGCCCAACGCTTCCTGCAGCTGACCGAAGTTTCCGAGGTGCTCAACATCTCTGCGGCTCAGGCCTACGCCCTCGTGCGCTCCGGCGAGCTGCCCGCCATCAAGGTGGGGGGGCGCGGCCAGTGGCGCGTCGAGACGACCGAGCTCGAGGGTTACATCCAGCGCATGTATGTCGAGACGAAGTCCTTCGTCGAGTCACATCCGTTCGGGGCCGGCAGCGACGACTGAGCTTCTCGG
>JBDTVJ010000245.1:0-3916 GCA_040007275.1 Terracoccus sp.
GACCGTTCACCTTGGCCGTGTGTCGGCCGCCGACGGCGAGCGTGGTGTTGACGCGAGTGTCCGACCGCTGCGCGACGCTGCGGAACGGGACGCCGGCGGCTTCGAGTAGCTCGGCGAGGTGGTGCCCGGTGGTGCCACCGAGCGGGAGGACGGCCATGGTGGGCCTGCCGTGGGCGTGCAGGGCACGCGAGACGTTGACGCCCTTCCCGCTGGCCTCGATCGTGGCCGTGGTCGCCCGGTGCACGTCGACCTGCCCGACTTCGGTCTCGGCGAGGGTGTAGGTCAGGTCCAGGCTGGGGTTGAGGGTCAGCGTGACGATCATGACGGTCCGCCGATCACCGTGGTGAGCCCGGCGACCACGTCGGCGACGCGGTCTCGGGCCGGGCGCAGGTAGCTGCGGCCCGCGCGGGCGCGAACGAGCAGGTCGGCGGTCGTGGCCAGAGTCATCTCAGGTCCTCACGGTGGTTGGGGCACGGCGCGGCCGCGTCGGCAGGCGAAGCGCGGGCAGCTGGCTCGTCGGGTCGAGCGCCGTTGGGGAAGTCGGCGTACGACGAGTAGGCCCCGCAGGCCAGACCAGCGAGGAACGCTGCGCCGCGTGCACCTGCTTCGGTGGTGACCGCAGTGCGTAGGGGGCCGAACGCCGCAGCCTTGGCGGCCATCAGCATGGCGCTGTTGGTCCATCCGCCCGCCACCACGAGCTCGCGCCGCGGGCCGGACGCGTGATCGAGGGTGTCGCTCAGCTGCTTCGCCTCGGCGGTGACCAGCCGGGTGGCGGCCCGCCACACCTGACCCGGGTCAGCGCCCGGCGCGATCACGACGTCGGCGTCGTCGGTGACCTGCAGCGCTTCCGGGTGGTCTGCCGCAGACAGGGCCGCGGCGTCGAGGGCGGCCAGGCCGGCACGGTCGATGCCGAGACCCGCCTGAACTCGTCCGAGGATGAGGCCGCCCTGGGTTGCCCCCAGCAGGCTCCAGCGGTGGTCGATGACGTGCCACCCCACCGTGACGCCAGCCATGGTCAACACCGCGATCGTGGCGGGATCGAGCCCCGGCGCGACGGTGCGCACGAAGGCCTCGGCGGTGCCACACGAGTCGAGCTCGTCGCCGGCGCCGGTACTACCCACCCCGACAACGGCTGCTTGGTGGTCGTGACCGGCGATGGTCAGAGTTGCGCCGTCGACTGCCGCGAGATCACCACGGCAGAGGGCGATGCCCACCGGAGTACCTGCCGTGACGAGCTCTCCCAGTAGACGCTCGGGCGCCCCGGACCACGCCATCGACTCACCCCACGGACGAGCGGTGGCCAGGTCGAGCCAGCCCGTGCGCGAGGCGAGGGACAGCTCGGTGACGGGCTCGGCCCCCAGGCTGCGGGCCACCCACTCAGCGATGTTGTAGCGCCGGACCGCGCCCCGCGCCGCGGGAACGTGGTCGATGAGCCAGCGATGCTTGGTCAGGCTCCACTGCGTCCACAGCGGCAGCCCCGTTCGCATCGAAAACTGCTCACCGCCCAGCTCGCTCACCAGGTCGCGCAGCTGCTGCGTGTCGCGATGGTCATGCCAGGCGATGACCGGAGCCACCGGCGCATCATCGGCTCCGACCAGCACCCCCGCCTCCGCCATGGAGGTCACCCCGAGCCCGACGACCCGATCACCGGGCACTGCCGCAACGGCATCCGCCAGAGCTCGACGAGCCCCGTCGCGGATGGACGCCGCAGACGTCTCGGCGCCGAACTCGGTCGTGGTCCACCTCGTCGGCGCCCGCCCGATCGCTACCTCCTGACCATCAGCGGTCACGAGCAAGGCCTTCGCCGAGGTCGTGCCCACATCGAGCCCTGCCAACAGCTCCCGGCCCACCACCACTCCTGTCGTCCCCTCAAAGTATTGGATACTGTCGGATCTGATTGGAGATTATTGGAGATGCGAGTGCGACGGCAACCTTCGCAGCGGCTCGAAGAGTCATTGACGAGTCTGGCAAGGGGTCCGCGTCGCCTCAATGGTCAACATGAGCCTCATCACGGTCCATGCGGTTGCCGCTGTCGCCGCCCTCCGCGAGGTCAGGGCAACGCGTTCGGATGCCGTCGCCTCAGTACCTCGTAGAGCAGCCGGTGCAGCTGGACGTCAACGCCGAGGGCAGTGCCGAGCCGCACGACGTCACCGGTCCACGCGTCGAGCTCGGACGGTCGACCGGCGAGCAGGTCGCGCTGCAACGACGACGTGGCCTCGGCCGGCATCGCGTCAACGAAGGCCATCGTGTCGTCGACCACCGTGTCGGGCAGAGGAACCCCGGACGCCTGCGCGACGCCGTCGATCTCGCCCATGGCCCACTCGAGCAGCATGCGGGTGTTCTCTTCCGAGCGCAGGCCCCCGATAGGTAGATCAAGCGCGGCGCCAAGTTCGCCGAACGGTACGACGAACAGCATCTTCGACCACAACTCAACCCAGATGTTCTGTGGCGCAGGCGATTCCACTGAAGCGTCTGCCAATGCTGATCGCAGCCGAGCGACCCGTTCGCTCGGCTCGTTGCTCCACTCTGCGAAGGCGAGCGTGGCCGGACCGGCCCGGTGGGCGATGCGCCCCGGCCCGTCGACCCAGGCGATGATCTTCGCCACCCCCGGCAGCACGGCGTCTCGGCCCACGACCGCTGCGACCCGGTCGGGAGCCTCCACCCCGTTCTGCGTCGTGACCACAGCGCCGCCCTCGCCGACGAGCGAAGGCAGCATCGGCAACACCGCGGCGAGCTGCCACGTCTTGACCGACACCAGCACGACGTCGACCGGCCTGATCCCGGTGGCGTCGTCGGTCGCGGCCACCGGATCGAGCACGACGTCGCCGAGATGGCTCTCGACCCGTAGCCCATCGCGGCGCAGGGCGGCCAGGTGCTCGCCGCGGGCCACGAACGTCACGTCGTGCCCGGATGCCGCCAGGCGCCCGCCGAAGTAGCCGCCGATCGCGCCGGCACCGATCACCGCCAGCCGCATGGTCCACCCTTCTCGCCGGGACTCCTCTGGTGACCATGGTGCCCGCCGCGAGCAGCGGTCACCAGCCCCAGCTGCCGGGGCTGCCCTTGAACGGGCCGACGACCCGGTCGGTGATCCAGCCGCCGTAGAACCCGCCCTCCTGGGCCCGCACCTGCTCGCCGTCGACCTGGCACGAGCCCAGTTGGCCCGGCATGAGGGCGACGTGGCCGCGGAGCAGCTCGTAGCCGGGAACCGGGTCGGGATAGTGCCAGCCGGCGCGCTTGGCCGTCACGCCTCCGGCCACCACGTCGACGTAGTCTGCTCGGCCCTTCCACTCGCAGACCGTCGAGCCTGGCGTCGGGCGCAGCACCCCCGGGGCGAAGTCGGCCTCGGGCAGGTAGTACGTCGGCGGGTGGCTCGTCTCGAGCACGCGGAGGGCGCCGCGGGTGCTCACCACGAGCACTCCGCCGAGGTGTACCTCCACGAGCTCGCTGGTCGGCTCGACGGCAGGTGGGCGCGGGTAGTCCCACACCGACTCCTTGCCGGGGGGTGCGGGCTCGGGCTTCGGGCGTGGGCTCATGCCTTCCATCAGAACAGAATCGCGCAGAGCCCGTCGGGTTCGCGCCAACGGGTGCCGGTGGTGGCGCGGGGTCGTAGCGCGTGACGAGCCACCTCGTGTGGCACGGGCGACGGAAAGTCTGCAGAGGCTCACGACGTGCTCGACGGCCGGGAGTCGGCGGTGGGGGTGACCCCTATCGAGGCGCCGCACCGAGTTTCGTTCTCGAGCCCGGTTCGCTTGGCCGAGACTGCCCTTGGTTGCCAGCCGGGATACCGCCGCGCACGATCGGCACGCATCTGCCCTGCCCTGGCTGGTGCCCAAGTTCGAGTGGCCACTCGACCGGGCGGCGGGTCGAGTGGCCACGGTGCTGGTCGGTCCGTTCGCTCAGGTGCCTGCCGACGGCG
>JBDTVJ010000246.1:0-3915 GCA_040007275.1 Terracoccus sp.
ACGAGCTGCTGGTCGGCGATCATCGGCAGGGCCTGTCGCGACCCGAACGGCGTGATGGTGCCCCGCTCGTAACCGGTGACCGCCAGAGCGACGTCGGCGTCGGGCATCGAGATACGGTTCGAGCCGAGCAGAGATCGCACCTTGGGCCACGAGAAGGTGCGGTCGCCGGGAACGAGCACGAACACGTGGTCGTCCTCGGCACGGCGCACGACGAGGGTCTTGATCAGGTCACGGGGCTCGATGCCCCGAGCGGCAGCTGCCTCGGCGAGGCTCGACACGCGTCCGTGTCGGGTCACCTCGAAGTCGACTCCCGCGGCCCGGACCGCCTCGATGGCGGGAGTTGAGGGTTCGTCATGCCGATCCGGCTGGTCGGTGGCATCGTCAGACATGACACGAGACTAGTTCTGAAGGGGTGGTGAGCGATGTGTCGGCCAGCTTCGACCGGATGTGGTCTGATCTCGAGTCGGTGGGCCGTGAGCCCGCGACGGGAGGCTACCGGCGTTTCGCATGGACCCGCACCGACCACGACCTCCGAGAGTGGTTCGCGGGCGAGTGCGCGGCGCGCGGCCTTGACGTGACCGAAGACCGGGCGGGTAACCAGTGGGCCTGGTGGGGAGATCCCGATGCGCAGCCCGGCGTGGCGATCGGCTCGCACCTCGACTCGGTGCCCGACGGCGGCGCCTTCGACGGACCCCTCGGCGTGGTGAGCGCCCTCGCCACGATCGACGCCCTTCACGACGCCGGCGCCGTCCCGAGGGTGCCGCTGGGGGTGGTCAACTTCGTCGACGAGGAGGGTGCTCGCTTCGGGGTCGCCTGCGCCGGCTCTCGCATCATCACCGGCGCTCTCACCGCCGACCGGGCCCGCTCACTGACCGACGTCGATGGCATCTCGATGGCGCAGGCCTGGACCTCAGGGGGCCGAGACCCTGACTCGATGGGGCCCGATGAGGAGGCCCTGGCCCGGATCGCCTGCTTCGTCGAGCTGCACGTCGAGCAGGGCAAGGCCCTGGCCCTCGCCGCCGACGGGAGTGACGACCTCGACGACCCGGCCCGTTCTGTCGCGATCGGCACCGACATCTGGCCCCACGGCAGATGGCGCCTCGACATTCCGGGGGAGGCCAACCACGCCGGTACGACCCGCCTCGAGGACCGCCGGGACGCGATGCTCGGACTAGCCGCCGTGGTGCAGTCGGCGCGGCAGCAGGCCTCCCGGCTCGGGTGCGTCGCCACGGTCGGGAAGGTGCGGGTGGAGCCGGGTGGGGTCAACGCCATCCCCAGCCACGTCACGGCCTGGCTCGACGCCCGAGGCGCCGACGAGAATGCCGTACGAGCGACGGTCAGCGGTGTTCTCGCAGATGCCGGTTCGCTGGGAGTCACGAGCACTGAGGAGTCGTGGACTCCCACCACCGCCTTCGACGCAGGGCTGGTCAACCGGCTGCGAGGCATCCTGCATGGTGCCCCGCTGCTCGCCACCGGAGCCGGCCACGACTCCGGAGTGCTCGCGACGCATGGGGTTCCCGCCGCCATGGTCTACGTCAGGAATCCCACCGGTATCTCACACTCTCCCGCCGAGCACGCCGAAAGGCGCGACTGCCACGATGGGGTGATGGCACTCACCTCGGTCGTCACCGATCTGGTCTCGGGCCCTGTCGGCCGCACGACCGGCGGCGGGCAATGACCACGTTCTGGTGCGAGTTCGCTTGGCTGACAGGCGGTCTCGCTCGGAGGGTTCGCCTCGTCACCGCTGATGGTGTGCTGCGCGAGGTGCGGTCCGGAGTCGACGCCGAACCCGACGACGTACGTCTGGCCGGGGTCACCCTGCCCGGCATGGCCAACACGCACAGTCACGCCTTCCACCGGGCCCTGCGCGGCCGGGCCAACGGTGGTGGCGGCAACTTCTGGAGTTGGCGCGAGGAGATGTACGCCGTTGCGGCACAGCTGAACCCCGACACCTACTTCGACCTGGCCCGGGCCGTCTTCGCCGAGATGGTGCTGGCCGGTATGACTGTCGTCGGTGAGTTCCACTACGTGCACCACCGGCCCGGAGGCAAACCCTACGGCGACCCGAACGCGATGAGCCTGGCTCTGCGGCACGCCGCCGACGAGGCCGGCATCCGACTGACCCTCCTCGACACCTGCTACCTCGAGGGCGGCCTCGACGGCAGCGGCCACGTGCCCCTGCACCCGGGGCAGCGTCGGTTCAGTGACGGCAGTGTCGACGCCTGGGCCCAGCGGATGGCCGCTCAGCGCGCCGAGACCGACACGGTGCGACTGGGGGCCGCGATCCACTCCGTTCGCGCGGTTCGGCGCGAAGATCTGCCTCGCGTCGTCGAGGCGTCAGCCGGCCTGCCTCTGCACGTGCACCTGTCGGAGCAACACGGTGAGAACCTCGCCTGCCAGATGTTCTACGGCCGCACCCCGACCGAGCTGCTCGATGAGGCCGGCGCGCTTGCGAACCGGCTGACCGCCGTTCACGCGACGCACCTGACCGACACCGACATCGAACGGCTCGGGCGCAGCGGCACCGGTGCCTGCTTCTGTCCGACCACCGAACGTGACCTCGCCGACGGGATCGGCCCCGCCCGTTCCCTCTTCGACGCGGGCACGCCCCTCTCGCTCGGCTCTGACCAGCACGTGATCATCGACCCGTTCGAGGAGCTGCGCGGGCTCGAGATGCACGAGCGGCTCGTGACGAACGAGCGGGACCGCTTTGCGGCCAACGACTTGCTGATGGCAGCATCCTTCAACGGCTACCGGGCCCTCGGCTGGCCCGACGGCGGGCACCTCTCCAAGGGCGCGTTGGCCGACTTCATCACGGTGCGCACCGACACGGTCAACACCGCCGGCTCACTGCCCGAGCAGATCATCTACTCAGGCGTCGCCTCTGACGTGTCGACCGTGGTGGTCGGAGGTGAGGTGGTCGTGCTGGGCGGAGAGCACCGCATCGGCAATGTGGGCAGGCTGCTCGGCCACTCGATCAGCCGCGTCATCGGCGCGTCATCGTGACGTCGCCGGGCCTGCTCATCACCGGCATCAGTGAGCTGACAACGAACGACCCGGCCCGAAGCGATGGTTGGACTGACCCCGGTGACCGGTTGCTCGGCATCGTGCGCGATGCGGCTCTGCTGGTGCGTGACGGGTTCGTCGAGTGGGTGGGCCCGGCCGTGCTGGCGCCGCCGACCGACGTGCGACGAGACCTCGGCGGCCGGGCCGTGATTCCCGGGTTCGTCGACAGCCACACGCACCTCGTCTTCGCCGGCGACCGCTCGGCCGAGTTCGCAGCCCGGATGACGGGAACGCCCTACGACGGTGGGGGTATCGCCGTCTCGGTGGCGGCCACGCGGGCGGCCACCGACGATGACCTGCGGGCGCTCGTGTCGTCCCGGGTCGCTGAGATGCGCGCTCAGGGAACCACCACGGTCGAGATCAAGACGGGTTACGGGCTGACGGTCGAAGACGAGCTCCGGGCCCTGCGTATCGCCCGCGAGTTCACCTCGCATACAACGTTTTTGGGTGCTCACGTCGTACCGCGCGAGTATGCAGCTGATCGGGAGGCCTACCTCGACCTCGTGACCGGCCCGATGCTCGACGCCGTCGTGGCGGGCGGAGGCACGGCCCTGGCCGAGAGCATCGACGTGTTCTGTGAGCCGGCCTCGGCCCACGCGTTCGACGGTGACGAGGCTCGCGTGGTGCTGGAGGCCGGTCGCCGGGCGGGCCTCGCTCTGCGGGTGCACGGCAACCAGCTCGCCCCGGGGCCTGGCGTCCTGCTCGCGTGCGAGCTCGGGGCCCGCAGTGTCGACCACTGCACCTACCTCAGTGACGACGATATCGAGGCGCTCGTGGCCTCGCGCGGCACCACGGTGGCCACGCTGCTGCCCGGCGTCGAGTTCTCGACCCGGTCGCCCTACCCCGACG
>JBDTVJ010000247.1:0-3914 GCA_040007275.1 Terracoccus sp.
GCCCTCGACCCAGCCCTCGACCAAGCCACTGCCGCAGTCACCGAACCAGCCATCGACACCCAAGCCGACGCCGAGACGGACATCGACGCTCTCACTGCCGCTACCCTGCATTTCGCGCAGGGCCCGGTGGGCGAGGTGCTGGTGCGCCTGAGCGCCCACGCCTCCTTGTTGGTCGTCGGCACGCGTGAACCGCTCCGCGACGGGCACCGCCTCGTCACGGGCTCGGCGACTCACTACTGCGTGAGACGTGCCCCGTGCCCGGTCGTGACGGTTCCAGAGCCCCCACCCGAAACACCGGCCGGCGACTTTGACGAGGCGCGGCGGCGCGTCCCCGTGATGACGACCTACGCCCAGCCCTGACAGCACCTTTTGCTGTCGCCGTGAGGACGCTCTTGATGAGCGCTCCGGCTACCGTGGATGTGCACCGGGTCACACTTGACGCCGCACACCGCCACTCGGTAGATTCCGCATAGCGAAAATTCGTTTCTGCCTGATGAAATGCTCCGAACGGTCCCAGGGCATTTCGCCGACCATGTGTCCCAGGCCCATCGCGCCAGAGCACGCCCCCACCGGGACTGTCCCTGTGATCTGGAAGGAAGCATGAGCGACCACAGCACGGCCACCTCTGCCGCCACCACCGCGACCGTCGACCCCGACGTCGCAGGTTTCAACGCCCTGAGCGAGGACGACTGCCGAGGGCGCCTCACCTCCTGCCTCAACGTGCGGCGCTGGGTCGAGCACGTTGCCGCGGGTCGACCGTATGCCGACTGGGCCGTCCTTGTCGCTGCCGCCGAGCAGGCCGCCGCCACGCTCGAGCCCGAGGAGGTCGACTCAGCCCTGGCCGGTCACCCGCGGATCGGCGAGAAAGCCACTGACGCCAAGCACGACGCCGAGCTCTCGAGCCGGGAGCAGGCCGGCGTCGACGCCTCCGACTCCGCCGTCGTCGACGCCCTCGCCGCCGGCAACCGCGCCTATGAGCGCCGGTTCGACCGCGTCTTCCTCATCCGCGCCGCCGGCCGGTCCTCGAGCGAGATCCTCGCCGAGCTGCAACGGCGGCTCGACAACGACGACGAGGCCGAGCGGGCCGAGACCGTCACCCAGCTTCGCGAGATCGCCATCCTCCGACTGAAAGAGATGCTCTGACATGGGAACCCTGTCCACCCACGTACTCGACACCAGCCTCGGCAAGCCGGCCGAAGGGGTCGCCATCACCCTCGAGACGTTGGCCGGTGCGGCCCTCGGGAGCGGCACGACCGACGCCGACGGCCGCATCGCGACCATCGGGCCCGAGCGTCTCGAGGCCGGCGACTACCGCCTCGTCTTCGCCTCCGGTGACTACTTCGCCGCGAACGGCACGACGGCCTTCTATCCCGAGATCGCCATCGCCTTCACGGTGTTCGACGCGTACGACCATTACCACGTGCCCGTGCTGCTCAACCCGTTCGGCTACTCGACCTACCGAGGCAGCTGAACCCGTGCCTCCTGCCGGCCGCAGGGCCAATGCCGCCCTGCGGCTGAGCCGACGAGGTTCTGCGAGAAGCGGCGGCTGGCGCTCTTGACGAGGGCGCCAGTTTCTCATACTATTCTGCCTAACGGAATAATGTTTCCACATTACGGAATTTCACTGGAAGGTTGACGATGGCGTTCACCACAGCAGCAGGTCTGCCCTATCTCGCGAACTGTTCGATGCTCTTCACCGAGGTCCCCCTGCTGGAGCGCGCAGCAGCAGCGCGGGCGGCCGGGTTCGAGGCCGTCGAGTTCTGGTGGCCCTGGCCCGACCAGCCAGTTCCCGCTGACGCCGACATCGACGCTTTCGCCCGGTCCATCGAGGATGCCGGTGTGCAGCTCGTCGGCCTCAACTTCTTCGCCGGTGAGCTGACCGGCGCCGACGCCGGGGTGCTGTCGATCCCCTCGCGCTCCAAGGAGTTCACCGACAACATCGACGTAGCCGTCGGCCTGGGTGAGCGCCTGAACGTGAAGGGTTTCAACGCCCTGTTCGGTGTTCGCGTCGACGACGCCACGCCGGCGCAGCAGGACGAGCTGGGCCGCGAGAACATCGTGGCAGCCGCCCGCGCCGCCGCCCGGATCGGCGCGACGGTGCTGGTCGAGCCCGTCAGCGGCCCGAAGCCCTACCCGCTGCGCACCGCGGCGGATGCCGTGTCGGTCGTCGACGACGTCCGCGCCGCAGGCGCCGCCAACGTTGGGTTCCTGCTCGACCTGTTCCACTTGGCCAACAACGGCGATGACGTGGCCGCCGCGATCACCACCTACGCCGACCGGGTCGCGCACGTGCAGATTGCCGATGCTCCTGGCCGGGGCGAGCCCGGCTCGGGCGACCTCGACCTCGACGGCCACCTCGCCGCCATCGCCGAGACCGGCTACCGCGGCTGGGTCGGGTTGGAGTACAAGCCCACCACCAACACCGTCGCGAGCCTGGCCTTCCTCACCCGGGCCGGTGCCGCTCAGTAAGGCCGACCAGCCACCGACCAGCCACTGGTCCGGCCGACCTCGACACCCGAACTCGTCACGACCTCAAGGAGACTCACATGAGCAAGATCGCATTCATCGGACTGGGCATCATGGGTGCCCCGATGTCCGTCCACCTGGCCAACGCCGGCCACGACGTCGTCGGCTACAACCGCAGCCCCGAGCGCGCCCAGCCACTGGTCGAGGCCGGAGGCCGCTCGGCCGACTCGATCGCCGACGCCGTCAAGGACGTCGACATCGTGGCCGTCATGGTGCCCGACTCGGCCGACGTTCAGGACGTGCTCACCGGTGAGGGCGGCGTGTTCGCGAACGCCAAGCCCGGCACCCTCGTCATCGACTTCTCCTCGATCCGCCCCGACGTCACGGCCGAGCTGGCTGCGGTCGCCAAGGAGGCGGGCTTCCGTCTGCTCGACGCTCCCGTCTCCGGCGGCGAGGCCGGCGCGAAGAACGCGGCGCTCTCGATCATGGTCGGTGGCTCGGAAGAGGACTTCGCCACCGCGAAGCCCGTGTTCGACTCGGTCGGCAAGACCATCGTGCACGTCGGTGGCAACGGCGCCGGTCAAACCGTCAAGGCCGCCAACCAGCTCATCGTCGCCTCCAACATCCAGGCGCTGGCCGAGGCCGTCGTCTTCCTGCGGGCCTACGACGTCGACCTCGAGGCTGCTCTGACGGTGCTCGGTGGCGGTCTGGCCGGTTCCAAGGTGCTCGAGCAGAAGCGCGGCAACATGGCGAGCGACAGCTTCGAGCCCGGGTTCCGCATCGACCTGCACCACAAGGACATGGGGATCGTCAGCTCCGCCGCCCGCGAGGCCGGGGTCGTGCTGCCCCTCGGCCAGCTCGTCGCGACGCTGATGGCCTCGGCCCGCGCCAACGGCGACGGCGGCCTCGACCACTCCGCTCTGCTCCGCGGCGTGCAGCGCCTCTCCGGTCAGAACCCCAACTGACCAACTGATCGGCCGGCTCATCTGCCGGTCGACCTGACGTAGACCCCCGGCTTGGGCTGGCTGTTCGAGCCTCTTACACAAAGGACACGAAGATGGCACGGATGACAGCAGCCCAGGCCGCGGTGGAGATTCTCAAGCTCGAAGGCGTCACCAACGTCTTCGGCCTCCCGGGCGCCGCGATCAACCCCTTCTACAAGGCGATGAAGACGAACGGCGGCCTGCACCACACGCTGGCCCGCCACGTCGAAGGCGCCTCGCACATGGCCGAGGGGTACACCCGCGCCAAGGCCGGCAACATCGGCGTGTGCGTCGGAACTTCCGGCCCGGCCGGCACCGACATGATCACCGGGCTCTACTCGGCCAGCGCCGACTCCATCCCGATCCTGTGTCTCACCGGGCAGGCTCCGGTGGCCAAGCTGCACAAGGAAGACTTCCAGGCCGTCGACATCGCCTCCATCGCGAAGCCGCTGACCAAGATGGCCG
>JBDTVJ010000248.1:0-3894 GCA_040007275.1 Terracoccus sp.
TGGGCTATGACCGCAACGACATCGCGGTGGTGACGAACGTGGCCCCCGACCACCTGGGGCTGCGCGGCATCGACACGCTCCGGCAGCTGGCCGATGTGAAGGCCGTCGTCGTCGAGGCCGTGCCACGCAACGGGTTCGCGGTACTCAACGCCGACGACCCGAATGTACGCAACATGCGACGTCGATGCTCCGGTGAGATCGTCTGGTTCACCATGGCCGAGCCGGGTAGCGAGATCCGCGACTTCGTCGACGACCACTGCCGGCGCGGTGGCCGCGCCCTCGTGCTCGACCCGAGCGACCGGGGCGACATGATCGTGATCAAGCACGGGCGCCGCAGCATGCAGCTGGCCTGGACCCACCTGCTCCCCGCCACCTTCGGCGGGGCAGCCCGCTTCAACGTCGCAAACTCGCTCGCGGCCGCCGGGGCCGCGTTCGCCGCCGGCGCCCCTCTGCACGACATCCGCCAGGGGCTGCGAACCTTCTCCACCTCCTACTATCTCTCGCCCGGCCGACTGAACCTCATCGAGGTCGGCGGTGCCAGCGTCTTCCTCGACTACTGCCACAACGCTGCCGGCATGCGCGAGCTCGGCGCCTTCGTCGACCGCTACGCCGAGCAGCTGCAGCTGCAGAACGACCTCGCGAGGACCTCCCGCATCGGCATGATCGGGGCCGCCGGTGACCGCCGCGACGACGACATGCGCGAGCTCGGCGAGGTGGCCGCCCACCACTTCGACGTCATCGTCGTCCGCGAGGACGAACGGCTGCGAGGACGCCAACCGGGTGTGACGGCCCAGCTCGTCGCAGAGGGGGCGAAGGCGGCCATGGCGGCCGGGGCGCGGTGCCAGCAGGTCGAGGTCGTGCTCGACGAGCTCGGCGCCGCCCGTCATGTCCTGGCCCGTACGAACCCCGGAGACCTCGTCGTCCTGTGCGTCGACCAGCACGCCATGATCGCGGCCGAGCTGGAGGAACGCACCAAGTACGCGCAGGCCGGCGCCCACGTCGGCGACGGGGAGGGCGCCACCAGTGACCCCGACCTCGACCCGGGCACGCTCACCTCCTCGGCCGAGGCGGAGGGCACCGAAGCCTCCGACGAGGCGCTCGCTACCGCGCCCAACGAGATGGAGGAGAGGGTCGACGACACGGCCATCTGAGCCGGATGCCGTCACACGCATCGGGCGCACGAGTCGCCGGTGTCGAGGCACAGGGGATGCCCGGCGGGATCGAGCTGAACACGGACGTTGCTCTGGGGCTGGTGCGGGGCTGGTGCGGGGCTGGTGTGGGGACAGGTCGGCCCCGAGCGCTATCGCCCGCTTCGTCTCGCCCGCGAGAACGGCGACGTCAGGGGCGTTGAGAACCGCACCCCGCCAGTCCGTCTGCCCCCGGCGATCAGGAGCCGATGGTCGAGGGTGGGGTGACCTGCGGAGGTGCCGAGCGTACGAGCCACGTGGTGGGGCCGGTGTCGGTGCGGTCGACTAGTTTGCGGACCACGTCTTTCCAACCGCTCTCTGCGGCTACCGAAAAGAGGGTCCTCCATGACTGAACACCAGCAAGACGCCGAGGTGCTCGGCCCGTGGTCGCTCGCCACCAGCCGAACGTTCTGGGAGGGCTTCACGCCGGCCGCGCTTCCCAATCGGACTGGTGCGGCAGGAGCCACGACGCTGCAGACCGTCTTCCTCAACGAGCGGGACTGGACGCGAACCGAGGCCAGGGTGACCCAGCAGGGTGCCACCGCGGTCATCACCGTGTCCGGCGACGGTGACCTCGACGCCGCGACGTCGCAGGTGTGCCGCTTCCTCTCCCTCGACGTCGACGCACGCCGCTGGCCCGCCGTGGGCGAGCGGGATGCGGTGATCGCCGACGCCCAGCGCCGGCTGCCGGGCCTGCGGCCCTGCGGGTTCCACTCGCCCTACGAAGCCGCCGCGTGGGCGGTGCTGTCGCAGCGGGTGCGCATCAGCCAGGCGGCCAAGCTGCGCGCCCACCTCATTCACGAGCACGGCGACGACGGAGCCTTCCTGCCGCCGCCGCGACTGCGCACCCTCGAGCTCGACCTACCCGGTCGCAAGAGCGAGTACCTGCGGTCGGTCGCCGAAGCCGCCCTCGACGGACGCCTCGACGGACCAACCCTGCGTCGGGACGATCCGGCCGAGGCCGTGAACAAGGTGGCGCAGATCAAGGGCCTCGGGCCCTTCTCGGCCGAGCTCGTCGTGCTCCGCGGCGCCAACGCTCCAGACGCCGTACCGGCCCACGAGCGCCGCCTCGAGGCCGAGGTCACCGAGCGGTACGGGCCCCACCACGATCTCGCCGAGGTCTCGGAGGCGTGGAGACCGTTCCGCACCTGGGCAGCGGTTCACCTGCGGGCCCTGCGCGAACGACGCCAGACCCCACAGCGGAGCTAGCCATCGCCGTGCCCTGACACCGACCTCATGCTGCCCTGCCCCACGCTGCCCGGCCATTGACTCCGCCCCTCGCAGCGGCCATCAGCCATCTCGTTCCGACCGGATGCCGCTCACCCCATGGGTGTCGAGGCGGCCGCGAGCTGGTCGGCCTGGTTCAGCAGAACCTGCCGGTAGCTCTGGGTGTCCGGATCGGACGTGGCCTCCAGCGTGGCCCGGATCAGGTCGGCCACCGCCTGACGCTCCTGACCGAGGTCGGCCTGCACGAGAGCCCTGAGCACGACCGCCGCGGGGTGATGCGGCCTGGCCTCGAGCACGTCGTCGATGAGGGACTGTGCCTCGATGGTCTTGCCCCCGAGGCGCAGGCCCGAGGCGACCTGCAGCTGGGCACGGTGGCGGTGCGGCTCCTTCAGGCCGGCCTCGAGGGCCTGCCCGTAGCTGGCCAGCGCAGCCGCGCCGTCGCCGGCCGCGTCGTGTGCACCGGCGAGCTCGAAAAGGAGCCGTCCGTCACCGGGGTGGGCCTGGGCCAGCTCCTGCGCCGCCACGACCCGGGCAGCGGCATCCTCGAGCTCCCAGACGGCGCCGATCTCGGCCTCGAGCTCGTGCTCCCCCCGAGCCGCCACCACCTTGCGACGGATGGCCTTGGCGTCATCGACCTTGCCACCCTGCGCCCGGATCCAGCCGTCCACCGCCTCTCGCTCCGCGTGGCACATCAGGGCTATGACGTCGCCGGCCTGGGTGCCGCGCACGATGGCCTCGAACGACGACAGCTCGGTGTCGAAACCGGGCACGTCGAGCACCCCAACCTTGGCCAGTCCTTCGCGGAACAGGCCCAGCAGGCCGTCGGCGTCACGCCCGCGCAGGTAGTGATGCACCACCTTGAGGACGACCTGGTCGGCGTCGCGTCCGGCGATCTCGCCCATGGCCACGATCGCCTCGTCGGGGCGGTCTCCGGCGCAACCCAGGCTGAGCCGCACCGATCCGCCCGGCGCCGAGAGGCCCCGGGCCACCTCGAGCAGCGCCTCGAGGCCGGCCTCGTTGTGGGCCATGTCCATGATCACGGTCGCCTTGCCACCCGACGGCACCGGCAGCGAGTACGTGTTCATCCTCCCCCAGTTGTGCTCGGGGTCGGGCGCGAAGGTTCGCAGCCCCTCGATGACCGCAGCCCGCGCCACCCCGAGTCCGAGGGCCGCTGCGGCGCCGGCAAGCGCGTTGGCGATGTTGTTGGTCGACAGACCGCTCAGCGTCATCGGCACATCGACGATGCGCACCAGCCGGTCGGGGTCGCCGTTCTGCGACAGCACGACGATCTCACCGTCAAGCACGGTGATCCCGCGCCCGCCCATGTTGATCGACTCCCACAGCGCCGGTGACGACGGGTCGAGGCTGAAGGCCCAGGGTTTGGCCTTGATGCCGTGACGCATGGCCCACACGCGCGGGTCGTCGCCGTTCAGCACCACCCAGCCGTCGGGCTTGGTGATCGTCGTCACGATCGCCTTGA
>JBDTVJ010000249.1:0-3883 GCA_040007275.1 Terracoccus sp.
TGCTCCTGGGCGGTCTTGGCGGTGGCCGGGCCGATGCACGCGACGACGGTCGCCGTGTGCGGCTTGCCGGCGATGCCCACGAGGTTGCGCACGGTCGAGCTCGAGGTGAACAGCACGGCGTCGTAGTCGCCGCCCTTGATGGCGTCGCGGATCTCGGCCGCCGGAGGCGCAGCGCGAACTGTGCGGTATGCCGTGACGTCGTCGACCTCCCAACCACCCTCGCGCAGCCCCGCTACAAGCGTCTCGGTGGCGATGTCGGCCCGTGGCAGCAGAACCCGGTTGATGGGGTCGAGCACCTCGTCGAACTCGGGCCACACCTCGAGCAGACCAGCCGCCGACTGCTCACCTGTCGGAACGAGATCGGGGTTGATACCCCAGTCGCGCAGTGCGGCCGCGGTCACGCCGCCCACAGCAGCCACCTTGAGTCCCGCGAAGGCACGCGCGTCGAGCCCGAAGTCCTCGAACCGCTCGCGGACCGCACGCACCGCGTTGACCGAGGTGAAACCGACCCACTCGTATCGGCCCGTCACCAGGCCCTTGACGGCCTTCTCCATCTGCTGAGGGGTGCGCGGCGGCTCGACCGAGATGGTCGGCACCACGTCGGCGGTCGCCCCGTAACCGGAGAGCCGCTCGACCATCGAGCCCGCCTGAGCCTGGGTGCGAGGCACGAGAACCTTCCAGCCGAACAACGGCTTGGTCTCGAACCACGAC
Source organism: Terracoccus sp. (assembly GCA_040007275.1). GTDB lineage: Bacteria > Actinomycetota > Actinomycetes > Actinomycetales > Dermatophilaceae > DSM-29435. The sequence continues at coordinate 712 of JBDTVJ010000249.1, forward strand.
AGCTCGTCGCGCAGCCCCACGTTCGGTGACACCACCGCGAGCGAGATGTCGTCACTGCCGACCAGGGTCCGCTCGGCCTGGCCGAGTGTGGTGGCGACCGAGGTCTGGGCGAACGTGGTTCCGCGTGCGGTGAGGGACACGAGGGCCTCAGCCGGGCGACCGGCGGCCAGGAGCGAGGCGAGCGCCGCCCGGATCGAGTCGGGTCGGCCGAGCAGCACGAGCGTGTCGGTGTCGACTGCGTAGCGCGACCAGTCGAGGCCCGACTTGTCGGTGCTGACGATGTGCACGGCCGAGGTTCCCTTCGTGGTGAGGGGGATGCCGGCATACGTCGGCACGGCACTGACGGCAGACACGCCAGGAACGATGTCGAAGCTGAGCGACGCGCGGTGACAGGCATGGACCTCTTCGACGAGACCGTTGAAGGTGCCCGGGTCGCCGTCCATCAGCCGCACGACAAGGCCGCCAGGACCGACCGCCTTCGCGGCCTTGACCAGCAGCCTGGCCCGCACGGCCTGAGTCAGCTCCTGCCCCTGTTCGCCGTGCCCGGCGTCGATGATCTCGACGTCGGGTCTGGCGTGGGTCAGCACCACGTCGTCGCGGGTGATGCGGTCGAGGATCACGACGTCGGCGGCGGCAAGCAGGTCGCGGCCGCGCAGGGTCAGCAGCCCGGGGTCACCCGGGCCTGACCCGACGAACGCGACGCGCGCCGGCGTCGTCGTCGTGGCCGTGGGGGTCGACGCCGTCTGCTCTGACGGCTGGCGAGAACGAGTCACGAGTCATGCTCCGAACGGCTTGTGGCGGGTGGTGAGACTGACTCGAGGTCGGCGGCGCCGTCCTCGAGGAGGATCTGGGCGAGCCGGGCGCCGAGCGCCTCAGGCTCTGTGTACGTGCCCACGAGGGATCTGCGCAACTCGAGGGTGCCGTCATCGGAGCCCGCGAACGCCCGCAGCGACAGCTCGAGGCCGTCATCACCCTCGACGACCTCGGCCAGAGCACCGATGGGGGCGGTGCAGCCCGCCTCGAGACTGCGCAGCAGCTGGCGCTCCGCGGTGACACAGGTGCGCGTGTCAGGGTCGTCGAGCGGCCCTACGGCGGCGATGACGTCGAGACGGTCGGACCGGCACTCGACGGCCAGGGCTCCCTGGCCCGGCGCTGGCAACATCTGGATCGGGTCGAGCACCTCGGTGATGTCATCGAGGCGACCGAGCCGGGCGAGGCCGGCCCGAGCCAGCACTACCGCGTCGATGATGCCGTCGGTGACGAGCCTGATCCGGGTCTCGACGTTGCCGCGAATCGCCCGGACGTCGAGTCCGAGGCCGAGCGCAGCGAGCTGGGCCGCACGGCGGGGGGCCCCCGTGCCGACCACCGACCCCGCGGGCAGCTCACCGAGCGTGAGGCCGTCGCGGGCCACCAAGGCGTCGCGGTAGTCCTCGCGCACCGGGATGGCGGCCACGACCAAGCCAGGTTCGGCGGCGGTGGGCAGATCTTTGAGCGAGTGCACGGCGACGTCGATGCGACCGTCATGCAGCGCCCGACGGATGGCCGAGGCAAAGACCCCGGTGCCGCCGATCGTGGTGAGCGGCTCGGCCGAGACGTCGCCCTCAGTGGTGATCTCGACGAGCTCGACGCGGTGCCCGGCCGCGACCAGAAGGTCGGCCACCCACCGAGACTGGGTGGTGGCCAGGGTCGATCGACGGGTGCCGAGCCGAAGCGTGGTGGGCGCACTCATGTCACGCCCCGTTTCGGCGGCGCTGAGACGTTCGCGACCTCTCGCGGCTCCAGGTCGAACAGCTCGCGCAGAGCTGCCGCGTAGCCGCTTCCCCCCTCTTCCATCGCAAACTCCTTGACGCGCACCGTCGGGGTGTGGAGCAGCTTCTCGACGATGCGGTGCACGGCGAGCCCCACCTCGGCGCGCGTGACGTCGTCGAGGCCCGGGGCGCGCTGGTCGAGCCGCGCCATCTCGGTCGCGACGAGGGCCGCCGCCCGGGCCCGGAGCGCGGCCACCGTGGGGCCGACCTGCTTCTCGACGCGTCGGGTGAGGTAGGCCGCGACCTCGCCGACGATCATGGCACGCACGTGGGTGACGACAGTCGAGTCCGCGTGGGCCGCGAGCGCCGCGCCCAGCCCCTGCAGGTCGATGACGGTGACCCCCTCGACCGGCTCCGACCAGGTTTCCGGGGGCTCGATGTCGCGAGGCAGGGCGAGGTCGACCACAACCTGGGGGCGACCACCACGTCGAGCCGCGCTGCGTGCCAGGTCGTCTCGGTTGATGATGTGGCCCACGGCCCCGGTACAGGTGATGACGACGTCGCTGTGGGTGATGACATCGGCCAGGTCGGCCCACGGGCGGGTGACACCGCCGGTGGCGGCGGCCAGACGCTCGGCGCGCTCAGGGGTGCGTCCCACCACCGTGAGGGTGGCGACCTCGGCCCGGCTCGCGGCTGCGGCCGCCAGCCCGCTCATGCCGCCGGCGCCAACCACGGCAGCGTGCTGCTCGTCGATCGGGCCGAGCATCTCAGAGGCACGTCCGAGGGCCATCTGCACGAGCGACACGCTGTGCTGGTCGAGGTCGGTCTCGGAGTGGGCCCGCTTGCCGATGCGCAGGGCCTGCTGGAAGAGCGAGTTCAGCGACTCGCCGGCCGAACCGGCGGCCTGCGCGACGGCGAGGGCGTCACGCACCTGCCCGATGATCTGAGCCTCACCCACCGCCATGGAGTCGAGCCCGCACGCCACGGTGAACGCGTGGGCGATGGCGTTGTCGTCGAAGCGGACGTAGAGATGATCGGCGAGACCGGCCGCACTCAGCACAAGCTCGTCACGTGGGTCGCTCGGGTGCTCGGCGAGCGTCATCGGCTCGAGCGTCTGGCCGCGCGTGACGGAGCCCGCCGCGACGGCCAGCGCCTCACCGATCGCCGCAACGGCTGGGTGGAAGGCGGCGACCTCGGCGTAGACCTCGAGACGGTTGCAGGTCGAGAGCACGACGACCTCGGATGCCGTGGCCGACGCGAGCACGCGAGTGGCGATGTCGGTGGCGCGGCTCTCGCGCCGAGACAGGTTCTCGAGCACTGACAGGGGCGCCGTGTGATGGGAGAGGCCGATAACGAGAAGGCTCATCGTGCGACCGCCGATCGCAGGTCAGCCAACGCGAGCGTCTTGCGCTGGGCGTGGAAGG
>JBDTVJ010000250.1:0-3880 GCA_040007275.1 Terracoccus sp.
CAGCCCCGCCCGGCGCCGGGGGCGTCAAGCGTCACCGTCGTCAAGCGTCACCGTCATCCTGCGCCTCCACGTGACCGGCGCCCCTTCGTGCTGCGCCCTGTTGTGCCCTGCCTAACCTGCCCGACCTGCCCGACCTGCCCGACCTGCCCGACCCGCCCGCCCTGCCTGACCGGCCCGCCCCGCCCGACCTGGTCGATGAGGTCGCGGGCGTGGGCCAGGCCGGCATCAGAGTCAGGGTCCCCGCCCATCATGCGGGACAGCTCGCGCAGGCGCTCTTCGCCCTCGACGACGGTCACGTCGCTCGAGGTGATGGTGCCGTCATCCGACTTGTGCACCACGAGGTGGCGGTCGGCGTGGGCGGCCACCTGGGCGAGGTGGGTCACGACGATGACCTGCGCCTGTTGGGCAAGCCGCGCGAGGCGGGCGCCGACGTCGAGGGCGGCCCGACCCCCCACTCCCGCGTCGACCTCGTCGAAGACGAAGGTCGATGGTCCCTGGCCGGCTCCGTGCCGACCACCGGCAGCGGCACCGACCACCTCGATCGCCAGCATGACTCGCGACAGCTCACCACCTGACGCCGCCCGGGCGATACTCCGAGGGGCCGCACCCGGGTTGGCCGCGAGCAGGATCTCGACGTCGTCTCCCCCGGTGCGCGAGACGCGCACCCGCTCTCCGCCGGGCACCACGATGCCCTCCGGGTCGAGCCGGGGCCGGACCTCGACGACCACCTGGGCCTTGCCCATGGACAAGTGGGCCAGCTCCGCACCCACCGCCTGCGCGAAGTCGACACCGGCCCTGGAGCGAGCCTGTGAGAGCGCCGCCGTCGCGTCTCCGAGCGCCGACTCGAGCTCGGCGACCTCGGTGGCCAGCACCTCGACCCGGTCGTCTGCCGTGATCAGCTCCTCGAGACGAGCCGCGCCGCGACCCGACCACGCCAGCACCTCGTCGATGCTCTCGCCGTACTTGCGCATCAGCGTCCCCAGCGTCGCACGCCGTTGCTGCACGAAGCCCAGGCGCGAGGGGTCGAGCTCGAGATCACCGAGGTAGGCCGTCAGATCGGCGGCCAGGTCAGAGACGAGCATCCCTACCTCATGCAGGCGGGCGTCGAGCGAACGGAGCTGCTCGTCATGGCCGGCGGCAGGGGCGAGCGCCCCCCGAGCCGAGCCGACGAGATCCTGGACGCTGGCCGCGGGCGCAGCCGCATACTCGTCGGCGCTCAGTCTCTCGAGGGCCTCGGCGGCCGCGAGCCGCAGGGTGTCGGCGTGGGCCAGACGTTCGTCCTCGGCGCGGAGCGCCAGGTCTTCACCGGGCTGGGGATCGGCGGCTTCGATCTCCTCGAGCGACGCGGTGAGCGAGTCGATCTCGCGAGCGCGTTCCCGCGACGCGGCAACCAGCCGCTCATGCTCAGCGCTGGTCTCGCGCCACAGGCGGTGACGGCCCTCCACCGTCGCCGCCAGGTCGGCGAGCACGGGACCGCCGAAGTCATCGAGCACCTGACGATGGGCGTCACCTTGCTTCAGCCGCCACTGGTCGGCTTGCCCGTGCACGGCCACGAGCAGCCGGCCGAGCTCACCCAGCACCGCGACCGGTGCCGTGCGCCCCCCCACGTGAGCCCGCGAACGCCCGGTGGCGCTCAGGGTCCGGGCCACCACGAGCACACCGTCGTCGTGCGCCGCGCCGGCCTCGTCGGCGCGGACCAGCGCCGGATGAACCTCGGGCAGCTCGAGCACCCCCTCGACGAAGGCGGATGCCGCACCGGTGCGCACCAGCCCGGAGTCGGCGCGCTCCCCGAGCAGCAGCCCGAGCCCCGACACGACCATGGTCTTGCCGGCGCCGGTCTCGCCGGTCACCACGTTCAGGCCCGGGCTGAGCTCGAGCACGGCGTCGTCGATGACACCGATCCCCCGAATGCGCATCTCGGTGAACACGCGCTCAGGCTCCGGTCGAGGCGTCGGTGTCCGGTGCGCCACTGTGCGGTGGGCCACCGTTGGGATCGTCAGCATCTGCTGCGTCGACGACGTCGTCGGGCGTTGGTCCGATTGCCGCGCCGTCACCGCGCCACCCCTCCACCGAGAGGTGGAACTTGGCCACGAGGCGGTCGGTGAAGGGCGCGCTAGTCAGGCGGGCCAGGCGAACCGGCCGGCGCCCGCGCCGCACCTCGACCCGGGCTCCCGGGGGGAGGTCGACGTGCCGGCGACCATCGCACCAGAGCACTCCGGCGCCCTCGTTGGCGGCCTTGAGCTCGATGGCGAGATGGGAGTCGGGGCCGAGCACGAGGGGGCGGGCGAACAGGGCGTGGGCCGAGTTGGGCACCACGAGGATCGCCTCCACCTGTGGCCACACCACGGGGCCACCGGCCGAGAAGGCGTAGGCGGTCGACCCGGTGGGCGTCGAGACGATCACCCCGTCACACCCCCAGCTCGAGAGCGGCCGGCCGTCGACCTCGACCGTCGTCTCCAGCATCCGTTCGCGGGAGGCCTTCTCGACGCTGACCTCGTTGAGCGCCCAACTGCTGGCGATGAGATCGCCGCCGAGGCGCACGTCGACGTGCAGCGTCATCCGCTCGTCGACGGTGTAGTCGCCACGGGCGATCCGCTCGACGGTGGCGTCGAGGTCATCGCGTTCGGCCTCGGCGAGAAACCCGACGTGTCCGAGGTTGACACCGAGCAGGGGTACGTCGACGCTGCGGGCGAACTCGGCGCCGCGCAGGATCGTGCCGTCGCCGCCCAGCACCACGACCAGGTCGCAGCCGGCGGCCGCCTTGGCCTCCGCGGCCTCGCCGTAGGGGCGGATGTGAACGCGGGAGGAGTCGGTGAGGTCGAGCGCCCGCGCCTCGTCAGCCTGAAGGGAGACGTCGATGCCCAGAGCCGTCAGACGTTCGATGACACCCTTGGCGACCGAGATGGCCTCTGGTCGGCGAGGGTGGGCAACGAGCAGGATGCGGCGAGTCGCATGGGTCACGGCGCTTGCTCCAGGTGCATGCGTTCCAGCATGTCATCCACGTCAGCCTCGACCGACGACGGTCGTGGGGCGAGCCAGAAGAGGAACTCACGGTTGCCGTCGCCACCGGTGATCGGGCTCGCAGCCGCGCCGTGGAGGTGCAGCCCCAGGGCAAGCGCGTGACCGGCCACCAGTCGCAGCACCCGGCGGTGCTCGTGCGCCGAGGTGACCACCCCCCGCCGGCCCAGGCGCTCCCGGCCGACCTCGAACTGAGGTTTCACCAGCGCCACCAGATCGCCGTCGTCACGAAGAAGTGGACGTATCGCCGGGAGGGCGAGCGTGAGCGAGATGAAGCTCAGGTCACACACCACCATCTCGAAGGGGCCACCCAGTCGCTGTGCGTCAACCGTGCGCACGTTGGTCCGGGGCAGGTCGAACACCCGTGGGTCGGCGGCGATCGACGAGACGAGCTGACCCCGGCCGACATCGAGCGCGGTGACGTGCGCCGCCCCCTGCTCGAGCAGCACCTGGGTGAAACCGCCGGTGCTGGCGCCCACGTCGAGACACCGCTTGCCGAATGCGGTGACCGGCCAGAGCTCGAAGGCCCGCACCAGCTTGAGGGCGGCTCGCCCCACCCAACGGTCGGGTTCACGCGTGACGGCGATGTCGGCGTTGTCGTCGACCGGTGTGGACGGTTTGGTCGCTGCGCGGCCGTTGACGACCACCCCGCCGCTGACAACCATGCCGTGCGCCTGCGTTCGAGAGCGGGCCAGACCGCGCGCCACCATGGCGACGTCGAGGCGCCGAGAGCTCACGCCCGGCCGAGGTCGCCCAGCCGACCCTGCAGGTGGCGATGCACCCGCTCGCCGGAGTCGATGCGCTCGCCGAACGACCGGCTCTGGGCCCGGGCCAGCTCGACCATGGCGGCATCGAGCTCGAC
>JBDTVJ010000251.1:0-3879 GCA_040007275.1 Terracoccus sp.
CGACACCGGCGGCCGAACGCGTGATGACCTCGGGCAGCACGTCGCTGACCCAACCCTTCCGGCCTGCCGACCCGTCGTCGGTGGTGACAGTGACGCCGTCGCTGCTGCGACCGGCCAGGGCGATCCCGAAGAGCTTGTCCTCGCTCGCGGCGCCGAGCACCAGCTCGACATGGCACCCACGAGCCCTGAGCGCGTCGGCCAACCAGAAGAGAGGAGCGCTGCCGTAGCCGCCGCCGACGAGCACGCACGCCACCGGTTCAGTCGGCAGCGGGAAGGCCCGCCCGAGTGGCCCCACGACGTCTACCCGGTCGCCGGGCCGCCGTGCGACGATCCACCGGGTACCGGCTCCGACCGCCGAGACGATGATCTCGACGGTGCCTCCCTTGGTGCCACCGGGGCTCACCTGGTGGATCGAGAACGAGCGGCGGAGCAGGGTGCTGCTCGTCTCGTCCCCGACCGCCAGGGCCACGAACTGACCCGGCCGGGCCGGCTCGGCCACACCCGGCGCGACGAGCGTCAGGTGCTGGTACGAGCCGACCCGACGGGTCGCGATCACCTCGGCCTGTTCCTGGGTGACCCGGGCTCGACGGCCCGGCGACACCGGCTGGGTCACCAGGTCGCTCACCTGCGCACCTCATGGCGACGGCCGTACAGGTCGAGGTCGAACGCGTGGTCCTGCAACGACTTGACCCGGATCGGTTCGGTGAGCTGCGCCTCGATGCCGAGCACGGCCGCGGCCAGCGTGGCGATCGTGGTGACGATGGGCTTGTCTGCGCTCGTCGTGGCGGCGCGGATCGCGTACCCGTCGGCGCGGGCGTCCTGCCCGGACGGTGTGTTGACGACCATCTGCACGGTGCCGTCCTGGATGAGGTCGACGATGGAGCGCTCAGCCGGGTCGACCGCACCTGGGCGTTCGGTGATCTTGCGAACCCGCGTTGCCTCGATCCCATTGCGTCGCAGCACCGCTGCCGTACCGCTCGTCGCCAGGATGGTGAACCCGAGGTCGACCAGGCGCTTGACCGGGAAGAGCATGGCGCGCTTGTCGCGGTTGGCCACCGAGACGAAGATCGCACCCGAGCGCGGCAGGGTCGCTCCGACCCCCTGTTGGGCCTTGCTGAAGGCCGACCCGAAGTCCTGGTCGATGCCCATCACCTCGCCCGTCGAGCGCATCTCCGGCCCGAGCAGCGAGTCGACCGCGATGCCGTCCTTGGTGCGGAACCGCTTGAAAGGCAGAACCGCCTCCTTGCACGACATGGGCGCATGGGCGGGCATCGAGCCCCCGTCACCCGTCGGTGGCAGCATGCCCTCGTCACGGAGCTCCTGCACCGTGGCGCCGAGCATGACCCGGGCCGCCGCGCTGGCCAGGGGCACCCCGGTGGCCTTCGCGACGAACGGCACGGTGCGGGAGGCCCGGGGGTTGGCCTCGATGACGTAGAGGACGTCTTGGGCCAGGGCGAACTGCACGTTCATCAGGCCGCGCACACCGATGCCCTCGGCGAGCTTTCGGGTGGCGAGGCGCACCCGCTCGAGCTCACCGTCGCCGAGCGTCGCGGGCGGCAGCGTGCACGCGCTGTCACCCGAGTGGATGCCGGCCTCCTCGACGTGCTCCATGATGCCGCCGATGTAGAGGTCGTCGCCGTCGAAGAGGGCGTCGACATCAATCTCGATGGCGTCGTCGAGAAAGCGGTCGACGAGGATAGGGTGGTCAGGCGAAGCCTCGGTGGCCTTCTCGACGTAGGTGACCAGCGAGTCGTCGTCGTAGACGATGACCATGCCGCGTCCACCCAGCACGTACGAGGGCCGAACCAGCACCGGGTAGCCGATCTCGCGGGCGACGACGAGAGCCTCGTCGGAGCTGTACGCCGTGCCGTGCTTCGGCGCGATGAGACCTGCTCTCGCCAGCACCTGGCCGAAGGCGCCGCGGTCCTCTGCCAGGTGGATGGCCTCAGGCGAGGTGCCGACCATCGGCACGCCCTCGTCGGCGAGGGCGCGCGCCAGCCCGAGCGGTGTCTGCCCCCCGAGCTGCACGATGACCCCGGCCACCGGCCCGGCCTGGGTCTCGGCGTGGATGACTTCGAGTACATCCTCGAGCGTCAACGGCTCGAAGTAGAGCCGGCTGCTCGTGTCGTAGTCGGTCGACACCGTCTCGGGGTTGCAGTTGACCATCACCGTGTCGAAGCCCTTGGCCCGCAGGGCGAACGACGCGTGCACGCACGAGTAGTCGAACTCGACGCCCTGACCGATGCGGTTCGGCCCCGAACCGAGAATGATCACCGCCGGCCGCTCTCGGGGCGCCACCTCCGTCTCCTCGTCGTACGAGGAGTAGTGGTAGGGAATGGTGGCGGCGAACTCGGCGGCGCAGGTGTCGACCGTCTTGTAGACCGGGCGCACCCCGAGGGCGTGGCGCACCCCGCGCACCACGGCCTCCGACATGCGGCGGACGTCGGCGATCTGGGCGTCGCTGAACCCGTGCCGTTTGGCGAGGCGCAGCAGGTCGGGCGAGAGCTCGTCGGCGCCTCCCAGCAGCTCGGCCACTTCGTTGATGAGCGCCATCTGGTCGAGGAACCACGGGTCGATGCCCGTCGCCTCGTGAACCTCCTCAACGCTGCAACCACCTCGAAGAGCCTGTTGCACCAGCACGATCCGGCCGTCAGTCGGAACCTTGGCCTCCTCCAGGGCCCGCTGGGCCGCCAGCGGGCCGAGCTCGCCGTCCCAGTGGAAGGACGCGCCCTTCTTCTCCAACGAACGCAGCGCCTTCTGCAGCGCCTCCGTGAAGTTGCGCCCGATCGCCATCGCCTCGCCGACCGATTTCATCGTGGTGGTGAGTGTCGGGTCGGCGGCCGGGAACTTCTCGAAGGCGAAGCGCGGCACCTTGACGACGACGTAGTCGAGGGTGGGCTCGAAGCTCGCCGGGGTTTCGCGGGTGATGTCGTTCGGCACCTCGTCGAGCGTGTATCCGATCGCCATCTTGGCGGCGATCTTGGCGATCGGGAAGCCGGTCGCCTTCGAGGCCAAGGCGCTCGAGCGCGAGACGCGCGGGTTCATCTCGATGACGATGATGCGCCCGTCGAGCGGGTTGACGGCGAACTGGATGTTGCAACCGCCGGTCTCGACCCCCACCTCGCGGATCACGGCGATGCTGATGTCGCGCAGCCGCTGATACTCGCGGTCGGTGAGCGTGAGCGCGGGCGCGACGGTGATCGAGTCACCGGTGTGCACGCCCATCGGGTCGAGGTTCTCGATGGAGCAGACGATCACGACGTTGTCGGCGTGGTCGCGCATCACCTCGAGCTCGTACTCCTTCCAGCCCAGGATCGACTCCTCGAGCAGCACCTCGGTCGTCGGGGAGTACTGCAGGCCCTGGCCACCGATGCGACGCAGGTCGGTCTCGTCGTAGGCGAAGCCCGACCCGAGGCCGCCCATCGTGAACGACGGGCGAACGACGACGGGGTAGCTCAGCTCGTCGGCGGCCGCGAGCAGCTCCTCCATCGAGTGGCAGATGAATGACCGGGCCGACTCGGCGCCACAGCGTGCCACGACGCCCTTGAACGCCTCGCGGTCTTCACCGAGCTGGATCGCCTCGACGTTCGCGCCGATCAGGGGGCAGCCGTACTTCTCGAGAACACCGTTCTCGTGCAACGAGATTGCACAGTTGAGGGCAGTCTGACCGCCCAGGGTGGCGAGAATGGCATCCGGCCGCTCCTTGGCAATGATCGCCTCCACGAACTCAGGCGTGATCGGCTCGACGTAGGTCGCGTCGGCGAACTCGGGGTCGGTCATGATCGTCGCCGGGTTGCTGTTGACGAGCACCACCCGGATACCCTCCTCACGCAGCACCCGGCACGCCTGCGTTCCCGAGTAGTCGAACTCGCACGCCTG
>JBDTVJ010000252.1:0-3877 GCA_040007275.1 Terracoccus sp.
GCCGGGATCGTGGCGGCCTGGATGGGCGAGGGATGCTCGTAGCCCACCGCGCGCAACGCCTTGAGCACCCGGTCGCCCAGGCCCAGGTCTTCGAAGGACACCTGGTCGGCGGTCTCGTCGGCAGTCTCGCTGGCAGTCATCGGCTCGCCCGCTTCGGGCGCAACGCTCGGGTCGCTCACCCCTAGACGGTAGTGCCTCGTGGGTGTGCCCGCGTCGGTCTGCGGTTGTCATCGCCCGTCCCTGCGCTTGCCCGCGACCCTTCGCTCCTGCCGGCGAACCGTTCGTCTCACGAAACCAGGCGATAGGGTGACCGGCGACAGTTGGCAGCGACGGGAGCAGCACGTGAGTGACGGCACACAGGACTCGAGCTACGCCGAGAGGCTGCAGAAGAAGCAGGGAGTCTGGTGGAAGCAGATCCTGCCGGTTCAGCTGCCCTACCGGCTCAACCTCAAGCGACAGAAGCTCGGTCGAACGCTCGACATCGGTTGCGGCATCGGGCGCAACCTCGCGGCTCTGCCTGCCGGCTCGCTCGGTGTGGACCACAACGGGTTGGCGATCGAGATGGCTCGGCGCGACGGGCTCCAGGCGATGACCGTCGAGGAGTTCGAAGGCAGCGAACAGGCCCGCGAGGGGTCTTTCGACGGCTTCCTCGTGGCCCACGTGCTCGAGCACATGACCGAGGCCGAGGGCCGCGACCTGCTCACCTCTTACCTGCCCTACCTGCGCCCGGGGGGCTCTGTCTTCGTGGTCTGCCCCCAGGAGGTCGGCTACCGCAGCGACCCGACCCACGTGAGCTTCACGACCGATGCCGACATCTCGCGGATCTGCCGCGACGTGGGCCTGACCCCGGTCAAGGCCTACAGCTTCCCGTTCCCGCGCCCGGTCGGAAAGCTGTTCATCTACAACGAGTTCTGCGTGCTGGCGACGAAGGCGGCCTGAGCCTCTCGGGCTTGCCCCCCAGATCGGCCCCTCTCCACCACGACGGATGCCGCTGACCCCACCAAGGGGGTCAGCGGCATCCGTCTGCTTGTCACGGTTGGGTGGGTCAGTCGGCCGGGCCCGTGCTCATTCCCGCCTTGATGAGGTCCATCACCGAACCGTCGGCGAGCGTCGTGACGTCACCGACCTCACGACCCTCGGCGACGTCCTTGAGCAGGCGTCGCATGATCTTGCCGGAGCGGGTCTTGGGCAGCTCGGCGACGATGAGGATCTGCCGGGGCTTGGCGATCGGCCCGATCTGCTTGGCCACGTGGTTGCGCAGCTCCTGCACGAGGTCGGCGCCCTCGCCCACCTCGTCGGCCTCCGATACGGCCTCGGCGCGCAGGATGACGAACGCGCACACTGCCTGCCCGGTGGTCACGTCAGACGCCCCGACCACTGCGGCCTCGGCCACCTTGGGGTGGGAGACGAGAGCCGACTCGATCTCCGTGGTCGAGAGCCGGTGGCCCGAGACGTTCATCACGTCATCGACCCGCCCGAGCAGCCAGATGTTGCCTGCCGCGTCGTACTTGGCGCCATCGCCGGCGAAGTAGTACTTCGGCCCGAAGCGGCTCCAGTAGGTCTGCTCGTAGCGCTCCGGGTCACCCCAGATGCCGCGCAGCATGGCGGGCCAGGGCTTGGTGAGCACCAGATAGCCGACCTGCTCGGGTTCGGTGAGGGGCTGGCCCTCGTCGTCGAGGATCTCGGCGGCGATGCCGGGGATGGGCTTCTGGGCCGATCCTGGCTCAAGGGTCGTGACCCCCGGCAGGGGGCTGATCATGATGGCGCCGGTCTCGGTCTGCCACCAGGTGTCGACGACCGGGGTGGTGTTCGCACCGATGTGCTTGCGGTACCACAACCAGGCTTCGGGGTTGATCGGCTCGCCGACCGACCCGAGGAGGCGCAGCGAGCTGAGGTCGAACTTCGCCGGGATGTCGTCGCCCCACTTCATGAAGGTGCGAACCGCGGTAGGGGCGGTGTAGAGGATCGTCACCTTGTAGTCCTGCACGATCTGCCACCACCGGCCCTGGTGCGGGGTGTCGGGGGTGCCCTCGTACATCACCTGGGTGGCGCCGTTGGTCAGCGGCCCGTAGACGATGTAGGAGTGCCCGGTCACCCAGCCGATGTCGGCGGTGCACCAGTAGACGTCGGTGTCGGCGTGTACGTCGTGGACCACCGCGTTGGTGTAGGCGCACTGCGTCAGGTAGCCGCCGGTGGTGTGGAAGATGCCCTTGGGTTTACCGGTGGTGCCGGAGGTGTAGAGGATGAACAGCGGGTGCTCGGCCTCGAACGCCTGGGCCTCGTGGGTCGGTGCGGCCTTCTCCAGCGCCTCGTGCCACCAGAGGTCGCGCTCGTTCCAGGCGGTGTCCTGGCCGGTGCGGCGCACGACGAGAACGTTGGTCACCGAGGTCTCCCCGCCCTCGAGGGCGGCATCGACGGCGGGCTTGAGAGCCGACGGCTTGCCGCGGCGGTAGCCACCGTCGGAGGTGATGACGACCTTGGCGCCCCCGTCTTCGATGCGGGTGCGCAGGGCGTCGGCGGAGTAGCCGCCGAACACGACCGAGTGCGGAGCGCCGATGCGGGCGCAGGCCAGCATCGCGACGGCAGCCTCCGGGATCATCGGCAGGTAGATCGCGACGGTGTCGCCCTTACCGACCCCGAGGTCGGTCAGCACGTTCGCGGCACGCTGCACCTCGTCGTGCAGCTCGGAGTAGGTGATGTCGCGGGTGTCGCCCTCGGGCTCGCCGACGAAGTGGATGGCCACCCGGTCACCGTTGCCTGCCTCGACGTGGCGGTCAACGGCATTGACACAGGCGTTGAGCTCGCCGTCGGCGAACCACTTCGCGAAGGGTGGGTTGCTCCAGTCGAGCGACTCCGTGAAGGGTTTGCTCCACGTGAGGTACTTTCTCGCCTGTGCTGCCCAGAACCCCTCGGGGTCGGCCTCCGCCGCCTCGTAGAGGTCGGCCTTGCCGTTCGCCTGGGCCGCGAAATCGGTGGTGGGGGAGAAGGAAGGGTCATCGGTCGCGTGGGTGAGGGTGTCGTCGCTCACGGGGTTCCACCTTTCGCATCGGCATTGGTGCGGGTCGGTCTCGAGCGGCCGCGGAGCGGCACGTCGAAGCCCAACGAGTTCAACTCAAGGCCACCGTAGTTTGCTGAGCACCGTGGTCGTGACGCGGGTCACGTCCCTACCGGCCGGTAGCCGGTTGAGCGGTCGAGGTACGACGACGAGCGGCCGCCTCTGACGGGTGCCGACCGGGACCGTCGAAGGAGTGTCCGGCCCGTGCCGGAGCTGCGCGGTTCAGGCCGCGCGTGCCCGGACCCCGTGCGCTCTGGCGGTACCGACCGCGCAGCGGATCAGTAGGCCATGCCCATCACCGCCCGCACGGTGGCGAGGGTGCGCTGGGCCACCTCGTTCGCGCGGGCGTTGCCCTCGTGGAGCACTGCGGTCACCGCGGCCGGGTCGCGAGCCAGCTCGGTCCGTCGGGACCGGTGGCCGGCCAGCCCCTCGTTGATCGCTTCGACGACGGTGGCCTTGAGGCCGGCGGCGCCGCCGTTGCCCACCTGCTCGGCGACCGACTCCGGACTCACGCCCAGGAACAGGCCGGCCACAGTGAGCAGGTTCGCGACCTCCGGGCGCGTCTCGGGGTCGAAGGTGATCTGTCGCTCCGAGTCGGTTCGGGCGGCCCGAATGCGACGTGCGGTCTCGTCGGCCGTGTCCCGCAGGTTCACCACGTTGCCCTTGCTCTTGGACATCTTCGTGCCGTCCGTACCCAGCAGCAGTGGCACGTCACTGAGCAGGGCCTCGGGTTCGGAGAACACCGACTGCCCGCCGGCGTACCGCGCGTTGAAGCGACGGGCGATCGACCGCGTGAGCTCAAGGTGGGGCAGCTGGTCCCGA
>JBDTVJ010000253.1:0-3870 GCA_040007275.1 Terracoccus sp.
GGCCGGTGAACTGCTTCGCGACGTAGGTGTTCTGCGACAGGAAGCGCTGGATGCGGCGCGCGCGGTTGACGAGGATCTTGTCCTCTTCGGACAGCTCGTCGATACCGAGGATCGCGATGATGTCCTGCAGCTCCTTGTTGCGCTGCAGGATCGACTTGATGCGCACAGCCGTGTTGTAGTGGTCAGCCGCGATGTAACGCGGGTCGAGGATGCGCGAGGTCGAGCTGAGCGGGTCGACGGCCGGGTAGATGCCCATCGAGGCGATGTCACGCGAAAGCTCGGTGGTCGCGTCAAGGTGGGCGAACGTCGTGGCCGGCGCGGGGTCGGTGTAGTCGTCAGCCGGCACGTAGATCGCCTGCATCGAGGTGATCGAGTGACCACGCGTGGAGGTGATCCGCTCCTGGAGCGTGCCCATCTCGTCGGCGAGGGTGGGCTGGTAGCCCACCGCGGACGGCATGCGGCCCAGCAGCGTCGATACCTCCGAGCCGGCCTGCGTAAACCGGAAGATGTTGTCGATGAACAACAACACGTCCTGGCCCTGCACGTCGCGGAAGTACTCGGCCATGGTCAGGGCCGACAGCGCGACGCGCAGACGCGTACCCGGCGGCTCGTCCATCTGGCCGAAGACGAGAGCGGTCTGACCGAGCACCCCGGCCTCTTCCATTTCGACCATGAGGTCGTTTCCCTCACGGGTGCGCTCACCGACACCGGCGAACACCGAGACACCACCGTGGTCGCGGGCCACCCGAGCGATCATCTCCTGGATGAGCACCGTCTTGCCGACCCCGGCACCACCGAACAGACCGATCTTGCCGCCCTGCACGTAGGGGGTCATCAGGTCGATGACCTTGATGCCCGTCTCGAACATCGTGGTCTTGCTCTCGAGCTGGTCGAAGGCCGGCGCCTTGCGGTGGATGCCCCACCGCTCCTTGACCTCGAACGTCTCGCCTTCAGCCAGGTTCATGACGACGCCAGTGGCGTTGAAGACCCTGCCGAGGGTCACATCACCCACGGGGACGGTGATCGGGCCGCCGGTGTCCTGAACGGCAGAGCCGCGCACGAGGCCGTCGGTCGGCTGGAGCGAGATGGCCCGAACCATGTTGTCGCCGATGTGCTGGGCGACCTCGAGGTTGATGCTCTTCGTCTCGCCGAGAAGAGTGACCTCGGTGGTGAGCAGGTTGTACTGCTGGGGCATCGCGTCGCCGGGGAACTCGACGTCGACGACCGGGCCGATGATGCGCGAGATGCGCCCGACGCCGCCCTGTTCGGACGACACCGCGTTGTCGCTGAGCGTTGCGGTCATGGTGTGTTCACGCTTCCTTACCTGTGGGCGTTACTTCTTGGCGTCCGCGAGGGCGTCTGCGCCGCCCACGATTTCACTGATCTCTTGGGTGATGCCGGCCTGACGGGCCTGGTTGGCGAGACGCTCGTAACGCTTGATGAGGTCTCCCGCGTTGTCGGTAGCCGACTTCATCGCCCGCTGCCGCGCAGCCAGCTCGGATGCCGACGAGCTCAACAGGGCGGTGTAGATGCGGTTGCGCACGTACTTCGGCAACAGCTGGTCGAGCACCTCGGCCGCACTCGGTTCGAAGTCGTACTCGGGCGGGATCTCGCCCTTCTCGTACTGGTTCACGCTGAGATCGAGCCCCTCCTCGCCCTCGTCGCTGGCGTCGACGACCTCGAGGGGCAGCAGGCGCAGCACGTGGGGGTCCTGACGCACCATGGAGCGGAACCGGGTGAACACGACGTGGATCTCGTCGTGCCCGCCCTCCTGGAAGTCCTTGAGGAAGTCGGCCGTGATGCGGTCGGCGATGTCCTTGGCGTTCTGGAAGGTCGGGGCGTCGGAGAAGCCGGTCCACTCCTTCGCGTACTCGCGCTTGCGAAACTTGAAGTAGCTGACCGCCTTGCGACCCACGAGGTAGGGCACGACCTCCATGCCCTCACCCTGCAGGTGGTTCATCAGCTCGACCGCACGCTTGATGGCCGACACGGAGTAGGCCCCGGCGAGACCGCGGTCGGCCGCGATGATCACGACGCCGGCTCGCTTGGCGTCAGATGACGACGTGGTGAGCGGGTGGTCCTCGTTGGTGTTGCTCGCCACCGCACTCACCGCACGGGTCAGAGCAGTCGTGTAGGGCATGGCCTCGGTGGCCCGCTGGCGCGCCTTGACGACACGGGCGGCCGCGATCAGCTCCATCGCATTGGTGATCTTCTTGATGGAGCCGACGGACTTGATGCGCTGGCGGTAGATCCGCATCTGCGCTCCCATGTGCTCCGCCTCTCTGTGTCAGTGTGTCTTGGTCGTGTCAGGTTCGTGGCTGGTCGTTCTTGCTACTTCGTCTGCTGGCGGCCGGGGTCAGACCCCCAGCCCTGCCGGATGCCGCTGGGCGCGATGGCGCTCAGCCCAGCGGCATCCGGGCTGCGATCACTTGTTCTTGACGATCTTCGCCTGGTTGATGGCGTCGTCCTCGAGCTCTTCGACCCCTTCGGTGCCGGCCTGCAGGCCGTCACGCCCGGTGCCACGGAAGTACTCCTTGACGTCGGCGACGACCTTGTCGAGGGCGTTGATCGTGTCGTCGTCGAGCTTCTTCGTCTCTCGGATGGTCTGCAGGATGCTGCCGTCGCGCCGAAGCGTCTCCAGCAGCTCCGACTCGAAGGTGCGCACGTCCTCGACGGCGACATCGTCGAGCTTGCCGGCGGTACCGGCCCAGATCGAGACGACCTGCTCCTCGATCGGGTAGGGGTTGCTCTGCGGCTGCTTGAGCAGCTCGACGAGACGGGCGCCACGGGCGAGCTGGGCCCGCGAGGCCGGGTCGAGGTCGGAGGCGAACATGGCGAACGCCTCCATGGCGCGGAACTGCGCAAGGTCGATCTTGAGCCGGCCGGCAACCTGCTTCATCGCCTTGATCTGCGCGGCGCCACCGACCCTGGAGACGGAGACACCCACGTCGATGGCGGGGCGCACGTTGGCGTTGAAGAGGTCGGACTGCAGGTAGATCTGACCGTCGGTGATCGAGATGACGTTGGTCGGGATGTACGCCGAGACGTCACCGGCCTTGGTCTCGATGACGGGCAGGCCGGTCATCGAGCCGTGACCGAGGGCGTCGGACAGCTTCGCGCAGCGCTCCAGCAGGCGGCTGTGCAGGTAGAACACGTCACCGGGGTAGGCCTCGCGGCCCGGCGGGCGACGCAGCAGCAGCGACACGGCGCGGTAGGCCTCGGCCTGCTTGCTCAGGTCGTCGAACACGATGAGCACGTGCTTGCCCTGGTACATCCAGTGCTGGCCGATGGCCGAACCGGTGTAGGGGGCGAGGTACTTGAAGCCGGCCGAGTCAGAGGCCGGGGCGGCGACGATCGTCGTGTACTCGAGGGCGCCGGACTCCTCCAGCGTGCCGCGCACCGAGGCGATGGTCGAGCCCTTCTGACCGATGGCGACGTAGATGCAGCGAACCTGCTGGTCCTCATCGCCCGACTCCCAGTTGCGCTTCTGGTTGATGATCGTGTCGATGGCCACGGTCGTCTTGCCGGTCTGGCGGTCGCCGATGATGAGCTGGCGCTGCCCGCGGCCGATCGGGGTCATGGCGTCGACGGCCTTGATGCCGGTCTGCAGGGGCTCGTGCACCGACTTGCGCTGCATGACGTTCGGGGCCTGCAGCTCGAGCGCACGTCGCTCGGTGGTCTTGATCTCGCCGAGTCCGTCGATCGGGTTGCCGAGCGGGTCGACGACCCGGCCGAGGAACGCGTCGCCCACGGGCACCGAGAGCACCTCGCCGGTGCGCTTGACGGGCTGGCCCTCCTCGATGCCGGAGAAGTCGCCGAGCACGACGACACCGATGTCGTGCACGTCGAGGTTGAGCGCGAGGCCCAGCG
>JBDTVJ010000254.1:0-3862 GCA_040007275.1 Terracoccus sp.
CGCAGCTGGAAGGCCTCCCCGAGGGCGAGCCCGTAGGTGGAGAGCGGCTCGAGAGCAGCCCGGTCGGTGCCGCCGACGAGGGCGCCGATGAGCAACGGCTGCTCGATGGTGTACTTCGCGCTCTTGAAGCGAATCACCTTGCGCGCCGAGGCGATGCGGGCATCAAGGTCAAGACCGGACCAGCCCCGCGCGGCCTCGAGCAGGTCGAGGAACTGGCCACCCATGAGCTGGGTGCGCATGCCGTCGAACTGGGAGCGGCCCTGGGCCAGGGCGTCGTCGGGGAGACCGCAGGTGGCGTACATCTCGTCGCACCAGGTGAGGCAGAGGTCGCCGGCAAGGATGGCGGCACCCTCCCCGAAGCGGTCAGCATCTCCGGCCCAGCCCTGCGCGCGATGCAGTGCGGCCACGGCGCGATGAGCGGCCGGCTGACCGCGCCGGGTGTCGCTGCGGTCCATCACGTCGTCGTGCAACAGGGCGGCACCCTGGAAGAACTCCATACTCGCAGCCAGGCGAACCACGGCGTCGGAGTCATTGCCGCCGACCGCACGGTAACCCCAGTAGAGGAAGCCGGCGCGCAGACCCTTGCCCCCGCGGAGCAGCCCCGAGACCGCTCCCGTGAGGGGGGAGATCTCGTCGCCGAGCTCACCGAGCACCTGGCTGCCGTCGGCGATCTGCTGCTCGATCGCCTGCTGGACCCGAGCGCGCAGGGCGTCGAGGTCGGTGGGGTTGAACAAGGGGGCACCCCTTCGTCGCTTCGGATGAGTGCTCAGCCTACGGGGGAAGGAGCTGGGCCCCTGCGTCGCGGTCTCCTGGTGGTCAACCGGCCGGTGTCGGCCGGCGTCGGTCAGCGTCAGTGCCGACGAACGCCTGCGGTGCGGTCGTGGTGGGCCGGTGAACGAGCCGCCCTGTCAGCCTAAGGTTGGCGCATGGCATACGGCACGGCATCCTCGATGGTCCGGGCCGAGCGGTTCACCCGCTCGATCCCGGCAATGATCGACTCCGACACGCCCACCTTCAGCTTCGAGTTCTTCCCACCGAAGGACGACGACGCGGAGGTGAGCCTCTGGGACTCCATCCGCCGCCTCGAGAAGCTCTCACCCAGCTTCGTGTCGATCACCTACGGGGCCGGGGGCGCCACCCGTGACCGCACCGTCAAGCTCACCCAGCGCGTGCTCGAGTCCACCTCTCTCACCCCGTTGGCGCACCTGACCTGCGTGGGCCACTCCATCGGCGAGCTGCGCGCCATCGTCGGGTCCTACGCTGCCGCCGGAGTGCGCAACATCCTCGCCCTGCGCGGCGATCCCCAGGGGGGCCTGGGCCAGCCGTGGACGGCACACCCCGAGGGTTTCGACCACGCCGATGAGCTCGTCGCGCTCGTCAAGAGCCTGGGTGACTTCACGGTCGGCGTCGCGGCCTTCCCCGACGGGCACCCCGAGTCCCACGACATCGCCGACGACGTGGAGACCCTGATCCGCAAGGAGGCGGCCGGCGCCGAGTTCGCCGTGACCCAGATGGTCTTCGACGTCGAGAGCTACCTGCGTCTTCGCGACGAGCTGGCGCGGCGCGGGTCGATGCTCTCGGTCATCCCGGCGATCATGCCGATCACCAACGCGCGTCAGGTGGTCCGGATGACCGAGCTTGCCGGCCAGCCGATGCCCACCGCCGTGACCGACCGGCTCGACCGGCTGGGCGACGACGCGGTCGGGGTGCGGGCTGAGGGCATGGCCATCGCGACCGAGTCGTCGCAGCGGCTGCTCGACGAGGGAGCTCCCGGCATCCACTTCATCACGATGAACCGCAGCTCGGCCACGCTCGAGGTGTTCGGCAACCTCTGAGGCTCAGCGCTCCTGGTCGAACGGCTGGTCGGAGGGCGGGTCGTGGGGCGGGTCGTGGGGCGGGTCGGGTTCCGGGCCCGATGGCGGCGCATCACGACTGCCTCGAGCTTTCCGCGTTCGTCTCGAGCGGCTCGTCGGGGTGGCGATGCCGACCCGTTCGCCCCAGGCGTCGTAGCGGCGCTTGACCTGGCGCAGGCGCCCGGCGAGCCGGTAGAGCAGATAGGCGCCGGCGGCGAGCAGCACGAAGGCGATCGCCGCTGCCCACCACGGATGGGCGATGGCCAGGGCCATGACGCCGGTGACGGTGACGTCCTCGCCCGTGCTGATCACGATGTTGCTCGCCGGCTCGGGGGAGGTGTTGACTGCGGCGCGCAACCCGGCCTTGACGGTGTGGGAGATGAAGGCCGTCACGCCTCCGGTCGCGGCTGAGGCCGCCACCGCCAGGCCGGCGTGCTCGTGGCCGAGGAGGTAGCCGATGGTCGCGCCCACTGCGGGGCGCACGATGGTGTGGATCGAGTCCCACACCGAGTCGACGTAGGGGATCTTGTCGGCGACCATCTCGATGACGAAGAGGATGCCGGCCCCGACCAGCACGTCGGTGCGGGCGAGGGCGTCAGGGATCTGGCTCAGGCCGAAGAACCGCTCAGCGAGGCCGAGCACGAGCAGGGCGGCGTACGCATTGACTCCGCTCGCCCACCCGGAGGTGAACACCAGTGGGATGAGCTCGGTTCCCATGATGACGCCGGACCCCCTCTTTGCCGGTTCCTGGGTGCAGGTGGGAACAGACGGTACCGGACGTGGGAACAGGCCCGATCCGTGAGCGGAAGGGACCCCTGCGCCCCTCCGTTCGCGGACCGAACCCGCACGACCTACGCTGCCGCAGGTTGTGCGGGTGCACCTGAGCACCGGTACTCAGATGTGGCCCGAGTGCCCCGTGGTCCCAGGTGCCGTCACCGACCTCAGGGCCCCGCGCACCACGACGACGACGCGCGCGGTGGCTCGGATGCCGTTGAGCGAGCGGTCTTGACACGGTGTCGGCTGGGGGGGCTAGGGTGAGACCAGTTCGAACATATGTTCGAACTGGTCCAGCAGGGTTCATCAGATCAGTCGTCGGTTGGTATCGGGTTGTTCGCGGGGGCGCGGCGACCTGGGTCGTGATTTCCGACCTCGACGTGTCCGGGCAGGAGACGTGTCGTGGTTCGCAGGTTCAGTGATGTCGTGCAGGTTCGTCCGGTCGAGGGCTCGCAGCAGCAGCCGGAGGCCTTCATCTGGAAGGGGCGACTCTACGTCGTTCGAGACGTGCTGGCCCAGTGGCGTGAGCGCCGGGCCTGGTGGCGGGAGTCCGGTGACTCCGGCGGGGCGTGTGCGCAGCCGGGCACCGGGATCGCAGCAGCGGCGGTCGAGCACCAGGTCTGGCGGGTCGAGGCCAGCCCTGGGTGGTCGTTCGCTCCCGGTGTCTACGACCTCGCCCACGACGAGTCCGCCCACGACGAGCAGTGGTCGCTCGTTCGAGTAGCCGACTGATGTCGCGCCGCACCAGACCTGATGCCGGCCTGATACCGGTCCGGTCCACCCGATCACTGCCCATCGCCCATCGCCAGAACCGTTGACAGGAAGATCATGACCGCAGCACACCTACCTCGCCCACCGATGGGTCGCGCCGTGTTCGACCTGCTGGGCAGGTCGCACCTCACCCTCGAGTCCGCCTGCCGTACCAGCGACGTGGCAGAGCGTTTCCGCGATGCCCACCTCGGTGCCCTGCGGGCTGCGGCGGCACTGGTGGCGGCCCGGTCCGTTCCGTCCCCGCGGTCGCGACCACGCAGCGTCTGGCAGGTTCTGCCGCGCATCGCCCCCGAGCTGGGCGAGTGGGCTACCTTTTTCGCCGCCTGCTCGACCCGACGCTCGGCCATCGACCGGGGCGAGCCGGTCTCGGTGCGTGAGGCCGATGACTTGCTCCGTCAGGCAGAGATGTTCCTCGAGATCGTCCAGGACTGCCTCGGGGTCCCGGCCACGATGCCGCTGCCACA
>JBDTVJ010000255.1:0-3838 GCA_040007275.1 Terracoccus sp.
ATGCTGAGCACCCCCACACGATCCGGAGAGCCCCAGGCATGAAGATCGATCCCACGGCCAAGCCGTTCACCGCCCTCGTTGCGGTGCCGACCGTGCTGGCGGCACTCGCTCGCCGGCCCCGGGCCACCGCGGCTCTGGGCCTGCTCACGGTTGGCGTGACGCTCTTCTTCCGTGATCCTGACCGCACCCCTGACCGGATGCCGGTCACGAGCCCCGACGTGGTGCTCGCCCCTGCCGACGGCATGATCGTGCACGCGGGGCCCCCACGGCCCGGGGTGGCGCCGCACGGCGAATGGCAACAGGTGAGCATCTTCCTGTCGCTGCTCGACGTGCACATCAACCGCTCGCCGTACGGGGGCCGCGTCATCGACGTGACGCACCAGCCGGGCAGCTTCCTCGCGGCCTACCGGGCCGAGAGCGCCACGAAGAACGAACGCAGCGAGATCATCGTGGAACGGCTGGTCGGCGACGAGCGTCGCCGGGTGATCTACCGCCAGCTCGTCGGCCAGCTGGCCCGGCGCATCGTGACGCGTGTCGCCCCGGGAGACGAGGTCGGCACGGGGGAGCGGATCGGCCTGATGAAGTTCGGGTCCCGCATGGACGTCTTTGTCCCACCTGAGGTCGTTCTCGAGGTTGCCAAGGGCAGGCGGGCCGTCGCCGGCGAGACGGTGCTCGGCCGCTTCCCGGCAACGAGCCCCACCCCGCCCGAGCCGGGCCGGGTGGAGGCGACCCGCGAGGTAGTCCGATGACGAACGAACCCGCCAGCCGGACCGGTCGCGGCCGGGCTCGGGTCGGCCGCGGTATCCGGCTCGTCTCGGCCACCGGGGCCCGGGTCGTGCCGATGAGTCGGCTCAACCCCCGGGTCCGGGCTCGGGTCATGCTCCCAAGCCTGTTCACCCTCGGCAACATGCTCTTCGGCTTCAGCTCGGTGCTGCTCTCCTTCCAGGGCCGGTTCACGACGGCGGCCGTCTTCATCGCCGTGTCGATCCTGCTCGACATCTCCGATGGCGCGGTGGCGCGTGCGGTGGGGGCGATCACCCCGTTCGGGCTGCAGTTCGACTCCCTCGCCGACCTCATCTCGTTCGGCATCGCACCCGCAGTGCTCGTCTACACCTGGGCCCTACCCGCCTACCCCGTCTGGGCGTGGGCCGGAGCCATGTTCTGGCTCTCCTGCGCCGCCTACCGCCTCGCCCGGTTCAACGTGACGATCGACCCGCTGGCCGACAAGCGGTACTTCGTCGGCCTGGCGAGCCCCAGCGCAGCCGCCGTCGTCATCGCCACGGTGCTGGCCATCGACGGGCCCCTCTACGGTTGGGCCCCGCTGCTGCCGGTCGTGGCAGGGGTGCTGCCCGCGGCCCTGATGGCGACCTCGTTCCGGTTCCGCTCGTTCCGGTCCCTGTTGTCGACTCGGCACCTGCCGGTGACGGTCACGCTCGTGATGGTCGTCGTGATCGGTCTGGTGCTGCGCCCCGGCGCCACCGCGGTCGTGGTCGCCTACGGCTACGTGCTCACCTGTCCTCTCGGCTGGGCCACCCGGCCACTGCGGCTGCGCTGGTTCGGTGAGCAGGCCGTCGCCCCACCGCGGCACCGGATGCCGTCCCTCATCATGCCGATCGCTGACGAGGCCGATGGTCACGATGGCGCTGGCCCTCTCGCCGATCCTGACGGTGACCACCCCTGCGGCACCACCCCGCAGGGGTAAGGCGGTCCTTACTGGAAGTAGACCTACCATTTACGTCACAATGGTGTGGTGTTTATTGCTGAGCGCGCCACGAGGGAGTCGAAGCGCGGCGACATGCCGCCTCATCTCGAGTCACGCACGCGCTCGCGGGTGCTGCAGATGGTCTCCGTCGACGGCCCCGTCACGGCGGCCGAGCTCGGGCGACACCTCGACCTGACCCCGGCAGCCGTCCGTCGCCACCTCGACGCACTCGTCGAGCAGGGGGTCGTGGCCACGCATGAGGCAGGCACGGTGCGCCGCGGGCGAGGCCGTCCGGCGCGCGCGTACGTCGTGTCCGAAGCCGGCCACTCCTCCCTCGGCGCCGACTACGACTCCCTGGCCGTGGAGGTGCTGCGCCACCTGGCCCGGCACTCCGGCCCGGAAGCAGTCGCCGACTTCGCCCGAAGCCGAACCGCCGAGACGGAGCAGCGGTATGCCGCCGTCCTGTCTGCCGTCGGCGACGACACCTCCGATCGCGCCGACGCCCTGGTCGAGGCACTGAGCGACGACGGCTTCGCCGCGACGGCCCGCCCGGTGGGCGCAGGCGCTCTCGCCGGCATCCAGCTGTGTCAGGGCCACTGCCCGGTGCAGCACGTGGCTGCGAAGTTCCCCGCCTTCTGCGAGGCCGAGACCGAGTCCTTCTCGCGGCTGCTCGGAGTGCACGTACAACGACTCGCTACCCTCGCCGGTGGACACCACGTGTGCACCACCTTCGTCCCGACCGGTGGACTCGCCCGGAAGAGCGAGGGCCCTGCCGACGTTGTCGAAACCGAGGCGCCCGATCTCGTCTCCGCCAGCCCCCCAGCACATCCATCCAGCCAGAGCACGCACGTCAAGGAAGGTTCACCTTCATGAGCACCAACATCGAAGAGCGCAACCCGGGCCTGAAGGGCATCGGCACCTACGAGTACGGCTGGTCCGACAGCGACGCCGCCGGAACGAACGCTCGTCGAGGGCTGAACGAGGACGTCGTTCGCGACATCTCCGCCCGCAAGAACGAGCCCGAGTGGATGACCAAGCTGCGGCTGAAGAGCCTGTCGTTGTTCGGCAAGAAGCCGATGCCGTCATGGGGCTCCGACCTCACCGGTATCGACTTCCAGAACATCAAGTACTTCGTGAAGTCGACCGAGAAGCAGGCGGCCACGTGGGACGACCTGCCCGAGGACATCAAGAACACCTACGACCGTCTGGGCATCCCCGAGGCCGAGAAGCAGCGCCTCGTCTCCGGGGTCGCGGCCCAGTACGAGTCGGAGGTCGTCTACCACCAGATCCGAGAGGACCTCGAGCAGCAGGGGGTCATCTTCCTCGACACCGACACGGCGCTGAAGGAGCACGAGGACCTGTTCCGCGAGCACTTCGCCACGGTGATCCCGGCCGGTGACAACAAGTTCGCGGCGCTCAACACCGCTGTCTGGTCCGGCGGTTCGTTCATCTACATCCCCAAGGGTGTGCATGTCGACATCCCGCTGCAGGCCTACTTCCGCATCAACACCGAGAACATGGGTCAGTTCGAGCGCACCCTGATCATCGCCGACGAGGGCTCGTACGTGCACTACGTCGAGGGCTGCACGGCGCCGATCTACAAGAGTGACTCCCTGCACTCGGCCGTCGTCGAGATCATCGTGAAGAAGAACGCGCGCGTTCGCTACACGACCATCCAGAACTGGTCGAACAACGTCTACAACCTCGTCACCAAGCGCGCCACCTGCGAGGCAGGCGCGACGATGGAGTGGGTCGACGGCAACATCGGCTCGAAGGTGACGATGAAGTACCCGGCCGTCTTCCTCATGGGCGAGTACGCCAAGGGTGAGACGCTCTCGATCGCCTTCGCGGGTGAGGGTCAGCACCAGGACACCGGTTCCAAGATGGTGCACGCGGCCCCCAACACGAAGAGCTCGATCATCAGCAAGTCGGTCGCCCGAGGTGGCGGCCGGTCGAGCTACCGCGGGCTCGTGCAGGTGCTCGAAGGCGCGTCACACTCGGCCTCGACCGTGCGCTGCGACGCCCTGCTCGTCGACACGATCAGCCGCAGCGACACCTACCCCTACGTCGACATCCGTGAAGACGACGTCTCGATGGGTCACGAGGCCACGGTCTCGAAGGTCAGCGAAGACCAGT
>JBDTVJ010000256.1:0-3798 GCA_040007275.1 Terracoccus sp.
GCGTAGAGGCTGGCGCCGACCCGGTTGGTCGCACCGATCTTGGTGTAGGTGCGTTCGACGTGGTTGCGCACGGTCTTCTCGCTCAGCACCAGCCGGCTGGCGATCTCTCGGTTCGAGAACCCACGAGAGACCAGTCCGAGAATCTCGTGTTCTCGAGGGGTGAGCAGGTCATCGCGCCGAAGCCTCGAGGGGCGGTGCCCGGCGACGGCCAACACTGCGTCGACACAGTCGGGGTCGAGCCGACCAGACCTGCTTCGTCCACGCAGCCGCTCCCTGGCCTGCTGGGGCGACATCGCGTCACGGTAGGGCCGCGGCTCGAGCGCCGACTGGTACGCAACCGCCGCAGCCAGGGTGCGCTCGCTGCGTCCGAGCATCGTTCCGCCGACCCCGAGCGGAAAACCGGTGCCGTCGAGGTGCTCGTGGTGCGCGCGGGCGACCGTGCGCACGCCGCCCAGCCCGGGGATGCGGTCGAGCACGCGCTCGGTCAGGTAGGGGTGCATCCGCACTCGCTCCCACTCCGAGGGGCTCAGGCTGCCCTGGTTCGCCCACAGCTGGTTCGAGACGCCGAGCCGGCCCAGGTCGTGCAGGTGTCCGGCTCGGCGGAGGGTGCGGACCTCGGCGGGACCCATCCCCAGCCTCTCGCCGGCCGTCGCCGCGAGTGTGGCCACCGCCCGTGAGTGACCCAGCGTGAACGGACACTTCAGGTCGACGAAGTCGCCGATGGCGCACACCAGCCGGTCGAGGTGCTCGCCGGTGAGCCGAACCTCCCGGTCAGGAGCCCAGTTGAGGGCCTCCTTCCACTCGTCACCGTCGGGGGCGGCGGCGAACAGCTCCTCGGGGCTGGTCAGCGCGGCGTCGACCACGGCAGGGTCGAACTGGCCGCCTCGTCGGCTCCTGGCCATCGCGGTCATCGCGTCCAGCCCGTAGGTGCGGTGGTGCACCTCGGCGATGTCGGCGAACTGCGCGACCCTCATCTCGATGGGGATCTGGTCGCCCGAAACTCCGACCGGCAGCCCCCGGCCGTCGTAGCGTTCAAAGGTGTAGGCGAGCGTGGTCGCGACCTCCGGCGAGAGCCCGATGTGCTGCGCGAGCGACGCTGCCGAGGCGCAGTGCGAGTGCACCAGCGTGGCGAGCTGGCCGTGAGCGTCTCGAAACAGCGTGCCCATCACCTTCAGCCGCTGGGCAAGAGGTTCACCCTTGGCGACGTTGCCGAGCAGGAACCGCAGGTAGGGGATGCCGGCCCAGTCGACGAGGTACGCGTCGTGACGGACCGCGATGTCGTCGCCGAACCAGCGGGCGTACTCCTGGGAGTCGGCATGGCACCCGATCCACATCACCAGGGTGGAGTAGTAGACGGTGTCGCGCTGCTCAGGTGGGAGCCCGAGCCGGTCGGACAGTCGGCAGGCGATCGTGGCCGAACGGAGCATGTGCTCGGCGGGCTGACCCAACCCGAGGTCGATCGCGACCGAGAGCGCGCCCAGAACCTCGACGAGTCGAGGAAGATCCTCACCGTCGTGCGTGCCCGGACCGGTCATGGGCTGATTCTGCTCCTAACGACGCCGCTGGTCACGGGCTCGCAACGTCGCACCCGCCGTACCCCCTCGTGCGGGACTCCGACGGCGGGTGCGTGCGTTCGACCACCGGACCGGGCAGTGATGACCAACCTTTGTCACCAACGGATCTCCAGCACCCTGTTGAAAGGCGTCTCGGCGACTGAGGCGAACCGGGTGAAGCCACCCGCCGTAGCAACCTCGCGGATCCGTGCTGGCCCGGCCTGGGTACCGAGCGCGAGACCGACGTCCTGCGCCAGGGAAGACGGGGTGCACAGCAGCGTGGAGAAGCCGTAGTAGGCCCGCCCGACCGGGTTGAGGTTGTCGCTGACGGTGTCGCCGGCCATCGGCTCGACGACCATCCAGGTGCCGTCGGAGGCCATGGCGTCGTGCACGTGCCGCGCCGCACCGACCGGGTCACCCATGTCGTGCAGGGCGTCGAAGGTGGTGACCAGGTCGAAGCCGGTGCCGGGGAACGCGGTCGCGGACGCCACCTCGAACCGCACCCGGTCGCCCACGCCCGCTTCGGCAGCCCGCTGTCGGGCTGTGTCGATCGAGGCGGGGTGGTAGTCGAAGCCGGTGAAGGTGGAGCTCGGGAAGGCCTGCGCCATGATGATCGTCGACGCCCCGTGCCCGCACCCCACGTCGGCGACACTGGCGCCGCGTTCGAGCTTGTCGACGACGCCATCCATCGCCGGCAACCACTCGCCGACGAGGTGGGCGTTGTACATGGTGCGGAAGAACCGCTCGCAGCCGTCGTGCACGTCGGCGTGGTGCTCGTGCCAGCCCAGACCGGCCTGACTGCGGGCGGCGGCGAGCACGTCGTCGATGTCGTGCGTCGTACCGAGGGCGATCTGAAAGAAGCCGGGCAGGTAGGCCGGGCTGTTCGGGTCGGTGAGAGCGGCCCGCTGCTCGGGGGGCAGGGTGTACCGGCCGGTGGTGGCGTCGTACTCGACGTAGCCACCGGCAGCCTGGGCGTTGAGCCATTCGCGGGCGTAGGGCTCCCCGGTCGCGGTGGCCTCGGCCAGCTGGGCCGGCGTCACCGGCCCGGTTGCCATGGTCGTGTAGTAGCCGAGCTTGTCGCCCAGCACGACGAGGGCAGTGTTGAGGGTCGCGCCGACCTCGTCGACGGCCTTGAAGACGAAGGCCATCAGCTTGTCGACGTCGAGGGTGGGTGTCTGCTGTTGAACGGTCATGATGTTTCCTCTCGGTGCGGGTGTGAGTTGGGGTCGGCTCTGTCGTGAAAGTCGGCCTGGTGCGCGTAAGCGGCCAGGCGGTCGCCGGTTCTGAAGGAGCGGGTGGACCGCCATAGGCGGCCCTCCGGGGCCGGGGCGTCAGCGAAGGTCTGCCATCTCGCGCCGAGCATCGGTTGCTGGGGTGGCCGCCGTGAACCGAGCCCGGCCGGCGAAGAAGAGACCCCGCTGGGGCAGCCAGAAGTCGCCCAGATGCGCCTGTTGCGCCAGGGGGCCCATGGCGCCGAGGTCGTTGCCGTCCAGCGTCGCGGAGCCGCCGACGACTCGCCACACCCGCAGCGGGGCCATCTTGAAGCCCGGGCCGTTGGGGGTGCGGCCGCGCAGCCTGATTCGCCCCGATCGGAGCACGCCGCCGGCCATGGGGCTCATGGCGCCGAGCACGGCCGTGCTGTTCCAGGCCAACGGCGGCGTGGCGCCGCCCAGCATCGTCATCGAACGGGTGGCCGGCGTCGCCCCGAGTCTCATCCGCCACGAGAGACGGGCCCCGATGGTGACGTCGACGGTCCAGTCGTCTCGCCAGGTCACGTCGATCGCGGGCACCCGCTCCACGGCCGTCACCGACCCGAAGTAGCGCGGACAGCTGACGTCGGGGTCAACGCTCGTGAAGATGGTCCAGCGGCCCATCGGGTCGCGGTACCAGACCGTGCGGTACGGCGTGCCCAGCGAGCTGGCCACCATGTCCCGTAGGCCGAGGTGGCACCCCCCGATGAACGGCACGCCCATCGCGCCGTACCCGGTGAAGCGCTCGTCAGACCCGCGGGCCAGGCGGGGGTTGGCCGCGATGGTGGTGGCTGCTTGTCGTGGTGTCGTGAACATGACACCAGCGTCACCCCGAGGCCCCTGCCGGGTCATGAGGCATCGGCCTCAACTTCTCGTGCGGCAGTGCGGCGGTCGACCAGCCCCGCGATGCTTCGTGGTGCCACCGGTGGATGCCGGTCAGCGGCCTGCCGGCCAGAAGCACAAGCCCCACGAACGACGGGTTCGTGAGCGAACGC
>JBDTVJ010000257.1:0-3779 GCA_040007275.1 Terracoccus sp.
TCGCTCTGCGGTAGAGCGGGTCGGCGCAGCGCGGTGACACGAGCACGGCATCCGCTCCGAGAGCGGCGGCGCTACGGAAGATGGCGCCGACGTTCGTGTGGTCGACGACGTCCTCGATGACGACCACCCGCCGGGCCCCGGTGATGACAGCGGCCACGGTCGGGAGCTGCGGCCGCTGCATCGATGCGAGGGCACCGCGGTGCAGGTGGAACCCGGTACGCGCCTCGATGACGTCGTGGGCCGCGACGTAGACCGGCACACCGTCGCTCTCGGCCCGCTCGACGAGATCGGCCAGGTCATCGACCCAGCGCTGTGCCATCAGGTACGAACGGGGTCGGTGGCCGGCGCGCAGGGCCCGCCGGATGACCTTCTGGCTCTCCGCGATGTAGAGGCCCCGTTCGGGCTCGGTACGCCGCCGCAGCGCGACATCGGTCAGCGAGACGTAGTCGGCGAGCCGGGGGTCGGACGCGTCGGTGATATCGATCGGCACGTGCACACCGTAGTTGCCGCCCGCTTCGGCCACCGCGGCGACGCCGTCGGGGGGGCCACCATCGCAGCCACCCGGCAACCCGCCCGCAACCGGGCCGCCAACACCCGGCATCCAGCTGGGCTCAGGTGGTGAACCAGACCAGCTTGATGATTGCGACCAGGCCGATGACGATGATGAGGGCGCGCAGCGCCGGCGGGGGGATCCGGCGACCGACGCGGGCCCCGACGATCCCGCCCACGAAGGCCCCGCCCCCCACCAACAGCACGATGAGCCAGTCGATGCTGTCGCGGGCGAAGAGCAGGAACACGGCCGCGGCCACGACGTTGACCACGAGCGCGAGGACGTTCTTGTACCCGTTGAGACGCTGGAGGGACTCAGAGCTGAGCGCACTGAACAGGCCCATCAACAGCACGCCCTGGGCGGCCCCGAAGTAACCGCCGTACATACCCGCCACGAACACCCCGACGCGCATCACCGGGGCATGCCACGAGGGGGCGGACCGCGCGCCGTCCTGCGCCCCCGGCGCCAGCCTCGCCTGTAGTCGAGGGCCGGCGACGACCAGGATGAGGGCGATGAGGATCAGGACCGGCACGATGGCCTTGAAGGCGGTGGCAGGCAGCACCAGCAGCAGCCCGGCGCCGACGATCGAACCAACGAACGAGAGCGGCATGAGCCGTCTCAGGGTCGGCGCCTGACCGGTCAGCTCGTGGCGGTAGCCCCACGAGCCCGTCACTCCCCCGGCGACGAGCCCGATGTTGTTCGAGACGTTCGCCACGAGCGGGTTGACCCCGAAGAAGAGCAGGGTCGGGAAGGTGATGAGGGTGCCCGAACCGACCACCACATTGATCATGCCCGCTGCCATGCCGGCGACGGCGACGGCGACGGCAGACCAGAACGACATCGAGTCACCCTACAAGCACGGACCGGGAACCTCGCACACCCGGACCCCTCCGAGAAGGCGGAATCGGCCTCCGCCACAGGGGCGAAGGCCGATTCCGATCTGATCCGACTCCCCGGGGGGCTCAGCGAGGAGGCGTCTGCTCCCCCGTCGACGGGCCGGTCGCCGGAAGGTCGGCGATCTGCGGGGCCGGCGGCATGGGCGGCTCCGAGACCGCCGGGCTGGACGGCAGCGGGGCCGATGGTGCGGTCGACTGCGGCAGGGCCGCCGGTGACACCGGGGCCGACGGGGACATGGGAGCCTTCTGACGTGCGGGGGATGACGTGTGCTCGGTCGACTCGGCGCTGAGCTTCGCCGCCTCTTCGCGAGCCTCCGCCAGAGCCTTGGCGGGGTCGGCCAACACCGTGTCGCCGAACGCGTCAGCGTCGCCCTCTCCCGTGTCGACCCAGTCGAGCTCATCGTCGCGGGCCGGGTCCTCGTCCCTGCCGCCGAACGCGTTGCCGATGCCCTTGAGCGCATCGGTCAGCTCGGACGGCACGATCCACATCTTGTTCGAGTCACCCCGGGCGATCTGCGGCAGCACCTGAAGGTACTGGTAGGCGAGCAGCTTCTGGGTGGGCTTGCCGCGGTGGATCGCCGTGAAGACCTGCGAGATGGCGCGGGCCTGACCCTGGGCCTCCAGGATGCGGGCCTGAGCCGAACCCTCCGCGCGCAGAATCGAACTCTGCTTCTCACCTTCAGCGGTGAGGATCGCCGACTGCTTGAAGCCCTCGGCGGTCAGGATGGCGGCACGACGGTCACGCTCGGCGCGCATCTGCTTCTCCATCGAGTCCTGCACCGAGTGTGGCGGGTCGATGGCCTTCAGTTCGACGCGGCTCACGCGGATGCCCCACTGGCCGGTGGCCTCGTCGAGCACGCCACGCAGCTGGCCGTTGATCTGGTCGCGGCTGGTCAGGGTCTGCTCGAGGTCGAGCGAGCCGATGACGTTACGCAAGGTGGTGACGGTCAGCTGTTCGATGCCCTGGATGAAGTTGGCAATCTCGTAGACGGCTGACTTCGCGTCGGTCACCGCGTAGTAGATGACGGTGTCGATGCTGACCACGAGGTTGTCAGAGGTGATCACCGGCTGCGGCGGGAACGTGACGACCTGCTCACGGAGGTCGATGTTGGCGCGGACCTTGTCGACGAACGGGATGAGGAAGTGCAGCCCCGCCGTCAGGGTCTTGTTGTAGCCACCGAGACGCTCGACGATCTGAGCCGTCTGTTGCGGCACGATCCGAACCGTCCGCACGACGATGATGATGGCGACGATGATGAGGAGCAGCGGAATGACGAGTACCGGATCCACGGCCTTCTCCCTGTTCTGCCCAGCGCGAGGCGCGGGCGGTTGCGGACGTGCCGGTCGGCACGTCCTCGATGTCGGTGGGGCGTCGAGACTCGCAGGCAGCGGCTCAGCGGTCGATCGCCGGAACCCGGCTGACCACGGCGGTGGCACCGTCGATGCGCTCGACGACGACCTCTTGGCCCTCCTCGATGCTGTCGCCCGACGTGCGGGCCGTCCAGGTGTCACCGGCCAGCTTCACCGTGCCGGCCGACGTGGACACGCGTTCGAGCACGACAGCCGAGCGGCCCAGGTGGGCCGAGGTTCCCATCACCTCGACCGGCCCTCGCGAGAACCGGCGATGCATCCACGGGCGAACCACGAGCAGCAGTCCGACGGCCACGACGACGGCAACGACGGCCTGGACGGCGAACGGGGCACCGAAGGCGGCAGCAACGGAACCGCCGAGCGCACCTCCGCCGATCATCAGGAACGTGAAGTCCACCGTGGCTGCTTCGATCGCGACCAATACCAACGCGATCCCCAGCCACACCAATGCAGCCTGTCCGTCAAACATCGTGTCACCTTGCCTTCTGTCGAGCGCTTGCGGGTCGAGCCCGTTACGCCTCACCTGTGAGACGTATACCAGTCTGCCTTAGTTCCCCGTGGGCAGAACGGCAGGGAGGCAACGAGGCGGTCACGAAGCCGGGTCGGGCCGGCCAGAGGTCAGGCGCGGGCTCGGGCCGACCAGCGGTCACCGTGACGCTCGAGCACCAGCGGCAGCCCGAACGTGTCGGAGAGGTTCGTCTCGGTGAGGGTGGTCTCGATCGGGCCCGCCGCGACGACCCGGCCGCCTCGAATCATGAGCACATCGGTGAACGATGGCGGAATCTCCTCGACGTGGTGGGTCACGAGCACCATGGCCGGCGCGTCGATATCGGCGGCGAGCCCGCCCAGACGTCGAACCAGGTCTTCGCGCCCTCCGAGGTCGAGCCCGGCTGCCGGCTCGTCGAGGAGCATCAGCTCGGGGTCGGTCATCAGGGCCCGGGCGATCTGCACGCGCTTGCGTT
>JBDTVJ010000258.1:0-3747 GCA_040007275.1 Terracoccus sp.
GCAGACGGCATCCTCACGGTGACGGCCGTCGACGAACGCCGAGCCTGGGCGGTGGCGCACTGGGCCGTGGCGCGGGCGCAGGCCTACGGCGCCACCAAGGTCACTGTCGGCGCCCGGGCCTGGGACCGCGGCGCCGGCGACGGCTGGTCGACCGGTCAGCCCTCGCGAACCGTCTCGATCACGCTGACCTGACCACTCGACCCGCCAGCACCGCCGAGAGGACGTTTCGTGCTGCCCGAAACCGTCCTCTCGACGGGTCGAGGTCGGATGCCGGTGGGCCCGGTCAGCCGGTGAGGTGATCGAGGTGTTGTAGCAGGTCGTGCGCCGCGAGCTCGACCCGCTTGTGCCGCCATTCCGAGGCCCGGTAGACGCAGGCGATGAGGGCACTGCGATGGACCCGTCGCAGGTCGCCGGCGACGAAGGCGTAGCGGGCCTTCGTCTCCTCGTTCGCACCCGCGGTGAGGCCGAGGTGCCAGGCGGCGTACTCAGCCCACGAGTGCTTCTCGAGGTACGCGTTCTGCGCCTCGGCGTCCGGCTGGGCCTGACCCCAGTCGCTTTCGAGCACGTACTGCTTTTTGTCGATGAGCTCCCGCACGTGGGCCACCGCCGCGTCGTTCACCAGATACTCGGCCATGAGGTGCTCATACCCCGTCCGGTCAGGGCGGCCGCCGCGACGACTTGATCGTGGTCGAACGACAGGTCCAACCGACGCGTTCGGCCTCGAACGACTCGTTCGAGGCCGAAGCGCAAACGCATGCTGACGGGGCGGGTCAGCCCGGGTAGTTGCGCTCGGGTGCGCCGGTGTAGATCTGGCGTGGGCGGCCGATCTTCGTCTCGGGGTCAGCCATCATCTCGCGCCACTGGGCGATCCAGCCCGGCAGGCGCCCGATGGCGAACAGCACCGTGAACATCTTCGACTCGAAGCCCATGGCCTTGTAGATGAGGCCGGTGTAGAAGTCGACGTTGGGGTAGAGCCTGCGCTCGACGAAGTAGTCGTCGGCGAGGGCGATCTCCTCGAGGGCCTTGGCGATCTCGAGGAGCGGGTCGTTCTGGCCGAGCTTCTCGAGGATGTCGTCGGCCGCCTTCTTGACGATTGCGGCCCGCGGGTCATAGTTCTTGTAGACGCGGTGGCCGAAGCCCATGAGGCGAACGCCGGCCTCCTTGTTCTTGATCTTCTCCATGAACTTCTTCGGGTCTTCTCCCGACTCCTTCAACTGGCCGAGCATCTCGAGCACGGCCTGGTTGGCGCCGCCGTGCAGGGGGCCGGACAGTGCGTGGATGCCGGCCGAGACAGAGTTGAAGAGGTTTGCCTGGGCGGAACCGACGAGCCGCACCGTCGAGGTCGAGCAGTTCTGCTCGTGGTCGGCGTGCAGGATGAAGAGCAGGTCGAGTGCCTTGGCGACCGTGGGATCGACCTGGTAGGACTCGGCCGGGTAGCCGAACGTCATCCGCATGAAGTTCTCGACCAGCGACAGCGAGTTGTCGGGGTACATGTACGGCTGGCCGACGCTCTTCTTGTGGGCCATCGCGGCGATGGTGGGCACCTTGGCCAACAGTCGGACGGTCGACATCTCGACCTGGGCGGCGTCGAAGGGGTCGAGACTGTCCTGGTAGAAGGTGCCGAGCGCCGAGACTGCCGAGCTGAGCACCGGCATCGGGTGCGCGTCGCGCGGGAAGCCGTTGAAGAAGGTGCGCAGGTCTTCGTGCAGCATCGTGTGACGACGAATCCGCTCCTCGAAGGCGGACAGCTCGTCAGCAGTCGGGAGCTCGCCGTAGATCAGCAGGTAGGAGACCTCGGTGAAGGTCGACTTCTCGGCCAGCTGCTCGATGGGGTAGCCCCGATAGCGCAGGATGCCGGCGTCACCGTCGATGTAGGTGATGTCGCTCTTGCAGGCGGCCGTGTTGACGAACCCCACGTCGTAGGTGACCAGACCGGTCTCCTTGAGCAGTGAGCCCACGGACAGCCCGTTGTTGCCGTCGACGGCCTCGACACCTTTGAAGGTGAGTTCCTGGTCGGCCACCTTGACGGTCGCGTCTACTGCCTTGGTCACTGTTCATCGCCTCCTCCGGCCGGGCACGGCGCGCCTGACCTGTTCGCGAGCGACGTTACCTCAGCCCGGGCCCTGCCCGTCACCTGGACCGGAGCGCGAAGATCGGGGTGCCCAACCCGTGGACCGACCCACCTCGGAGGCCACCGTCCGGACGGCTGGCGACGGGGGCCAGGTCGCGGCTGCGGCCGACAACCAGAGGCCCTCTTGTCACGGGGCCAGCCGCGAACAGGCGGTGGCGATTCGCTCGTCGGTAGCGGTCAGGGCGACCCGCACGTGCCGGCTGCCGGCACCACCGTAGAACGACCCGGGAGCCACCAGGATGCCGTGGTCTGCGAGATCGGCAACGGTGTCCCAGCAGTTCTCGTCGCGGGTCGCCCACAGGTAGAGGCCGGCCTCGGAGTGTTCGACGCGCAGGCCGAACCGCTCGACGGCCGGTAGCAGCTGCTCACGCCGACGGCGGTAGGTCGCACGCGAGACCTCGACGTGGGCGTCGTCGCGCAGGGCCACGGCCATCGCCCGCTGCACCGGCGCGGGCATG
The DNA here is from genome assembly GCA_040007275.1 of Terracoccus sp. Taxonomy (GTDB): domain Bacteria; phylum Actinomycetota; class Actinomycetes; order Actinomycetales; family Dermatophilaceae; genus DSM-29435. The sequence continues at coordinate 2,590 of JBDTVJ010000258.1, forward strand.
ATCATTCCCGCGTGCTTGCGCAGTTCCAGGATGCGGCTGATGAGGATGCGGTCGCCGGCGACGAGGGCGGCTCTATAGCCGGCCAGGTTCGACTGCTTCGACAGGGAGTAGACGGCGAGCAGCCCGTCGTGGCTGTCGCCGCACACGTCTGGGTGCAGGATGCTCGGTGTAGCCTGCCCGCCGAGGTCGCCGGTCTGATCCACCCTCCAGTCGAGCTCGGCGTAGCACTCGTCGCTCGCGACAACGACCCGGTGCCGGCGGGCCCACTCGACGACCTTGCGCAGGTGCGGGATGCCGAGCACCTGGCCGTTGGGGTTGCCGGGACTGTTGAGCCACAACAGTTTCGGGGTAGTGGCCGCCGTCAGCGGGCCGAGGCTGGTCAACGACTGGGCCACGACCGAGGTGGCACCGGCCAGGCGGGCACCGATGTCATAGGTGGGGTAGGCGACGGCCGGGATACCGACCAGGTCACCCGGGCCGAGGCCGAGCAGGGAGGGCAGCCACGCGACCAGCTCTTTGCTGCCGATCGTCGGCAACACGGCGTCGGGGTGCAGTCCGATGACCTCTCGTCGCCGGGCGAACCACTCGCAGATGGCGGCACGCAGGTCAGCGGTGCCGGAGGTCAGTGGGTAGCCGGGGGCGTTGGCGGCCTCGACGAGGGCCCGCTGGACGACGTCGGGTGTCGGGTCGACCGGCGTACCGACCGACAGGTCGACGATACCGCCCGAGTGGGCACCCGCCCGCGCCTTGTAGGGGGCGAGGGAGTCCCAGGGAAAGTCGGGTAGCTCGAGCGGCGTCAGCCGAGAGGTCGCCGGGGAGGTCAGGGCAGGCTCACTCGTCGTGTTCCTGCGGCGGCAGGGCGAGGATGATGGCGTGGTCCTTGTCGATGACACCCAGCTTCGCCGCGCCGCCGGGGCTGCCCAGGTCGTTGAAGAACTCGACGTTGGCGGTGTAGTAGTCAGCCCACTGCTCGGGCACGTCGTCTTCGTAGTAGATCGCCTCGACGGGGCAGACCGGCTCACAGGCACCACAGTCGACGCACTCGTCGGGGTGGATGTAGAGCGAGCGGTTGCCCTCGTAGATGCAGTCGACGGGACACTCTTCGATGCAGGCCCGGTCCTTGAGGTCGACGCACGGCTGGGCGATGACGTAGGTCAT
>JBDTVJ010000259.1:0-3738 GCA_040007275.1 Terracoccus sp.
AGGGGGTGCCAGGGGGTGCCAGGGGGTGCCAGGGGGTGCCAGGGGGTGCCAGGGGGTGCCAGGGGCGCAACCCTGTCGCGCGGTCTGGCGGCGGCGACGGACGGTAATCCGCGCCACAAAGAGTGCCCGCGTTGCGACACCCTCGCAGGGGTGACTAGGTTCGGGCGGAACAGATCATTCGGGGGCACGCCTGGCGATGCCCCATGTCGGCGCCCCACGTCAGTAAGGAGACCCCGGACCGTGGCATTACCACCGCTCACCCCTGAGCAACGCGCGGCAGCGCTGGCCAAGGCCGCCGCGGCTCGTCGGGAGCGGGCGGCGGTCAAGAACCGGCTGAAGTACTCGAGCGGTTCGCTCTCCGAGGTCATCGATGACGGCAAGATCGATCCGGTCATCGGCAAGATGAAGGTCACCGAGCTGCTTGAGGCGATGCCGGGCGTCGGCCGGGTACGGGCCCGGGCGATCATGGCCGAGGTCGGTATCGCCGAGTCGCGACGGGTGCGAGGCCTCGGCGCGAACCAGTCAGCCGCCCTGCTGCGCCGGTTCGAGAAGTCGTGAGGCCGAAGGGCGAGAGGCCGCCGCAGCCGGACGAGGCTCCCCGCCGACGGGTCGGTCGGCTCGTTGTGCTGGCCGGCCCCACCGCCGTGGGCAAGGGCACCATGTCGGCCTACGTGCGCACGCACTTCCCCGGAGTCTGGTTCTCGGTCTCGATGACCACCCGCCAACCGCGACCCGGGGAGGTCGACGGTGTGCACTACCACTTCGTCGATGACCAGGAGTTCGACCGGTTGGCCCTGGCGGGGGAGTTCCTCGAGCACGCAGTGGTGCACGGGGTGGCAAAGTACGGAACGCCTCGTGGCCCCGTCGAGCGGGCCATCCGCGAGGGGCGCGACGCCCTCCTCGAGATCGACCTGCAGGGGGCGCGGCAGGTGCGCGACTCGTGGCCCGACGCGTTGTTCGTGTTCCTCGCCCCGCCCAGCTGGGAGGAGCTCGTGCGACGGCTGGTCGGTCGGGGCACGGAGGACGAGGTCGAACGCGAGCGGCGGCTCGACACGGCCCGCACCGAGATGGCGGCCCGGAGCGAGTTCGACGAGGTCATCGTCAACGACGATGTTCGTCGGGCCAGTGAAGAACTCGTATCATTGATGAGGTCAGGATCGGCGGCCGGCTGATCCGCACGTCGTCGCGCTTCCCGGGACCCACCTCCTGCAAGTCCTCCGGCGCGCGCCCTGGCCCTCGAAACCACGCAGACCCCGAACGAAACGAGATCACCGTGTCCGGTACCAAGGCCGCTCCCATCGGCATCACCAACCCGCCGATCGACGACCTCCTGGCCGTCGCCGACTCCAAGTACGCCCTCGTCATCTACTCGGCTCAGCGGGCTCGTCAGATCAACGCGTACTACTCGCAGCTTCAGGAGGGCCTGCTCGACTACGTCGGCCCCCTCGTCGAGACCGAGGTGCACGAGAAGCCGCTGTCGATCGCCCTGCGCGAGATCAACCAGCGGTTGCTCACCTCCGTGCCGACCGAGGCCTGAGCCCCGTTTGGTGGCCGGCTCCAACACCCGCCTGCGGGTCGTTCTCGGCGTCAGTGGTGGTATCGCCGCCTACAAGGCCTGCTCTCTCCTGCGGCTGTTCACGGAGGCCGGCCACGATGTGACGGTCGTGCCCACCGCTGCCGCCCTCGAGTTCGTCGGCGCTCCCACCTGGGCGGCCCTGTCGGGAAAGCCGGTCAGCGCTGATGTGTGGACCTCCGTTCATGAGGTGCCGCACGTGCGCATCGGGCAGCACGCCGATCTGGTGGTGGTCGCTCCGGCCACGGCGGACATCCTGGCCAAGGCGGCCCACGGGCTGGCCGGCGACCTGCTCACCAGCACGCTGCTGACCGCTCGATGCCCCGTGGTGTTCGCCCCGGCCATGCACACCGAGATGTGGGAGCACCCGGCCACGCGCGCCAATATCGCCACCTTGCGTGAGCGGGGGGCGCACGTCATCGACCCCGCGCACGGCCGCCTCACGGGTAGTGACACCGGCGCGGGTCGGTTGCCCGAGCCGGCCGACCTCTACGCCGCCTGCCTGGCTGTCGTGGAAGCCTCGGCCACCCCTGCGAGCACCACGACGGATGCCGGTGAGCACCCGGCATCCGGCAGCGGTCGTCTGCGGGGACGGCGCTTCGTCGTGTCGGCCGGCGGAACCCGCGAGCCGCTCGATCCCGTGCGCTTCATCGGCAACCGCAGCTCCGGCAAGCAGGGCTACGCCATCGCACGCGCGGCGCGGGCGCGAGGAGCCGCCGTCACGCTCGTGGCCGCCAACGTGGGGCTGCCGACCCCCGAGGGCATGACGTTGATCACGGTCGAGACCACCGAGCAGCTCAAGGCGGCTGTCGACGCGGCGGCGGCCGAGGCCGACGTCGTGGTGATGGCGGCGGCCCCTGCTGACTTCCGGCCCGCGAACGCGAGCGCGCACAAGATCAAGAAGAACCCCGAGGAGCCGGACGCGGGTCTGCGCCTCGACCTGGTCGAGAACCCCGACATCGTCAAGGGCCTGGTGGCGAACCGGGCCGAACACCGGTCCCGACGCCCGGTCATCGTCAGCTTTGCGGCCGAGACGGGTGACGCCGACGGTTCGGTGATGCACCACGCGCGGGCGAAGTTCGCACGCAAGGGCAGCGACCTGCAGGTTGTCAACGAGGTCGGAGACGGGCTCACCTTCGGTCGCGATGACACCACCGTGCACCTGCTGCGTCGGGGAGACGACGAAGCGGTCACCGTGGGCCCCACCTCCAAGGACGCCGTCGCCGAGGCGGTCGTGGACGCCATCGAACGGCTCCTGACCTGACCGGTAAACTCACGCGTCACCACCTCCCCATCAGCCAGCCATCGAACCCGACCACAGTCAGGAAGCTTCCTCGTGCCCGCACGCCTCTTCACGTCCGAGTCCGTCACCGAGGGGCACCCCGACAAGATCTGTGACCAGATCAGCGACGCCATCCTCGATGCCATGCTCCGTGCCGACCCGCACGCCCGGGTAGCCGTCGAGACGATGGTCACCACGGGCCTCGTGCACGTGGCCGGCGAGGTCTCGACCATCGGTTACGTCGAGATTCCAGCGATCGTTCGCGAGACCATCCTCGAGGTCGGCTACGACGGGTCGCAGAAGGGGTTCGACGGCCGCACCTGCGGTGTGTCCGTCTCCATCGGAGCCCAGTCGCCCGATATCGCCCAGGGGGTCGACACCGCCCACGAGAGCCGGCACGGCGGCATCGACCCGCTCGACAAGCAGGGCGCCGGCGACCAGGGTCTGATGTTCGGGTACGCCTGCGACGACACGCCCGAGCTGTTGCCCCTGCCGATCTACCTCGCGCACCGTCTGGCGGAGCGGCTCACCGCGGTGCGCAAGGGTGACGTGCTGCCCTATCTGCGTCCCGACGGCAAGACCCAGGTCACCATCGCCTACGACGGCGACCGCCCCGTCTCGCTCGACACCGTCGTGCTCTCCACCCAGCACGCTCCTGACGTCTCTCTCGAGCGGATGCTGGAGCCCGACATCCTCGAGCACGTCATCGAGCCGGTGCTGCACGAGCTGGCCAGCAGCGGCACCAAGCTGGACACGAGCAGCTTCCGCGCGCTGATCAACCCGACCGGCCGCTTCGAGATCGGTGGCCCGATGGGCGACGCCGGCCTGACCGGCCGCAAGATCATCGTCGACACCTACGGCGGGATGGCCCGCCACGGCGGGG
>JBDTVJ010000260.1:0-3734 GCA_040007275.1 Terracoccus sp.
GGCCCGGAGGTCGAGCGAGAGGTCGTGCGGGCGTTGATGCTGCTGCGGCTCTCGACCCTGGCCACCGGCCGCACCGGCATCCGGCTCGAGACGGCTCGCGCCTACGCGGCGGTCCTGAGCGCCGGCATCACCCCGGTCGTGCACGAGTACGGCTCGCTCGGCTGCTCGGGTGACCTCGCACCCCTGGCCCACTGCGCGCTCGCGGTGATGGGGGAGGGCCCGGTGCAGCTGGCCGACGGCACGCGGACCGATGCGGCGAGCGCCTTGGACGACCATGGCATCGAACCGGTCGTGCTCGCCGAGAAGGAGGGGCTGGCCCTCATCAACGGCACCGACGGCATGCTCGGAATGCTCGTGCTGGCGATCACCGACCTCCGGATGCTGCTCAAGGTGGCCGACATCACCGCCGCCATGAGCGTCGAAGGGCTGCTCGGTACCGACGCGGTCTTTGCGGCCGACCTGAACGAGCTGAGGCCCCAACAGGGGCAGGCCCTTTCGGCGGCCAACATTCGAGCTGTTATGAACGGCAGTCCGATTCGGGCCTCGCACGACGACGAAGGATGTACCCGAGTTCAGGATGCCTACTCACTGAGGTGTGCTCCCCAGGTGGCCGGCGGCGCTCGCGACACGGTCGAGCACGCGGCCCGGGTCGCCGGGTACGAGCTGGCATCAGCGGTTGACAACCCCGTCGTGACGAAGGACGGCCGGGTCGAGTCGAACGGCAACTTCCACGGGGCGCCGGTCGCCTACGTGCTCGACTTCCTGGCCATCGTCGCCGCCGATGTGGCATCGATGAGCGAACGTCGCACCGACCGCTTCCTCGACCGGGCGCGCAACCACGGCCTCAACGCGTTCCTCGCCGACGACCCGGGCGTCGACAGCGGCCACATGATCGCCCAGTACACCCAGGCGGCGATCGTTTCCGAGATGAAGCGCCTGGCGGTGCCCGCCTCGGTCGACTCGATCCCGAGCTCGGCGATGCAGGAGGACCACGTCTCGATGGGGTGGTCAGGCGCCCGGAAGCTGCGTCGTTCGGTCGACGGACTGACCCGGGTGCTCGCCGTCGAGCTGCTGACCGCGGCCCGGGGTATTGAGATGCGTGCGCCGCTGCAGCCGGCGGCTGCCAGCGCCGCGGTCATCGCCCGGCTGCGGCGTGAGGTCGAGGGACTCGGCACCGACCGCTTTCTCGCCCCCGAGATCGAGGCCGCCGTCGAACTGGTGGCATCGGGCCAGGCGCTCGTCGCCGTCGAGACCGTCACCGGCCCCCTCCGATGACCTACCCGCATCCCATCACCGTCGAAAGGGCAGTTCGTGCGATGCGCAACGTCCTCTCGACGGCCGTGCCCCGTCGAGAGGACACTTCGTGCTGGCGCGTTGCGTCCTTCCGACGGGTAGAGACCACTGGTGAACGAGAAGGGAACTGACATGGAAGGTGCACGACCGGTTCGCGCCCCACGGGGTACGACGCTGACCGCGCAGTCGTGGTCTACCGAGGCCCCGCTGCGGATGCTGATGAACAACCTCGACCCCGAGAACGCCGAGCGCCCCGACGACCTTGTCGTCTACGGCGGCACAGGCCGCGCGGCGCGCGACTGGAAGAGCTTCGACGCGATGGTGCGCACGCTCACCACCTTGAAGCAGGACGAGACCATGCTCGTGCAGTCGGGGCGCCCCGTCGGCGTCATGCAGACGCATGAGTGGGCTCCGCGGGTGCTCATCGCCAACAGCAACCTCGTCGGCGACTGGGCGACCTGGCCCGAGTTCCGCCGGCTCGAGCACATGGGTCTGACGATGTACGGCCAGATGACGGCCGGGTCGTGGATCTACATCGGCACGCAGGGCATCGTGCAGGGCACCTACGAGACGTTCGCCGCGGTGGCCGAGAAGAAGTTCGGCGGCACGCTCGCCGGTACCCTCACGCTCACCGGGGGCTGCGGCGGGATGGGCGGCGCTCAACCGCTCGCCGTCACGATGAACGGTGGTGTGTGCCTCGTCGTCGACGTCGACCCCGCCCGCCTGCAGCGCCGCGTCGAGCACCGCTACCTCGACGAGGTGGCCGACGACCTCGACGACGCCGTCGACAAGGCCCTGGCCGCCAAGCGGGAACGCCGCGGCTGGTCGGTGGGCGTGGTGGGCAACGCCGCCGAGGTCTTCCCCGAGCTGCTGCGTCGCGGCGTCGAGATCGACATCGTGACCGACCAGACCTCGGCCCACGACCCGCTCAGCTACCTGCCCGAGGGCGTCGAGCTGGCCGACTGGTCCGAGCTCGCCGAGAAGAAGCCCGAGGAGTTCACCGACCGCGCCCGGGCCTCGATGGCCAAGCAGGTCAAGGCCATGGTCGAGTTCCAGGACGCCGGCGCCGAGGTGTTCGACTACGGCAACTCGATCCGTGACGAGGCGCGCCACGGCGGCTACGACCGGGCGTTCGAGTTCCCCGGGTTCGTGCCCGCCTACATCCGCCCGCTGTTCTGCGAGGGCAAGGGTCCGTTCCGCTGGGCCGCCCTCTCCGGAGACCCGAAGGACATCGCCGCCACCGACAAGGCCGTGCTCGAGCTCTTCCCCGACCACGACCGTCTGCACAAGTGGATTCGTGGCGCTCAAGAGCGGATCGCCTTCCAGGGCCTCCCTGCCCGCATCTGCTGGCTCGGCTACGGCGAGCGCGACAAGGCGGGCCTGAAGTTCAACGAGATGGTGCGCACCGGCGAGCTCTCGGCGCCCGTCGTCATCGGCCGCGACCACCTCGACAGCGGCTCGGTCGCGAGCCCGTACCGCGAGACCGAGGCGATGGCCGACGGCTCCGACGCCATCGCCGACTGGCCGCTGCTCAACGCGCTCGTCAACACCAGCTCGGGCGCCACCTGGGTCTCGATCCACCACGGGGGCGGGGTCGGCATCGGTCGCAGCCTGCACGCCGGCCAGGTCTCCCTCGCCGACGGCACCGATCTGGCGGCGCAGAAGCTGGCCCGCGTGCTGACCAACGACCCCGGCATGGGCGTCATCCGGCACGTCGACGCCGGCTACGACATCGCCGACCGGGTCGCCCACGAACGTGGGGTGCGTGTGCCCATGCAGGAGGGGTGAGCGTTCTGACAGTTCGGATGCCGCTGAGCTCGCTCTCGTTCGCGCGGACCTGCGCAGGTCAGCGCGGGCGACGTACTCGGATCGGCCCCTTGAACGCGCTGGGGTCGATGACCTGCCCGCCCTGGGTGATCTCGGCACGTCCTGCGGCCACCAGCCGCCGAGCGGCGTTGCGGGCCGGCTCCATCAGCTCGTTCCAGTCGTCGGTGCCGGCCGCCTTGCCCACTGCCCTGGCGGCCTCCGACGGGCACACGGACGAGCTGCGCGGCCGCGTGTCGAGGAGCGACTCCAGGGCAGCCTCGAGCTGCCGGTCGACGTCGGTGACACCGCGGCTGCGGCATCCGGCCGAGCACCAGCGCACCGAGGGCCAGTCGCGCTCCCACGCCTTGCGCCAGGTGATGGTGCGCCCGCAGCGGGCGCACGGCTTGGTGGGCAGGTCGGGTCGGGCCATGGGCCCAGTGTGCCCCGGTGGAGAGATCAGGGGCGAGCCTGTTCATCGGAGATGTCGGCCACCGTGGCATCGAAGAGCCGGATCACGTCGTCACCGTTCACCGTGAGGCCAACGCCGTGACCACCACCGCCGATGGAGATGCGCCGGCCCACGAGCTGCTGGTCGGCGATCATCGGCAGGGCCTGTCGCGACCCGAACGGCGTGA
>JBDTVJ010000261.1:0-3733 GCA_040007275.1 Terracoccus sp.
GGTTGTCGAGCGAGCACCCCAGTGCGAAGCACGAGTCGGTGGGGTAGGCGATCAGGCCTCCCCCGCGCAGGATGTCGACCACCTGGCCGATCGCTCTGGGCTGCGGGTCAACCGGATGTACATCGAAGTACCTCGCCATGACCTCACCCTGCCATGCTGGAGCGATGAGTGCCGAGAAGGATGGGCCGCAAGTCGTCAATGCCCCTGATCTGGGTCGGTACGAGCTGCGCGACGGGGGCCGGCTGATCGGACAGGCCCAGTACGTGGTCGTGCCGGTCGAGGGTGGCTCGGAGCGGGTCGTCTTCTTCCATACCGAAGTGGACGAAGCCTACAGCGGGCGCGGGCTGGCCCAGGTACTGTCGAGGTTCGCGCTCGACGACACCATCGCGTCGGGTCGAACGATCGTGGCGGTCTGCCCGTACATCGCGCGCTTCGTGAGGCGTCACCCGAAGCCGTATGCCGCTCACGCGTCTCGAACCACTCCCGCCGATCTCGCCGCCCTGCCTCACTGACGCGCAGCACGCCGGCGACCGGCTCACAGGGCGAGGTCGCGGGCGAGACTCCAGTTGTCGCAGGGCTTGGTCGACGTGGGCCGGGTGGCTGAGCACGCGGGCGCGTCTTCGGGTTCGACGAGGACGCCGGACACAGGGTCACGCACAAGCAGGCTGCCGTTGAGCTGCCAGACCCGGCCCGGCACCTCGCAGTCGCAGGCCGCCCCCTCGGCCCGGAGCCTCCGCTCGAGGGCGACGGCCCGCGGAGCGCGCGAGAGGCGATAGTGGGCGGCCCAGGTGAACGAGCCGAGGCAAGCCTGAGCGCCGACCATGCGCCGAAGAAAGCAGACCAGGCACTCCCCCGGACGGACGGACGTACCGAGCCGCTCGTCGAGCGGGCGACGGGTGAGGATGTGAACGACGTTGGACACTCTGGTGCTCCTGTCTCCGTGGGCCCGCGGAGCGGGCGTCCCGTCGACGAGTCAAGCGCGGCGGGCGTCCCGAGTGAACCCATCCCCTCCGATCTGGGGACGGCCCGGCCGACCAATTGACGGGTGTGGACAACCCGCCCCCCTACCGAACGCGGTGTTCGGTCTCGAAAGCACTGTTACACCGCGGTGTTCGGCAACGAACGCGGCGTTCGGTGCGGTCGGGAGTCGGTGAGGGGGATAGCGTGCTGGGTATGGCTCGTCAGCACGTCGTGGTGATCGGAGCCGGAATCATCGGTGCTGCGGTGGCCCGGGCGTTGACCCTGACGGCTGAGTCGCCGACCGTGACCGTGCTCGAGAAGGAGGGGTCTCCGGCCGCGCACCAGACCTCGCACAACAGCGGGGTCGTGCACGCCGGCCTGTACTACGTTCCCGAGTCGGCCAAGGCCCGATCGGTTCGCGCCGGGGTCACCGCCCTGCGGGCCTACTGCCTCGACCACGGCTTGGCCTACCAAGAGGTGGGCAAGGTGCTCGTCGCCTGCGACAGCGACGACGAACACCGGCTGCACGACATCCATCTGCGGGCCGAGGCGAACGGGGTTCCCGGCCTGCGCTGGCTGACGCCCGATCAGCTCGGCGAGGTCGAGCCCCACGTCGTCGGCCGGGCGGCCCTGCACTCCCCCAGCACCGCGATCGTCGACTACTCCCAGATCACGGCGGCGTTGCTCGCCGAAGCCGCCGAGCGCACGGCCACGGTCACTACCGACTTTGAGGTGACGTCGATCGCGGTCGGCGAGCGCACCCAGGTGACAGCCAAGGATGGTCGGACGGTCTTGGCTGACCTCGTCGTCGCCGCGGGCGGGCTGAACGCCGACCGCCTGGCGACCCTCGCCGGCGACTCGCCCTTTCCGCGCATCGTGCCGTTTCGCGGGGAGTTCCACGAGCTGCGGCCGAGCGCGCGGCACCTGGTGTCAGGGTTGGTCTACCCGGTGCCCGACCCTCGTTACCCGTTTCTCGGAGTGCACCTCACCAGACGCGTCGACGGGGCCGTTCTGATGGGGCCCAACGCGGTGCTTGCCCTGTCGCGAGAGGGCTATCGGTTGCGGGATGTCGATGCCAGGCAGGTCCGAGAGCTACTCGGCTTCAAGGGCTTCCGGTCTTTCGCCGGCGCCAACGTGGCGACGGGCGCCAGTGAGGTCTGGACCTCGATCAACCGGCGAGCCTTCATCGCCCGGGCCCGCCGCTACGTGCCGGCGATCTCACCGAGCGACGTCGGGCGTGGGCCGACCGGCGTCCGGGCCCAGGCCATGGACGCCGACGGCTCGCTGGTCGACGACTTCCGGTTCAGCCGGGTCGGCAACGTGTTCAGCATCCGTAACGCTCCCTCCCCAGCGGCCACAGCCTCGCTCGCCATCGCCGACCGGATCGTCCGCGAACTCGGCATGGAGCCGGCGCCCTAGCGGCAAAAAGTGGCGCCGCGGGCCGGATGCCGGCCCCCGGCGCCTCGAACGCCCGAGAGATGGTTGCCCCGCTCAGGCGCGTGACGAGCCTTGGAGCAGCGTCGCAAAGGGCGTCACGTCGTCGAACGGGTCGGGCAGGGGCGTCTTCGACGTGCCCGTGATGAGACCCCCGAACGACCGGCCTGCCCGCGTGATGCGCTCACCGAGCAGACCGGCATCCGCACTTCCCCAGTCGTCGGAGGCCGCGAACACCCCTACCGGCGCCACGAGCGCGCCGAGGTGGGCGAACAGCGGACGCAGCGCGTGCTCGATGGCCAGCGAGTGACGGGCCGTCCCGCCCGTGGCGCCGAGCAGCACCGGGGTGTCGCGCAGCGCGTCGGTGGGCAGCACGTCGATGAGCATCTTGAACAGCCCACTGAACGAAGCGGCGTAGATCGGGGTCACGACGATGACGGCATCCGCCTCGGTGATCGCATCCAGGCGCACCTGCAGCTCAGGTGAGGCGAACCCGGTGAGCACGTGGTTGGTCAGGTCGTGCGCGACGTCACGGACCTCCACGACCTCCACCACGACCTCGTCGGGCGACCTGCCGGTGTTGGTGGTGTCACGCAGTGCCCGCACGACCGCCTCGGTGAGGCGGTCAGCGAGCAGTCGCGTCGACGACGGCTGGGTGAGTCCGGCGGTGATGACGGCGAGGTGCCATGTGGTCGCGGTGGTCATCGAGCATTCTCCTTCACGGGTTCTGAGCTGCTGGCGGGGGCGGCGGCGAGCAGCGTGGCGTGGGTGGGCGCCTCGGGCACGTGGGCCGGCCTGAGGGCGTCAAACTCCTTGCGGAGCACCGGCACGACCTCTTCGCCGAGGAGGTCGAGCTGCTCGAGCACGGTCTTGAGGGGCAGCCCGGCGTGGTCGAGCAGCCAGAGCTGGCGCTGGTAGTCACCCGCGTACTCGCGGAAGCCGAGGGTGCGATCGATGACCTCCTGGGGGCTGCCGACGGTGAGCGGTGTCTGGCTGGTGAACTCCTCCAGCGAGGGCCCGTGCCCGTAGACCGGGGCGCTGTCGAAGTAGGGACGGAAGTCGCGAACGGCGTCCTGGCTGTTCTTGCGCATGAACACCTGACCACCGAGGCCGACGATGGCCTGGTCGGCGCTCCCGTGGCCGTAGTGCTCGAAGCGCCTGCGGTAGAGCGCCACCATCTGCTTCGTGTGGCTGGCCGGCCAGAAGATGTGGTTGGAGAAGAAGCCGTCGCCGTAGTACGCGGCCTGCTCGGCGATCTCGGGGCTGCGGATCGACCCGTGCCAGACGAACGGCGGGATGCCGTCGAGCGGGCGGGGCGTGGCCGTGAAGCCCTGGAGCG
>JBDTVJ010000262.1:0-3732 GCA_040007275.1 Terracoccus sp.
GCCCGAGCGCGAGCAGCGCCGACCAGGCGAGCTGGAAGATGCCCGTCCCGGCCAGCGCCGGGATGAGCCCGCGGCCCTCGGCCCCGCCCAGCACCGCACGCATCGGCCGCCTGAGCAGGGGCGCGGCGAGCAGGGCGAGCAGGGCCAGGGGTGAGGTGAAGGAGGCCAGCACGGCCATGACGATGGAGATGGCCACGAGGCCCACGTAGAAGGCACGGGTGCCCCGTTCACCCATCCGCACGGCCAGGGTCAGCTTGCCGTGCTCACGATCGGTGGGGATGTCGCGCAGGTTGTTGGCGACCAGGATCGCAGAGGCGAGGGAGCCGACCCCGATCGCTCCCCACCACCCGGCGGGGGTGAGCGAGGTCATGGTGGCCATCGTGCCGAGGGTGGCGACGAGCCCGAAGAAGACGAAGACGAACGCCTCACCGAGCCCGAGGTAGCCGTAGGGACGGCTGCCACCGGTGTAGTACCAGGCCGCGGCGATGGCCGCGGCGCCGATCGGGATCATCACCCACAGTTCTGAGAGAGCCACGAGGGCAAGACCCAGTAGTGCGGCGAAGAAGAAGCAGGTGAAGGCCGCGAACTTCACCGTTCGCGGTGCCGCGAGCCGCTGACCGACGAGCCGCACCGGGCCGACCCGCACCGCGTCGGTGCCCCGGATGCCGTCGGAGTAGTCGTTGGCGTAGTTGACGCCGATCTGAAGCAGCACCGAGACGGCAAGCGCCAGGATCGCGTAGGCCCAGACCACGTGGCCGCTTTCGTAGGCTGCGCCCGTGCCGACGAGCACAGGCGAGACGGCGGCCGGGAGCGTTCGCGGGCGCGCGCCCTCGATCCACTGGTTCAGGGTGGCCATGGGTCCTTCGACGGTCGGAGGGCTCGATCAGGCGTCAGCGGGGCTCGAAGCTCAGAGCCTGCGGAGGAACTCGGGATCGTCATCCGGGCCACGGGGCCCCGGGGGTCGACGCGGGCGCTGCGGGGGCCGACCGCCGGCGGTTCCCTCCCGCTTGGCCATCAGCCAAGCGGTGGGACCGACCACGGGCACGATCACCACGATCAGCCACACGACACGCGGCATGATGCGCACCTGCCGCCGGTCGGTCTGCAAGACGTCGACGAAGGCGTAGATGGTCGCGAACACCACGAGTGCGATGAACACGACGCGTAGCACGGGAACTCCTTCAGGCCTGCGTTGGAACAGTGGTCCCATCTTGCCACCGGTCAGCTCAGATCGTGCATCACCCGGCGGACGGCCTCCCGGTCGGGCTTGCCCGGACCACGCTGCGGAAGGGAAGCCAGCGCCAGCACCCGGCGCGGCAGGGCGGCATCTGGCAGAATGCCACGAAGTCGGTCGCGTACCGACTGCTGGGCCACCTGACCGGCTGGGTCGACCAGCGTGACTGCGGCGCACACGATCTCGCCCCATTCCCGGTCGGGGAGTCCGACCACGACGACGTCGAGGACCTCGGGGAGGTGGCGCAGGATCGCGTCCTCGACCACTCCGGGCGTGATCTTGACGCCGCCGCTGTTGATGACGTCGTCAGCGCGGCCATCGACGACCAGCAGCTCGTCGTCGTCGAAGTGCCCGAGGTCGTCGGTTCGAAACCATCGAACGCCGTCGGCATCGACCGCGAAGGCATCGGCTGAACGGTCGGGGTCGCCAAGGTAGCCGTGCGCCACCGTTTCGCCGCCCAGCACGATGTGATGGTCGTTGTCGATGTGCACCCGGCTGACGGGCATCGGGGTGCCGTCGTAGACGCAGCCGCCCGCCGTCTCGCTCATTCCGTAGGTCAGTCGGACCGGGATGCCGGCTCGGTGCGCCCGGCCGACCAGGGTTGCGGAAGTGGCGGCGCCGCCGACGAGCACGGCGTCGAAGCGGCAGAGGGCCTCGGTGCCTTCCGGATCGTCGAGCAGCCGCGCGAGCTGGGTGGGCACGATGGCGGTGTAGCGACGACGAGCGGTGACGGTCGTGGTCACGCTGGCCGCTGCGGCGGCGAAGGCAGCAGGCGAGAAGCCGTCGCGCAGGTCGAGCACGGTGGGCGCGATGCCCACGGTGATCGAGCGCAGGAGCACCTGCAGGCCGGCGATGTGATGGCCAGGCATGGCGAGCAGCCAACCGCCACTGCCGCCGAGGACCTGGTGCGTTGACCACACCGAGCGCTCGAGGGCCCGCGCGGTGAGCAGCGCCCGTTTGGGTCGCCCGGTCGACCCGGAGGTGGCCACGACGACGGCGAGGCCGTCGGGGAGGTCGGTGGTCTCAGCCGGGTCGACAACCGGCCTGTCCTTGGTGGCCACGTACGGCAGCACGGGCGCGCCGCCGGCTAAGGCGGCTTCCAGCGCCGGCAGGATGGTCAGCACCTCCGGCCCCGCGGGGACAGCAAGCGGGAGCAGAGCCGCACTGGTCATGGGCTCATTGTGCCTGCTGCGTGCGCTCGGGGCGTGAGCCGGTGGTCGCGGTCCATGTTCGTGGCGTGCTGCCAACCTCGCCCCAGAGTGTGCCTTCTAGCCGCCCGTTCCGGCGTGCTCACCATGGTCAGTCGGCCCAGACGCCACCGGAACTAGAACTTGGCTGCGACACGTGAGCGTGGCGAGACGGCCGTTGTTGCTCACTCGGCTCGCGGGCCCCAGATCGTCAGTGCACCTCCCGGCATGCAGACCACCATTTCGCCACGCGGGCCACTCACCTGCTGAGCCTCGAAGCGGGGGATCTTGGAGTCCTTCGTCTTGCACTATTCGACCCAGGCCTGCCTCAGCAGGTAACGGGAACGGGTTTACGGAACGGCCGTCGTGATCGTGACCGTGGGCCCGTATTCGTCGGTGACCTCACAAACGAAGGCGCGATCGGGAAACTGGGCCTCGGCCGCCGCTTTCCAGGTGATGGCCATGCGTTCGGCGACGATCTCCAGCGCGGCTTCGTTGGTCTCGTCGTCGTAGGTGAACATGTCCCAGACGTGCTCATGGTTCAGCATGGCCTCGACCGCACGTAGGTCCCCGTCGAAGTACTCCTTCCACGATTGAAAGCTCTTAAGGTCGGCGCTGCTCTCCAGCAGGACCGCTCCCTCCAAATCGACGAACCGTGGACACAATAAGTCGGTGACGGCCGCTACGGCCGCCAAGCTGACTCTTTGGCTTACATACACCGCGGCGGTCTCGGGCGGTGGCGAGTCCTTGGTCCAGATATCGATTCCATCGATCGAATAGAAGTCAAACGCTCTCACAGTCCGAACACCTCATCTGGTCGCGCCGCCCGCGGGTTGCCCGGCGCCTTCTTGACGTATTGCTTCCCGGTTTCAGGGTCAGTATTGCGAGTGAACTCCTGGACGTGGGGGGTTGGAACATCATGGTGTTGCTTGCCACGGACATCCACCCGTTTCATGGGGAGACCGTGCGAATCGTAGACCTGGTAAGCGTTCACCTCGCCTCGGCCGTTGTAGCGGACCAGCACCTCGTTGGGGCCGGCTGTCTTTGGCATGTCACCTCGCACCTGTCGCGCCCCGTCGACGGGAGACTGGTGCGGCCCCGTGGACGACCAGTTCGAGCTCGGCGGGCGAGCCGCGGGTTCAGACGGGCCGGTGGCCTCTTGGAGGAGCCGGTTGTCGCTAGCGCGAGCGTGTTGGATCAGGTTGCCGGCTCCGGCGCCAGCCGTTGTCACCCCACCGGCGATGGCGCTGGCGGCAACGACGTTGATCGGCACGCCTGCCACCGCTCCTACGCCCGTGGCGTCGAGGGCGA
>JBDTVJ010000263.1:0-3722 GCA_040007275.1 Terracoccus sp.
CGTGGTGGCCGAACCCGAGTCGTTCTCACCCGGCACCCACAGCCGGGACATCACCTTGACCATCGGCTGGGGCGCGGTCAGCCGACTCGACATGGTGCCGGCCCAGTGTGGTGACCCCGACTGCACCGCCGACCACGGCTTCGAGGGAACCATCGCCAGTGATGACATCTCGCTGCGTATCAGCGCCGCCGCCGACGGAGAGTCCGCCGTCAAGCACGCCCTGCGCTTCGCCAGGGTCCTCTCAGGAAGTATCGGGGGCGGTTCCGCAGGTCCCGCGTCGTGAGCTCACCGGCATCCGCCCGACTCGACTGGTCTGCGGGCACGCTCGCGTCGGTGCTGCCCTCGGTGGCCGACCGTCTCGGCGTGCCGCGGTTCCGTGGCCACGACATCTTCGACCTGCCTTCGGTGCGTCGCACCGTGGTCGTGCTCGTCGACGGCCTGGGTCATGACCTGCTGCGGCAGCGGAGCGGGCACGCTCCGTTCCTGCGCCAGCGACTGGCGAGCGCCAGCCGGGTCCCGTGCGGCTTCCCCACGACCACCGCCACCTCGATGGCCACCTTCGGAACCGGTCTGCCGCCGGGGTCGCACGGTCTCGTCGGGATGCAGGTGCTCGACCCCGACACCGACCGTCTGCTCAACGAGCTGTCGTGGGAGCACGGGCCCGATCCGCTCCAATGGCAACCGAACGAGACGGTGTTCGAGGCCGCCGAGTCGGCCGGGGTGTCGGTCACGATGATCGGCCCGCACTACTTCGAGGGCTCGGGGCTGACCTCGGCGGCGCTGCGAGGTGGCCGGTTCCGCGCCGCCGCAGCAATCGACGACAGAGTCGATGCCGCCGTCGCCGCCGTGCGTGCTTCCCCTCGCGCCCTGGTGTATCTGTACTGGGGTGAGGTCGACAAGGTCGGTCACGTGCACGGCTGTCAGTCGTGGCAGTGGGGCGATGAGGTGGAGTCGGTCGACCGCGCCCTCGCCCGGTTGACCGACCGGGTTCCGGGCGACACCTCGATCGTGATCACGGCCGACCACGGCATGGTCGACATCCCCTTCCGCAACCGTATCGACCTCGCCCACGAGCCGGCGTTGATGAGCGGCATCCGCCACCTCGGGGGAGAGCCGCGCTGCCTGCAGCTCTACACCGAGAACGGCAGCACCGCCGACGTGGCGTCGACGTGGCGGGCCGCCCTGGGCGACCGCGCCCGGGTGCTCACCCGTGAGGAGGTCATCGACACGGGTTGGTTCGGCCCGGTCGACGCTCGGGTCTCCCCGCGCATCGGCGATGTTGTGGCCGTCATGCGCGGGTCGTTCGCGATGGTGCACTCGGGCCGGATGCGGCCCCAGCTGGTGGCCCTGTTCGGTCTGCACGGCGCCCTCAGCGATGCCGAGCTGGCCGTTCCCGTCATCGTGGTGCCGCCGGGCACCAGAACCTAGGTGGGTGCCCGTGGCTGAGCTGGTCTTCTTCTCCGGAACCATGGACTGCGGCAAGTCCACCCTCGCTCTGCAGATGAACCACAACCACGCTGTGCGGGGCCGGGTCGGGCTGATCTTCACCAAGCTCGACCGCGCCGGAGCCAACGTGCTCTCCTCGCGGCTCGGGCTGTCGACGGGCGCGCTCGAAGTCGCGGACGACCTCGACTTCTGGGAGTCCATCGTCAGCCGGGCCACGGCCGGGGGCCGCATCGACTACCTCGTGTGCGACGAGGCGCAGTTCTACACCGGCGTACAGGTCGAGCAGCTCGCCCGGGTGGTCGACGAGATGGACGTCGATGTGTTCGCCTTCGGCATCACCGCTGACTTCCGCACCGAGCTCTTCCCGGGCAGCAAGCGGCTGATCGAGCTGGCCGACCGCGTGCAGGTGCTCCAGGTGGAAGCCCTGTGCTGGTGTGGACGCCGAGCCACGACGAACGCACGCGTGGTCGAGGGAGAGATGGTGGTCGAGGGTGAACAGGTCGTCGTCGGTGATACGGCTGCCGGCCTCGAGGGTCAGGTGGAGTACGAGGTGCTCTGCCGTCGGCACTACATGCGGCGGATGACCTCGCACGCCGCGCGGGCCGCTGCCCTCTCCCCGGAGGTGCTGCCCTTCGACCTCGAGGTACGCCCGGTGCCGCCCCTGCCGATGACCCAAACCGACTGACGGCGGGTCGGATCCGGTCGTCAGGCCGGATTACGCCTTCTCGCCGGCGGTCCCGTGACTGTGGTTGCCCTCAGCGCGGCATGGAGCGACGTATGGCACGTGCTCGACGGTTGCGGGCTCAGTCGTCCGCTGACTCGGGGGGTTCTGTCTCTGGCTCCGAGTCGTACGTTCGCGACCAGGCGTTGAGGATGTCTTGGGCTGGCGAGTCGGCGTCCACCGGCCAGGTGACGACCTCACGAGTGCTGCCCTTGCGGGCCAGCTCCGCGTTCTCGGTAGACATGACCACGTCCAGCGGGTCGAGCCTGCGCCACTCCCGCTGTGCCAAGAGCTCGCGGCGCAACGTTCCGGCATACACCGGCTCGACACCGACCGAACGGTGCGGACGGACCACGAGCACCCGCGCCTCGGTAGCGGCGACCGCGACGGCGAGGGCTTCCTTCGCGGTGGCCAACACGGTCGAGGCCACCGCAGTGGCGTACAAGTCGTTGCGGTTGGTCTTGGTGCGCTTACGGAGGGTGGGCTTGCCACCGGGCGTGGTGTCCGGCCGGTGCTCGGGCACCAGGTCGATGCCGCCGTAGCCGACGACGGCGGTGACGTACCGGGCGCCGGTTTCGGGGTCGGTTCCGGCGTCGACACAGGTGGAGTCGCTGGCGTTGTCGGCGAACGCCTCGTCGACGGCTGGGATCACCGTGTTCGGATCGTGCGCTAGAAGTGCCTGCCACTGCTGGTCGAGATGCCACTGCTCCAGTTGGGCGGCGACGACCCCGCCGGTGTAACGCCGCTCGGCTTCGCTAGAGGCTTGTTGCCCCGCCCAGGTCTTGGCCTGCTTGCGCAGGGTGCGTTTCCACACCGACACACCTGCGGTCGCGCCTTGGTACAGCTCGCGCCGCACCGATTCCACCGTGGCGGGGTCAGGCCTGGGCGGGACCGGCAGCACCTGCCGGGAGGATTCGGGGAACTCCGCGTAGTGCAGGGTGGTCAAGGACCGCTCCGAGGCGGCGACGTCAGCGACCTGCTGCGCCCGTTGCGCAGCCCGGGCCTGAGCTCGTAGCTGTGCGACGGTGGGCTGTCGGGGCCCCGGCGAACGTGCCGTACGGCCTGACGAGCCGGGCGAGCGGGCGGTGCCACGGCGCTGCCCGCCGCCGACGGCGGTTGACACGGTGACGGGGCCGGCCCCGGACGAGATCCGGGTTCGGCCGGCGCCGACGTGCACCCGAGCCGCGCGAGGCCCGATGCTCGCGCGCATCCCGCGAGAGGAGGCGCGCACGCGCACTCCGGGGGCGATCTTGAAACCGACCGAGAGCCCCACCTACCTGCCCTGCCTTTCGTTGTCCGCCGTCAGCGACGGGTGTTGGAGTGTCGTTGCGATCTCGGGCCGTTCGTGGCGCTCAGGCCGCGCGCCAGCGCGCTCGGTTGTCGCCGGCCTTCATCGAGCAGCGCATCAACGTGCCCTTCTTGGTATGTCCGAGATCGCCCTCTGGCGAGCAGAACGCGCCGGGGCTCACCACGCGGATCGGCGCCGGAGGCTGGGGCGTTGAGGTGCGAGTGGACCGTACCCGCTTTAGTGGACACGAGGATTAGCTGCCGGTGA
>JBDTVJ010000264.1:0-3707 GCA_040007275.1 Terracoccus sp.
CCCCCCCGCCAGCTGAACGCGGCGTTCGTTCTCGAACGCGCTGTTGTAGCGGTGAGTTCGAGAACGAACGCGGCGTTCGATCCGGCTGGGGGCGGGTCAGACCGTGGTCTGCTGGGCCACCCAGGACTCGTGCAGGCCCGCGTAGACGCCGCCCAGGCGCACCAGCTCGGTGTGGTGCCCACGCTCGACGATGCGGCCGGCATCGACCACGATCACCTCGTCGGCCGCCTGCGCCGTCGAGAGCCGGTGCGCGATGGCGATCGAGGTGCGTCCGCGGGTGAGCGAGTCGAGCGCGCGCTGCAGCCTCACCTCGGTGCTGGGGTCGACGGCCGAGGTCGCCTCGTCAAGCACGAGCAGGTCGGGGTCGGCCAGGTAGGCCCGGGCCAGCGCCACGAGCTGTCGCTCACCCGCCGAGAGCGACTCCCCACGCTGGCCGACGTCGGTGGCCAGCCCGAGCGGCAGGGTGGCCACCCACGGGTCGAGGCCGAGCTCGGTGAGCGTGAGCCGCACATCGTCGTCGCTCGCCTCGGGTCGGCCGAACCGCACGTTGTCGAGCAGCGTGCCATCGAAGAGGAAGCCCTCCTGCGGCACGAGCACGACGCGCGAGCGCAGGGTGGAGAACCGAATGCTGTCGAGGTCGACGCCGTCGAGCTGCACCGTGCCGGTGGTGGGGTCCATCAGCCGAGTCAGCAGCTTGGCCAGGGTGGACTTGCCCGAACCGGTCTCGCCGACGATGGCGACCCGGCTGCGGGGTGCGATGGTGAGGTCGATGTCGTGCAGCACGGGGTCGCCGCCCGGGTAGGCGAACCCGACACCGTTGAACTGCACAGTGATCGGCCCACGGGGCAGGGTAACGCCGCGGTCTCCCGGGTCGGCGACATCGGCCTCGGTGTCGATGATGCCGATCACCCGTCGCCAGCCGGCCACGGCGTTCTGCATCTCGTTGAGGATCTCGGTCGCCTGTTGGACGGGCTGGGTGAAGAGGTTCACGAGGAAGAGGAAGGCGAGCAGCTCGCCGAGCGTCAGGCTGCCCCGCGCGGCGAGCACGGTGCCCACCACCAGCACGACGGCGGTGGTCATGCCCGATACCAGCTGGCCAGAGGTGAAGGCGATCACCGAGCGGGCCTGGGCCCCGATCGCGGCCTTCCGGTGTGACTCGACCGCGGCGTCGATGCGTTGGGCCGTGCGCTCCTCGACGCCATAGGCCCGGATCGCCTGGGCGCCCACCACCGCTTCGGAGACGGCGCCGAGCATGTCGCCGACGCGCTCGCGAACGCGCGTGTAGGCCCGGCCGACGATGCCCTGGAACTTTCGGATGATGATGAACAGCGGCACGAAGCACACCCACACCACGAGCCCGAGCAACGGGCTGTAGACCACCATGAGCACGGTGGCGAGGGTGATCTGCGCAACGTTGATGAGCAGCATCAGCCCGCCGAACTGCACGAACGTCGAGATGGTGTCGACGTCGGAGGTCACCCTGGAGACGAGCGACCCACGCCGCTCGGTGTTCTGAGTCAGCATCGCGAGGTCGTGGATATGCCGGAAAGCCTTGGTGCGCAGCGTCGCCAGCCCGTTCTCGGACGCCTGGAAGAGTCTGATGTTGACGAAGTAGGCGGAGAAGGCCGTGACCACCACGCCGCCGAGGGCGACACCGATGTAGATCGCCACACTGCCGAGGTCGGGCCCACCGTCGGCGAGCAGACCTTCGTCGGTGATGCGCTGGACGACGAAGGGCACGAGCACGCGCCCCAGGGTCGAGAGCACCGCCAGCGCGACGGTGACCCAGATACCCTTCTTCAGCTCTGGGGAGAGCACGAAGCCGCGCTTGAGCGTGGCCCAGGTCGACATCTCGGTGCCGGAGGCGATCCCGTGGTGCTCGACGATCGCCTGGCCGCGCATGCTCACCGCGACACCTCCTCGTCGGCAGCGATCGCGTCTCGTTCGGCCGACTCACGGGCGTAGGCCGTGACGAGCCGCTCGTAGCCGGCGCACCGGGAGAGCAGCTGTTGGTGCGAACCGTGGTCGATGACCCGGCCTTCTTCGAGGTAGACGACCTCGTCGGCGAGCAGGATGGTGGCCATCCGGTAGGCGACGACGAGCACCGTCGTGCCGGTGCTGGCCTCGCGCAGTCCCGCGAGGATCGCCTGCTCGACACTCGGGTCTACGGCCGATGTCGCGTCGTCGAGGATGAGCAGCTGCGGCTCACGAATCACCGCTCGAGCCAGAGCGATTCGCTGCCGCTGCCCGCCGGAGAGACTGGCCCCGCGCTCACCGACGTGGGTGTCGAGCCCGTCGCGGAGGTCGCCCACGAAGCCGGCTCCCTGTGCGACATGGAGCGACCGCCAGACCGCGTCGTCGTCGTGGTCGACGCCGAGGGTGATGTTGCCACGGACGCTGTCGTCGAACATGAAGGTCTGCTGGGCCACGAGGGCGGCCACCTCGGAGATTCCGCCGTGTCGCACCTGGCGCAGGTCGATGCCGTCGACCAGTACCGCACCCGTGTCAGGGTCGACCAGCCGCATCATCAGGTTGGTGAGGGTCGACTTGCCGCTGCCGGTGGGGCCCACGAGCGCCACGGTCGAACCGGGCGCGACGTCGAGGCTGACGTCGACGACCGCCGGGTTGAGGTCGGCGTCGCCCTGATCGGTCTCGATCTCGTAGGCGTAGGACAGTGACTCGGCCTGCAGGTGGCTGGCGGTGCCGGTCGGCAGCCCGCGCGGCCCGTACTCCATGCTGCCCTCGGCGTCGAGCACGGCCGAGATCCGCTTCCAGCCCACCACGGCCCGTGGCAGCTCGGCGAGCACCCAGCCGAGGGCGCGGACCGGGAAGGCGAGGATGGAGAAGAGGTAGGCGATCTGTATGACCTCGGCCGGCGAGAGCAGGCCGCTGCGCACCCGCAGCGTGCCCACGAACAGCACCGCAAGCGTGCCGATCGTCGGGATCGCCTCGATGGCCGGGTCGAACCGGCCGCGCGTGCGGCCCACCTCGATGTTCGCGTCCCGCAGCTCGTGGGTCACCGCGCGGAAACGCTCGGCCTCGTGGTCCTCGCGGCCGAGCGACTTGACGATGAGGGCCGCCTCGAAGCTCTCGTGGGCGACCTCGGACACGTCGGCCCGCAGCTGCTGGGCACGGGTGACCCGCGGCGACATCGCCCGCTGGAACGCGACGTTGGCGACGAAGAGCATCGGAAAAACCGTCAGGCCCACGACGGCGAGCCAGGGGTCGACGATGACCATCTGCAGCACCCCGAAGACCAGCATGACCACGACGCCGAGGGCCATCGGCAACGGCCCGAAGATGTTCCAGGTCGCCTCGACGTCGGCGTTCGCGTTCGACAGCAGCTGGCCCGAGGGGTGTTTGTGGTGCCAGCTGAGTGGCAGGCGCAGGTACTGACGGGTCACCTGCCGGCGGTACATCGCCCCGAGGTTGAACATGGCGACACCGCCCGCAAGGCGACGGCCGATCACCCCGAGGATGGTGGTCAGCACGACGGCCGACATGACCCCGCCGATGAACCACAGCTGACCGGTCGTCACCGATCGGGCCGCGATGGCGGGCGTGACGGCCCGGTCGACCACGAAACCGATCGCGGCCGCGGTGAGGCTCGTCATGATGCCGTAGACCACGCTGCCCACGACCGCGAGGCCGAACCAGCGCGGCTGGCCCCTGATGCCGCGCCCGATGACGCTCCAGCCCTCGCGCAG
>JBDTVJ010000265.1:0-3692 GCA_040007275.1 Terracoccus sp.
CGACACCGGGTAGACCTGCCGCAGCGCGTCCCAGAGGTGCTCGAGGTTCCAGTCGGCGGCGAACCCCTCGGCCGTCGCCGCGTCGACGTAGGAGCCGACGACGTCGTTGACGAACATCCGCAGCTGGTCGTGCAGGTCCTGACCCTTCAGCACGGCCCGGCGCTCGTCGTAGATCACCTGGCGCTGGCGGTTCATGACGTCGTCGTACTTGAGCACGTTCTTGCGGATCTCGTAGTTCTGGGCCTCGACGGCGCCCTGGGCCTTCTGGATCGAGTTCGTGACCATCTTGCTCTCGATCGGCACGTCGTCCTCCATGCCGGCGGTCTGCATGAAGCGGTCGACCATGCCCGAGTTGAACAGGCGCATGAGGTCGTCGTTGAGCGAGAGGTAGAAGCGCGACTCTCCGGGGTCACCCTGGCGGCCGGAGCGGCCTCGCAGCTGGTTGTCGATGCGTCGTGACTCGTGCCGCTCGGTGCCGAGCACATAGAGACCGCCGAGGTCGGTGACCTCCTCGTGTTCGGTCTTGACCGCACGCTCGGCCTTGGCCAGGGCGTCGTCCCAGGCGTTCTCGTAGTCCTCGGGCGTCTCCTGGGGGTCCAGACCCTTGTGCTTGAGCTCGGCCACGGCGCGGAACTCGGAGTTGCCCCCGAGCATGATGTCGGTGCCTCGACCGGCCATGTTGGTGGCCACCGTGACGGCGCCGCGGCGACCGGCCTCCGCCACGATGGCGGCCTCGCGCTCGTGCTGCTTGGCGTTGAGCACCTCGTGCTTGATGCCGCGCTTCTTCAGCTGCTGCGAGAGGTACTCGCTCTTCTCCACCGACACGGTGCCGACGAGCACCGGCTGGCCGGCTTCGTGGCGCTCGGCGATGTCGTCGACCACGGCCTCGTACTTGGCCGCCTCGGTGCGGTAGATGAGGTCGCGCTGGTCCTGGCGGATCATCGGCATGTTCGTCGGGATCGGGATGACGCCGAGCTTGTAGATGGAGTTCAGCTCGGCCGCCTCGGTCTGGGCGGTGCCCGTCATTCCCGAGAGCTTGTCGTACATGCGGAAGTAGTTCTGCAAGGTGATGGTGGCGAGGGTCTGGTTCTCGTTCTTGATCTCGACGCCCTCCTTCGCCTCGATCGCCTGGTGCATGCCTTCGTTGTAGCGCCGACCCGCCAGCATGCGGCCGGTGTGCTCGTCGACGATGAGGATCTCGCCGTTCAGCACGACGTAGTCCTTGTCCTTCTTGAACAGCTCCTTGGCCTTGATGCTGTTGTTGAGGTAACCGATGAGCGGGGTGTTGACCATGTCGTAGAGGTTGTCGATGCCGAGCAGGTCCTCGACGCGGGCGATCCCCGACTCGAGCACGCCGACGGTCTTCTTCTTCTCGTCGACCTCGTAGTCGCCCTCGCCGTCCTCCCCCCGGGTCAGGCGGGCCGCGATGCGCGCGAACTCGACGTACCACTTGGTCGCGAGGTCGGCCGGCCCCGAGATGATGAGCGGGGTGCGGGCCTCGTCGATGAGGATCGAGTCGACCTCGTCGACGATGCAGAAGTGGTGCCCGCGCTGCACGAGCTCGGCTGGTTCCCAGGCCATGTTGTCGCGCAGGTAGTCGAAGCCGAACTCGTTGTTGGTTCCGTAGGTGATGTCCTTGGCGTACTCGGCGCGCCGCTGCTCGGGAGACATCGAGCTCAGGATGACGCCGGTCTCCATGCCGAGGGCCCGGTGCACGCGACCCATCAGCTCGCTCTGGTACTCGGCCAGGAAGTCGTTCACGGTGATGACGTGGACACCATCCCCGGTCAGGGCGTTGAGGTAGCTCGGCAGCGTCGCAACCAGCGTCTTGCCCTCACCGGTCTTCATCTCAGCGACGTTGCCCTGGTGCAGGGCGACACCGCCCATCACCTGCACGTCGAAGTGGCGGAAGCCCAGCGTGCGCTTGCTGGCCTCACGCACGGCGGCGAAGGCCTCGGGCAGCAGGTCGTCGAGGCTCTCGCCGGCCGCCAGTCGTTCGCGGAAGTTGGGGGTCTCCTGCCGCAGCTCCTCGTCGGTGAGCCCTTCGAAGTAGTCCTCCAGGCCCGTCACCTGCTTGGCGATCGTCTGGAGCTTCTTGAGGGTCCGGCCCTCTCCGGCACGAAGCAGCTTGTCGATGACGGCCATCTGTGTTTTCTCCCGACTGGAACGTTCGATCCCCGACGTGGGCGGGTGGCAGCGCCCGCGGGTCGCCTGGTGTGGGCCCGATGTAGGCACGATGTGGCCTGACCCGCCTAGGTTAGCCGCCCGTGCGGCTCCCCCACCAACGTGCCGGGATGCCGTCGGGTTCCGTACGGGTCACCTCAGGCGGTCCGGCCGACCTCGACGGCCCCGAGACCAAGCCAGCAGGCCATCGACTCGAGGCCCACGCCCAGCGCAGCGCGGGCATCGGCGGGTGCGGCGCGGGCACCCCCCTCCCAGGTGACCTGGTGGCAGCGCAACACGCCGGCGGCCCGGTCGGCCTTGAGGTCGCAGCGGGCCACGAGCCGGTCACCGAAGAGGAAGGGCAGCACGTAGTAGCCGTGCACCCGGCGGTGGGCCGGCGTGTAGATCTCGAGACGGTAGTGGAAGTCCCAGAGGGCGAGGATGCGCTCGCGTTGCCACACGAGAGAGTCGAACGGGCTGAGCAGGGCTTCGGCGTGCACCTCGCGAGGCACCCGGGCGGTGGCGTGCAACCAGGCCGGCTGCCACCCCGGCACGGTGACGGGAACCAGCTCACACTGCCCGACGAGCGTCTCGATGGCCGTGCGGGTGCGGGCCCGCGGCATCCGGAAGTAGTCGGCCAGGCAGCGTTCGGTGCCGACCCCGTGGGCCCGGGCCGCGATGCGCACGAGCTCGACGTCGTGGGCGGCATCGGCCGGCGCCCCCGGCCGGTTCGACCATGACTCGCGCAGGCCGGGAGGCGCGGTCACCTCGAGCGCAGCGTAGCGGCGCTCGAAGGAGGAGGTGCGACCGACGGAGCTGATGCGTCCGGCCCAGAAGAGGTACTCGAGAGCCTGCTTGACCTCCGACCAGTTCCAACCCCAGTGGCCGGTCTGCCGGGGCCGGTCGTGCGACATGGCCCGCTCGCACTCGCGAGACGTCAGCGGGCCGCGCCGCTCGACCTCGGCCTGTACCGCGTCGACCCAGTCAGGCCGTTCCGCGAGGATGCGGCGCATGCCGCCCCACGCCTTGTCGGCTGCCGCCCGCATGCGGAAGTCGAGCAGCGGCCAGGTGCCGGGCGGGATGAGGCTCGCCTCGTGGGCCCAGTACTCCACCAGGCGACGTGGGGCCCGGTCACGCGCCCGGTCGAGCAGGGCGGTGTCGTACGGCCCGAGACGGGAGAAGAACGGCAGGTAGTGGCTGCGCGTCAGCACGTTGACGCTGTCGATCTGCACGACCCCCACCCGGTCGAGAACCCGCTGCAGGTGCCGGGTGGTCGCCTCGAACGGCTCGGGCCGGGCATCGAGGAAGCCTTGTGCCGCGATAGCGACACGGCGGGCCTGAAGCATCGAGAGTCGGCGCGTCGCCACGCTCATGGGGACCGGCTCATTCGCCGGGGTCGATGAGGCGCTGGCGGACGGCATACATGGCGGCCTCCATGCGTGAGTGCATCTGCAGCTTGTCGAGGATGTTGCGAATGTGGTTGCGCACCGTGTTCTCACTGATGAACAGCTCGGACGCGATCTCGCGGT
>JBDTVJ010000266.1:0-3690 GCA_040007275.1 Terracoccus sp.
TCGAAGCTCAGCTCGCGCCAGCCGGGGGCGGCGGCCTTCGCCGCGTCGACGGCCGCCTGGCCCTCCTTGACCGTCGCGTTGCGAAGCGTGCCGAGCACCTTGCGATGCGCGTGCGGCTGTCGCACGGCCACCTTGCGGCCGGTGCCCGTGACGCGCCGGCCGGCGATGGTGTGCGGCAGCTCGACGGGTGCACCCCCCAGCTCGGACAGCGCCACCTCGAGGGCGGCTCGCTCCGGCGAACCGGGAGCGTAGTCGAGCACGGGCTCGTTGGTAGGGGCGGGGACATGGGTCACGGCATCCATGGTCGTCATCCTCGCACGCGTGGGCATACGGGGGTATCGGCCTCGAGCAGGTCCTGACCCGCGCGCGTCCCGGTTGATGGGTCGGTTCAGCTGAGGACGCGGATCTGCCAGGGGTAGGTGTAGGACTCGCCGCGGTTGGCTCGCAGCGCTGCCCGGATGTGGAAGAAGAGGCCGCCGACGCCGGCCACGATCCAGAGGATGATCGCGAACGGAATGCCGATCACGGTGATGAACAGCACCCAACCGACGACGATGAGGGCCCAGATGGCCAGGTTGAAGTTGAAGGCGCCCGCTGCGGCACGGCGCACGAAGGCGCTCTTGTCCTTGAAGATCGCCCAGATGACGAGGGGGCCGACGAAGCTGAGCCAGCCGACCGAGATGACGGCGGCGATGATGGCCGCGAGGTGGCCGAGGACGGCCCAGGTGCGCTCTTCGCTGGTGGCCGGGGAGAGGCTGTTGCCGTACGGGTTCGGAATCGGTTGAGTCATGTCTTCATTGTGGGGGCCCGATCAGGCGGTGCGCGATGGAGATTCACCCTGACCTGACCCTGAGCCGACCCTGACCGTCGCGGGTGAGTGCGGATGCCGCCGGAGTGCGGTCACGCGGGAGCCGTGACCCCACCGTCGATCTCGAGCGAACAGACGGCGCTGTCGTCGGCGTCGATGCCGAGGGTGCGGAAGATCGTGCGAGCCATCTCGAGGTGACCGCGGGCGTTGGGGTGAAACGCGTCGTCGAGCCAGCTGTCAGCCGGCCCGGCGACTGCCCCTGCCCCTGCAGCGGTCTCGGCTCTTTCGGTGCGCTCCGCGTCGTCAGCGGACCAGTGGGCGGCGTGGTCGACCAGCACCACGCCGAGGTCGGTCGCGAGAGACCGCACAGCATCGACGTACTGGGCGAGGTTCTGCGGGGTGCGTTCCCCCTCGGCCCTGACCGGCGGTGGGGTCTGCAGCACGACCGTCGCGCCCAGGTCACGAGTGCGCTGGACGATCTGGTCGAGCCGGTAGCGATAAGCACGGACCCCGTCGGGGCCTGCAACCACATCGTTGGTACCGAACATCACAAAGACGACGTCTGGCGCGAACCGCCCCGCGCGCCAGTCGAACTCCGCCAGAGGGCTCTGCGCAGTGGTGCCTGACACCCCGGAGTTGACCACGGCGTCGGAGCGGCGACCGAGTTCACCTCGCACCCTCTCGGCGAAGTGCTCGACGAAACCCCGTCGCCCGTGGGTGTGGGTGACGCCCTGGGTGATGCTGTCGCCCAGGAAGACCCAGGTCACGGGCGGGCCCGACAGCACCTGTTCCAGGCGGTCGGCGTCGCGGTCGGCGTACTCGGCTGCGCTGAAGTCCATTCGCGCAACGTAACAAGGGAGGTCGCTCTCACGACTCCCCCGGCCCAGCCCGTGGGACGGGTCAGGTCGCGGCGTTCCAGATCCCGAGTGCGCTCGTGACCTCCGGCAGGAGTCGGCGCCCGGCCTCGTCATCGCCTTGTTCCACCGCACGCGCCAGGGCGTGCCACGGCGCCAGTGCGAACCACTGCGCGGCCCGGGTGGACTGCCCGGGGGTCACGCGATAGGTGCTCCTGAGCTGGCGCGAGAAGCTTTCGCTCGTCGCGTGGAGCAGCCAAGCGAGGTCGCGCGCCGGGTCGGTGACGCGCGCGTCGCCCCAGCCGATGACGCCGCTCACCCGCCCGGCCTGCACCAGTAGGTGCTCACCGGTCAGGTCGGCGTGGCAGAGCGTCTGCTCACCGACCGTCGCCACCGCATACAGGAGCCGTTCGGCCACACCGAGCAGCGAGCGGGGCACCAGCGGCAGGGCCGACGACCGCAACCTGCACACCAGCTCGCCTCGTGCGCGGCGATCGTCGGCGGCCGAGCGCACCGCTGCGGAGCCGGCGACTGAACCCGGCAGGTCGTGCAGTGCCCGCAGGAAGCGCCCGACCTCGCGCCCGTCGTCGCCCGTCAATGCGGTCGGGTCGCAGGGGGCGCCCTGCACCCGGCGGTGGCGAACCACGAGCGGGTCGGGTTCGACGACGACGGGCATCGGCACCTCGATGGGGAGCCGGCCCCCGATCGCCGGCAGCAGCCGCGTCTCGGCCAGCAGCCACGGGGCACGGTCGTCGTGCCGTGGGCTGCGGTCGATCCAGCGCCCCTCCACCAGGCAGGTGTGGTGCTCCCTTCCGCCCTCGAGCAGGGCCCGGTCGTCGTTCCACGCGGTCAGCTGGGCCGCCCACAGCTCGCGTGAGTCGGGCACGACGTCGTCGGGGGTCTGCTCCAGCACCCTGCAGAGGGCACCGACGGTGAACCAGTCACCCCAGCTGACTTCCTCCGGTTGCCAGCGGATGGGGCCGTCGTAGGTGGTGGTGTAGCGAAACGCCCGGTACGTGCTGGAGCGGTCGGCGTAGTCGGCCTCACCCGCGGCCAGCAGGGGCACCCCCTGCACCCCGAGCTCCTCGGCGGCCTCGCGGACGGCACCGTCGTGCGCGTCCTCCCCCGCCTGCAGCACTCCACCGGCGGCGAAGTCGAGCAGCCCCGGGTAGACGTCCTTGGTGGCGGTTCGCCGGTGCACGTAGACCCGCCCGAGGCCGTCGCGCACCACGACGGCGGTGGCGCCGTGACGCAGGTTCTCGGCCCGCATCCGCGATCGCGGCACCGTCGCAACCTCGCGACCAGCGGCGTCGTAGATACCGACCTGCTCCTCAGCAGCCATCCTCATCACCTCCCGGTGCGGGCTCAGACGAGAAAGCCGCGCACCTCGTCGAGCTCGGTGGCGTCGTACCAGAGCAATGCGTCAACAGACGCCGCCGCCCCCACATCCCCGGTCGAACCGCCTCGTTCGTCGACGTGGAAGGAGGCCACCCGGGCCAGCGGAACGGGCTCGGTCAGCTCGACCGCGCAGATCGCGTCGGGTTCGCTCGTGGGCTCGGTGGCGGACAACCACTCGGGGTCGACATCTGCAGCGATCACCACCCGACGGTCGGCAGGGTCTCCCGCCGGCAGTCGGGCGGCGCCGGCCGCAGCCACCGCGTCGCTGAAAGCCGCGTACTCGAGGTCTTCGACGTCGTGGCCGGGCATCCTCCGCGCGAGCTCGGGGGTGACGGCGTAGGCGACCCGAAAGGGGGCCGGCGTGGCCGGCGTGGCCGGCGTGGCGGAGAGCCAGCCACGCTCGGCCAGCTCAGCGAGGTCGACGGGCCCGACTGGCAGGTAGACGCGGACGACTGGCATCAGCCCTCGCGTCCGCTCTTCAGCTCGGCCAGCGACTCGACGATCGAGGTGCCGAGGTCGTCGACGTCGGGCATCGCCTCCCGGTCGGCATTGAGCCCGAAGTAGACCCCACCGTGGTAGGAGGTGATGCCGATCGCGAGGGCCTGGCCCTTGGCGAGGGGCGTGACCGGG
>JBDTVJ010000267.1:0-3667 GCA_040007275.1 Terracoccus sp.
ACGACGTTGATCGGCACGCCTGCCACCGCTCCTACGCCCGTGGCGTCGAGGGCGAACCCGCCGACTTCGGCCCCCGCGCCAAGCATCATCATTCCGGCCCCGAGCGCCAGCTGGGCCACGTCTTCGGGGTGCTGCGCGGCGGCTTGCACGACGTCGGCCGCGCCGTTGACCAACGGGACCGCCGTGTGGTTGTAGGCCCAGGCGCCGGCGGTTCCGGCAGCGGCCAGTGTGCGCTCGAACCAGCTCGGCTCCTCCCGGGGTGGCACGTGGCCCACTCCGGCCGCCGCGGCCGCGTCGAGCTGGCTCCGCACCAACGGCAGGTCGTAGACGAGGTCGGGGTCGAGTGTCGGTGTCACGGCGATGGGGCTGACCGACGTGACCCTCGGCGTGAGCCCGGCGAGCGCTCTGGCGCACCGGGTGCCGGCTGCCATCAGGGCGTCCATCGCGGCGCCGTACCGTCGGTGGATGCCGGTCAGTTCGGTTTCGTGAAGCTGATCTGCCCTCGCGGTGGCCGCCGCATGCAGCACGGGGTCGACGGCGTGCGTCAGGTCGATGGTCGCCAGGTTGCGTCGATGCTCGTCGGCGGCGCGCCCGGCCCGCGCCGACAGGCTGCGGGCCGCGGCGATGGCGGCCTCCAGGGAGTCGGCGTACGCGGCGAGCGCCCGGCCCCCGTCGTCGACCTGGGGCAGCACCGCCCGGGCTCGTGTCGAGAGGGTAGCCAGCTCGGCGGCGGCCCCGGTGGCGGCCGAACCGGACCAGACCTCGGCCAGCTCGGCACCGGCGCCGCCGCGGACTCCGGCCGTCGCGAGCCCGTGGTCGGCGACCTGCCGTAACCGGCGTGCGGCAGCGCGGAGCGAGTCGGGGTCACCATCTGGCACCGCGAGACCAACGGTGATGGTGTCGGGAGGGATCACGAGGCGCGGGCCACCCCGGGAGCCCCGGCCGGTGCCGGGAGCCCGCGGGAACCGAGGCTCGCGGCGTTCGCCATCTCGACGTCGAGCGTCGAGATAGCGGCCCAGTTGAGGTTTCGACCCAGAGCAAAGAACGCGAGGGCGAGGGTGGCGACCTCGCGCTGATGGGCCGTGAGGAAGGCCTCGAGACACGGGCCGAGCACGGGTTGCTCCTCGCCGACAGCGCCGCTGACCTGCCCGCCGGCATGGGCCAACCCGGTGGCGCAGTCGCGCAGCGCCTCACCGGTCGTGAGCACCGTGGTGCCCACCGCGCGGGTGCCGTCGGTGTCGATCGCGTAGGCCATGGCACGAGAACCTAACCGGGTCGCGGAGGGAGCCCGAGAAGTTCTCCACAGCCCAGCGGCATCCCGCCCGATGCCGTTCACGACGGTCAGGCGGGGGCGCCGGGGGCCTCGCCACGAGATCGGGAACGCCGGGCCGTCGACGGCGCGGCCAGCTTGCGCTGCCGGGCTGCCATGACGACGGTCCCGAGCAGGCCGAGAGCACAGATCGGGAAGCCGATGTGCGGGTTGAGCGGCAGGATGATGCCCAGGGAACCGCCGACCACCCACAGGATCTGCAGCATCGTCTCACTCCAGGCGAACACCGACGCCTGGACGTTCTCGGGCACCTCGCGCTGCACCAGCGCGTCGAAGCAGAGCTTCGACAGCTGCGCCGACAGTCCTTGTACGAGGCCCATGATGACCAGGGTCCACACGCCGTACCAGATCCCCGTGGCGACACAGGTCGCCGTCGCGGCGAGCACCGAGACCATCGCAACCTTCTCGGGCCGGTAGTCCTTGATGACGTTGCCGAGCATGCTGCCCAGGGCGTTGCCGACCCCGATACCGAGCACGAGCAACCCGAGCACGAGCTCGCCTCGCACTCCGTCGATCGGGTGTTCCTTGGCGAGGAAGGCCATGAACATGATGAGGAAGCCGGTGAGCAGCCGGGTGCCGCCCGTCGACCACATGGCGTGCATGACCGGCCAGGGGA
Source organism: Terracoccus sp. (assembly GCA_040007275.1). Classification (GTDB taxonomy): domain Bacteria; phylum Actinomycetota; class Actinomycetes; order Actinomycetales; family Dermatophilaceae; genus DSM-29435. The sequence goes on from JBDTVJ010000267.1 coordinate 1,947, forward strand.
TGGCCCGCACCCGGCGCCGGAAGCGGCCGATCGGTCCGAGCGAGTCGATGGTCACCGTGTCGTGGTGCAAGGGGACGGTCGGGAAACCCGCGGAGCGGTCTGCGGGGCTCTGCACGGGGATCGGGGCGGTCTCCTCCGGGTTGCGCTCGCCATAAGAGGAGTCGACCCGAGCCGGCAGCCGGATCGCCTGAACCGTGCCGACCACGAACATGACGAAGGCCGCGCGCAGGGCCCACGCCGGACCGACCCACAGCGCAGCGCCGCCGACCACTCCGCCCACGACGGCGCCGAGCACACCAGCCATCGACACCTTCGAGTTCGCCTTGACGAGCGTTGTTCCTGGTGGCAGCAACCGGGGCACGGCCGCGGCTCTCGCGATGGTGTAAGCCTTCGACGCCACGAGACAGCCGAGGGCGGCCGGGAAGAGCCACCCGCTGGCGTTGTTGATCGCCTCACCGAGCACCCAACAGAGGAAGGCGCGGGCGGCCAGGGTAGTGCCGATGGCCCAGCGGCGGCCGTGTCTGAAGCGGTCGAGCAACGGCCCGATCAGCGGAGCGGTGAGGGCGAACGGCACCATCGTCAACAACAGGAAGAGCGCCACCTGCCCGCGGGCCTGCGCCGTCTGCGGGTTGAAGAACAGGGTTCCCGCGAGCGCAAGCGTCATCGCCGTGTCGCCCGCGGCGTGGCTGGCGTGCAGCTCGGTGAGCCGGGCCAGACCACTGGCTCCCGCCCCTCCGGAGTGGGTGTAGCCGTGGTACTTCGCCGCTGCGTACCGGCTGGTGCGAGCCGTGAGACGGGCACTGCCACGCGTGGCACGACCTACGCCGCGGCCCACCGTGCGGACTGCGCCGCCACGCCGGTCCGGCGTCGAGGCGCCGAGGGGAGGCGGGGGAGGAGGGCCAGCCGCGGCTGCGTCGTCGCGCCCTTCCGTCGTCGCGCGTTCGGATGCCGTCGGGCCCGGGCTCCGCGGGTCGGTCGGATCGGGCGCGGCATCCGGGCCGTCGTGGCGGGTGCGAGAGATCGGCACCGCGGTGGTGGGATCGGGCCGACGGCTCGCTGACCTCGGGGCCATCGGGGCGCCTTCGAGGGTGCCTTCGAAGGAGGCTCTTCGCAGCGGTGAGCTCGAGGCGTCCGGCAGGTCGCGGTCGTCGGGAGAGCTCACTCCGACATCTTGCCCTCTCACGATCGTCAGTCGGTGCAGAACACCTCCGGCCAGGATTCGTGGCGACCGCTGCCGACAGGCGCGACGCCGCCGCAAGCCGGCGGATACGCTCGGTGGCATGACGAGTCCGACGGCCACCCGCGCCGCCACGGCCGACAGCGGTTCGCGGGCCAGTGTTCGGCTCTGGTCGCAGAGGTGGGCCGGCGTGCTGGGCGTCAGCTGGCTCGTTGCGGCCGTGGTGTGCGCGGCTGTGAGCTGGTCGGTGCTGGTGGCGGGCCACCCGGCTCACCTGGTCGCGCTCGTCGTGGTCGCGCTCGTCGGCGTCCTGCTCATCTTGCGTGCGCTCCGCCTGCGCCAGCGTTCTGAGGAACCGACTCGGGGCCCGGCGCTGAGGGTGGTCGGGCGCACCCTTGCGGTGCTCGCCACGGTCGCCACCATCGGTGCGCTCGTCTACCTCAAGCCCTTCAGCGCCACGCCGGATGCCATCGCGGCGATGTCAGGTGCCCCCGGCGTGCGGGTCGTCGACTCACCCACCCAGATCGCCCTCGAGCCCCAGACC
>JBDTVJ010000268.1:0-3657 GCA_040007275.1 Terracoccus sp.
GCGACCGTGCTCGGGTCGTGCTCGTCGACCGACCGGGCGCGGTGCAGAGCGACTTTCTCGTCGGTGCGCCCGGCCCCGACCGGTCGGCCCCGGGAGGGTGGGCCCCCTATCCGGTGCTGGCCTACGTGCTCGGCGGGTCGCCCACGGCCCGGCTCGACGCAGTGCTGCGTGAGGAGAAGGGCTATACCTACGGCACTCGTTCCAGCTTCCGGCCCAAGGGGAGTGGGGGCAGTTTCCTGACTTACGGCTCAGTGCGGGCCGACGTCACCGCGGAGTCGATCGGCATCATTGTCGACATCCTCGAGAGTGGTCGGGAGGGCTTCTCCGAGAGGGAGGTTCGCGCCGGCGTCGACTACATCGCCAAGACCGCCCCGGGTCGGTTCGCCACGGCCGACGCGATCGCCGACGAGGCGGTGGGCATGGCCATGGACGGGCGGACCACCGCCTTCACGACGGCCAACCTGCACGATCTGGTCACGGTCGGGCCCGAGCGAGTCACGGCGGCCTACGAGCGCTTCACGCACCTGGCCGGCATCGGATCCGGTGCGCGCGGAGCGGGCTGGACCATCGTCGTGGTCGGTGACGCGTCACAGCACCGCGAGCCGCTGGAGGCCCTCGGGCTCGGTGAGGTCACTGTCGTCACCGACCCCTGACCTCTGAACAACCCGACCCCTCATCCCTGACCCCCGGGTTCGGGGGTAGGGGAGGGTTCAGAGGGGCGTTCCATGACGAAGTCGTCCTCGTAGCGGTCGCCGACGAGGAAGCGCTTCGTGCCGACCACCGTGAACCCGCTCTTTGCGTAGAACCGCTGGGCGCGCTCGTTCTGCTGGTTGACCCCGAGCCACACGCCGAGGGCGCCGCGCGCGCGGGCCCAGTCGAGGCCGGCCTCCATCAGTGCGTGCGCTCCGCCGCTTCCATGGGCCTCGGGCAGCACGTAGATCTTGCTCAGCTCGACCGTGGGCCGGCGCCGGACCGCTGCCGCGACATCAGGGTCAGACGGCTGCGCATCGACGAGCATGGCGTACCCGAGAGGCCGCCCGCTGCGTTCGGTGATCAGCACCCGCCTCGCGTCGTCTTCGAGATATTCCTCGAAGCGGCTGCGCGAGAGCACGCCGTCGATGAAGGCGTCGATGCGGTCGATGGACATGTGCGGCGGACAAGCCAGGGCAAAGGTGGCCGCGGCGACCCGGGCGAGCACATCGACATCGGATGCCGTCGCGGGGCGCACCGTCGCGGGAAGCCCGCCGGTGTGGGCCGCGCGATCGGGGCGTCCGGGCTCACTCATCCTCGCCCCGATCGTCGCCGATGCGCGCCAGCACCTCGTCGTGCAGCAGGCTGTTCGTGGCGAGGGCGCTGCCGCTCCAGCAGCCGTCGGCGCCGTCGAGGCCAGTGAAGCGCCCGCCGGCCTCCTGAACGATGGTCACCAGGGCCGCCATGTCGTAGACCTCCAGCTGGGGCTCGGCGGCGATGTCGACCGCGCCCTCGGCGACCAGCATGTACGACCAGAAGTCACCGTAGGCCCGCGACCGCCAGCAGTCGTCCATGAGGTTGAGGAAGTCGGCCCCGCGTCCGCGCTCCCGCCACCCGCCGAGGGAGGAGTAGGACAGCGAGGCGTCGGCCAGGTCGGCGACCTTCGAGACGGAGATGCGCCGCGCCGACGTGAGCGAACGACCGGTCCAGGCGCCGGATCCGGATGCCGCCCACCACCGTCGATGCAGGGCCGGCGCCGACACGAGGCCGAGCACCGGGCGTCCCTCGTCGACGAGCCCGATCAGGGTCGCCCACACCGGTACGCCGCGCACGAAGTTCTTCGTCCCGTCGATGGGGTCGATGATCCAGCGACGCTGCCCGCGACCGGTGGTGTCGAACTCCTCGCCCTCGACGGCATCGCGGGGTCGGGTGCGCTTCAGCTGCATCCGGATCAGCTCTTCGGCGCCCCGGTCGGCGTCGGTCACGGGAGTGAGGTCGGGTTTGCTCTCGACGACGAGGTCGTCGGCCCGGTAGCGCGACATGGTGAGCCGCTCGACGGCGTCGGCCAGAACGTGGGCGAGCCGGAGGTCGTCGTCGTAGGAGGTCACCGGGTCAACCTAGCCGCCTCACCCCGACGATCGTGGATTCACGGGGGCCGTTGCGGGAAGGAACCCGAGCCGGGCCTTTTCATCCACCTGCGCTGCGAGTCTCTCACTGGGCGGCTCGCATGGTGGCCACGATGCGAGGGTGGCCATCGATCTCGGTCGTGTTGACGACGGCGACGTCATCGAGGCCGACGATGCGACCCAGCTGGCGCAGGCCCTCCGCCGGGAAGCCCCAGTAGAGGAAGCTGTCGCGGGGGTAGACCTCGCCTGGCGCGTGCACCTCGATGGCTCGGGTGTCGCCGGGCAGGTGCGAGCCGTACGTCTCGAGCACGATCTCGCCCGTTGGGGTGAGGACGTCGGCGAGCGCCTGCAGCAACGCGATGGGGTCGGTCACCCGGTGCAGGATCCCGAAGCACAGCACCTCGTCGAAGCGTTCATCGAGGGCTCGCACGCCGAGCGCATCCATCTGCCGGTACTCGACCTTCGAGCCGAGCAGGTCGGCGACTGCTCGAAAGCCGGCGCCGCCCTCCAGCGTCACGTCGAAACGCTCACGCACCCAGCTGACGTACTGCTCGTTGTCGACGGCCACCACCCGGCGCGCGCCGCAGCTCTCGGCCAGGAAGCTGTAGAAACCATCGAACGTGCCGATATCGAGCACGCTGCGCCCGGCGAAGCGGTCTGCGTGCAGCAGGGGGAGACGGTAGCCGTGATCGCGGGCGATTCCCGGTGTGTAGACGCCGGGGGAAAGCGCAAAAGTGTGGAACCAGAGTGGAACCGAGTCGCGGGCCTGCTCGGCACGGCCCCGTTCGGCGTGGATCGGCATGACGTCGGCCACGACGCGCTCCGCGGCAGAGGTCTCGGGAATGGACTCGAACGTTTCGGACATAGCCCCATCATCGCCCGAGGGGGCGCGGCTGTTCGGGCTTTTACCTGAGTGAGCGGTCGCTGCAGGCGTAGGCGAACCGCGTGGCCGCAGGCTAATGATCCTCGGTGGGGGTGCGCGTGCGCAGCAGTCGCCTCAGCGACTCGAGGCGCGAGGCGCCGGCGGGGCCGGCGCTTCCGCCCCCCACCCAGGCGTCGAGACCGCACTCCGGCTCGTCGTGGGTGCAGCCTCGGGGGCAGCTGCCCGTGCCCGCGGCCAGGTCGGGGAAGTGGTCGATGATGTGGTCGACGTTGATGTGCGCCAACCCGAACGACCGGATGCCGGGGGTGTCGATGACCCAGCCGTCGGGGTCGTCGGGCAGCCGCAGGGCCACGGCGTTCGTCGAGGTGTGCCGACCCCGGCCGGTGGTGTCGTTGACAACTCCGGTCGCGCGAAACGCTCCCGGCACCAGGGCGTTGACCAGAGTGCTCTTGCCGACTCCGGAGTGCCCGACGAACACCGAGACCCGGCCCACCAGCCTCTCGCGCAGGGCGTCCACCCCGACCACCTCGCCGCCCGCGCGAGAGGTGATGACGTGTGCGACCTCGAGGGGCGTGTAGTGCGCGAGGAAGTCGGCAGGGTCGACCAGGTCGGCCTTGGTGAGTGCGAGCAGCGGGTCGAGGTCGGCGTCGTAGGCGGCGACGAGACAGCGGTCGACCA
>JBDTVJ010000269.1:0-3610 GCA_040007275.1 Terracoccus sp.
CGTGGCGATGACGAACACGAGCAGCACCCCCTTGCCGCGGAACCGCAGCTTGGCGAACGCGAACCCGGCCATCGTCGAGAGCAGCACCACCGCGACGCCGACGGCGGTCGAGACGATGAGGCTGTTGGCCAGCGCCTTCCAGAACGGCAGCGTGTCGACCACGGTGCGGGCGTTCGCGAGGAAGTTGCCGCCCGGGAGGAGCGAGACGCCGCCGCTGTTGATCGCGGTGGCGTCTTTGCTGCCGATGACGAACGACCACCACAGCGGGAAGACGGAGGCGAGCAACACCACGATGAGGAACGTGTACGCGACCGGGCTGGCCTGGCTGCGACGAATCGCGTTGCGAGTCAACCGTCGTCGCGACATGGCCGGCTCGGGAGCTCGGACGGGCACCAGCGTTGGGGCGGTCATCGGGACTCCCTCGAGGCGATTCGCTGGGTGACGACGAAGTTGACGAGTGCGAAGACGATGATGATGAGGAACAACAGCCACGCGATCGCGGCCGCGCGTCCGAAGTTCTTCTGCGTCCAGCCGATGTTGTAGAGGTAGATCGTCAGGGTCTGCCACTGCCGGTCGGCGCCGCCCTGCCCGTACTGGTCGAACATCCGGGGCTCGTCGAAGATCTGCAGGCCGCCGATGGTCGAGGTGATGACGACGAAGATGATGGTCGCGCGCAGCTGCGGGATGGTGATGGAGAAGAAGGTGCGAACCCGTCCGGCCCCGTCGATCAGGGCCGCCTCGTAGTAGTCGCGCGGGATCGTCTGCATCGCGGCGAGGAAGATGAGCGCGTTGTAGCCGGTCCAGCGAAAGTTGACCATCGTCGCAATGGCGACGTGGCTCGAGAGAGTGTCCTTGTGCCACTGGATCGGGTCGATGCCGACGTAGCCGAGCACCTGGTTGATGAGGCCGAACTTGTCACCGAACAGGTCGTTGAAGATCAGCACGACCGCCACCGGGGCGATGACGTAGGGCAACAGCACGCTCATCCGCCAGAAGGCTTTGGCGCGCAGTCCGCTGTCGAGCGCGGCCGCGATGAGCAGGGCGAAGATCACCTGCGGAACGCTCGAGAGCACAAAGATGCTGAGGGTGTTGCGCAGGGCGTTCCAGAAGAACGGCTGACCGAGCACGTCGGTGAAGTTCTTCAGCCCGACGTAGTCGCCCTGCCCGCCGATGAGGTTCCACTGGTGCAGCGAGACCCAGAGCGTGTAGAGCAGCGGGAAGAGACCCACGATGGCGAACAGGATGAAGAAGGGTGAGATGTAGGCGTAGGGCGAGACCACCCCGTCAAGCCGGCTGAGGCGCTGGCGCAGCTGCGACCGGGGCCGGATGCCGCCGGGCCGGTTGGGTAGCCGGTCGCTCCCGCCCGGTACTGCGGGGCCCGCCGAATCCGGCGGTCGCCTGCTCGTTACGGTCACTTCCGCTCCTTGGGGTGAGTGCCTGCTTGGGTGACGCCAGCGGCATCCCGGCCCGGCGAGGGGGGCCCAGCCGGGATGCCGCTGCCGGTTCAGTGACTGCCGGGGTGGGTCAGGCGAGGGCCTGAACGTCGGCGACGAACTTGTCCCATGACGCGTCAGGCGTCGAGCTGCCGTCTTCGATGCGGGTCAGCGCCTTCTGCATCGCGTCGTTGATGGCGAAGTACTTGGCGCCCTTGAACGGCGACACCGAGATGCCCTTGAACCGGTCAGAGAAGATCTGGCCGGTGGGAGCGTTGTTGAACGAGGCCACCTTGACCGCCGCGAGCTCGGGGCTGCTCTGCGCGGCGACCTGGCTGGGGAACGCGCCGACCTTCTGGAACGCCTTGATCTGCTGCTCGGGAGCGGTCAGCCAGTCGGCGAGCTCACGCGCCTCCGTGGGGTGTGCGCTCTGCTTCGGCACGACGAGGTAGGAGCCACCCCAGTTGCCGCCGCCGCCGGGGAAGGTGTTGGCGATGTCCCAGCCCTTGACGCCCTTGGCGTTGCCCTCGATGACGCCGACCATCCAGCCGGGGCAGAGCATGGTGGCGAAGCCGTTCTTCTGGTAGCTCGCGGTCCAGTCGTCGCTCCACTGCTGCAGCTTGGCCGAGAGCTTGTCGTCGATGCCGGCCTTGACGACCTCGTCGTAGACCTTGCGCACCGCAGGGTTGGTGGTGGCGATGACCTTGCCGTCAGTGTCCTCGTAGGTCTTCTCGACCTGGTTGATCATGCCCTGGTAGGTCGCACCGAGGGAGTCGAAGAACGGCACCTTGCTCTTGGCGGCGAACTGCTGGCCGGCGGCGAAGTAGCTCTCCCACGAGGTGCCCAGCCATTTCGCGACCGACTCGCGGTCGCTCGGGAAGCCGGCGGCCTTGAGCAGGTCGCCGCGGTAGCAGATCGCCTCAGGGCCGGCGTCGGTGCCATAGCCGACCAGGGCGCCGTTGGCGTCGGTGGCGGCCTTGGTCTTCCACTGCGGCCAGCGGCCGTCGACGGAGGGATTCTTCAGGTCGACGAACTTGTCGCTGTACTGCAGGATCTCGGGCAGCCAGTCGACCTCGACGGCTTCGACGTCGGCCATGCCACTGCCCGCGGCGAGCCGGGTGTTGAAGTTGTCGCGGGCCTCGTTGGAGGTTGCCGCCTTCTTGTGGGTGACCTTGATGTTGGGGTGGCTCTTCTCGAACTCGGGGATGAGCTCTTCGTAGCCGAACTGGTTGAAGGTGGCGAGCGTCAAGGTGACCTGCCCTCCGCCGCCGGTACCGGCCGGGGTGGCGCCAGCGCCCGGCTCGATGGTGCTCGAGCTGCTGCAGGCCGAGAGGGCCAGCAGCCCGATGGAAACGGTGGCCACGGCTTTGTAGCGCGGGCCGATCCGGGTGGTACGGGTGGCGCGTGTGGTCATGAGAGAGCTCCTTCGGTCTCAGCCCCGATGCGGGTGTGGGAGCACTCTCCGTGCGATAACGAAGTCATGAGAGCGCTCTCATGACCGAGAATGACGCGGAAGGCCGAGATCGGTCAAGGGTCGTTACCGATTCGTGACCTCAAGCCGGCAGGCGAGAGCGGGACGGCGCGTCTGGGACCGGCACGAATAAACCCGCCCCCGCTGGTCGCGTCGCCGAACTAGACCAGTGGGGGCGGGTGCCCTTGACGCGGCGATCTGACAGGGGAGGAGATCACCGAGTCGCACAGGAGCAACTCACAAGAGGAATGATGCGCGGCCAATCTTAAGGAAACCTGAGAATTGCCTCTCAGTTCTCAGGCGGAGTGGCCAGAGGATGACAGCCGCGTGCGGGTCAGCTGGTCAGGGCCTGCCGGAAAGCGCGGGGCGAGACTCCGTGGGCCCGTTTGAAGGCAGTGCTGAACGCGAACGCGTTCGCGTACCCGACCTCATGGGCGATCTGCTCGACGGCGAGATCGCTCCCGCGGAGCAGGTCGGCGGCCCGGGCCAGCCGCCACTGGGTCAGGTAGGTCATGGGTGGTTGGCCCACGACGAGGCGGAACCTCCGGGCGAGGGTGGCCCGCGAGACCGAGAGCCGCGCCGCCAGCGTCTCCAGGGTCCAGGGCCGGTGGGGCTCGTCATGGAGCAGCGAGAGGGCCCGACCCACCAGCTGATCCGACCGCGCCGCCCACCAGCTCGGGGCAGCGGCGCCTGGGTCGTCGAACCA
>JBDTVJ010000270.1:0-3599 GCA_040007275.1 Terracoccus sp.
AGGTCTGGGCCTCGACGTAGAGGTTGGTCAACATGCACTGGCCGGTCGCGCCGCCACCGTTCTGCGCGCAGCTGCGGTCAGGCTGGCCGAAGTGGCCCGAGGGGTAGCGTGCCCGCAGGGGGCTGTTCTCGGTCAGGGGCGCATCGAGCAGGTTACGTGGCAACTGGATCAGCGATGTGCGGCCGGATGCCGTGTCGATGCTGGCGACGATCATCGAGTCGGTGCGGATGCCAACCCGGTCGGACCCGGCATCCGAGCCGATGAGGAGCATGTTGACCCGGGGGGTCTGCGCCCACGGGTTGTCGCCCTGCGCCACGTGGGCTCCCACACCCGGCTGGTCGGGTTTCGCGCCGAAGACGTCGTTCACCGTCTGCTGCGTGATGGCGGCGTACTCCGCAGCCTTGAAAGAGGAGGAGGCGACGAGCAGCACCATGACCGTCGTGAACGCAGCCAACCAGCGGGTGCGGACCCGGTCGAGACGGCCCGGTCGGGTCTGTAAGGCGGTAAGCACGATGGAGGCCGACCAGATGAGCCCGGCCACGACGAAGCCGATGACGAGCCACTGGAGGGTGCCGGGGCGGCTGACCACCGAGAGGGCGGTGGCCGTGACGCCCCTGGTCATCACAACGAAGGCCAACGCGATGGCAACGACCGCGGCGAGGGCGAACAGCGCCCAGCCCAGACGCCGGTTGCGGGTCTGGGTCAGCCCGGCACCGGGCACCACGGTGCCAAGAGCGGTCAGACCGATGGAACGCCGAAAGGCCGTTGCCGTCTGGCGGCGAAGCTCGTCGCGGTTCTCGGGAGCGGTGCGGCTCACCTGGGGCTCGGTCATGCGTTCCTCTCGACTCGGCCGCCTACGGGCAACCTCAATATTCTGCACCTTCGACCCTCCGATGGCCGTATCGAGCCAGTCTGAGGGTTCGTGAGGGCAGAGCTGCGGCAGGTGCGGCAGGTGCGGCAGGTGCGGCAGGTGCGGTCAGGGGTTGGGCGGGTGTTCATGGGTACAACGCGCGAGGGGCTGGTTTGGTTGGCGTCAACGCGCCCGGTAGCCTGTGTGCGCCCGGCCGTGCTGCGCCCTGTGTGCCGTTCGACGGGTAGTTCGACAGGCATGGAGGCGTCGCATAGTGGCCTAGTGCGCCCGCCTGCTAAGCGGGTTGGGGTTAACACCCCTCGCGAGTTCAAATCTCGCCGCCTCCGCCGGGAACGGGCAGACGAAAGGGCAGCTGGTGTGGTAGACACCAGCTGCCCTTTCGAGACTCTCGAGGGCCGTCAGTTCGCGTCTAGCCGCGCCGTCAGACCGTCGAGCTCGGTGCGCATCCGGGCCGGCAGGTGCTCTCCGAAGATTGCGAACCACTCCTCGATCAGCGGTAGCTCTCTGCGCCACTCGTCGGGGTTGACGGCGATGGCCTGCTCGATCTGGCCGTCTCGAAGATCGAGACCGTCGACGTCGATGGCCCCGGGTGTCGGGACGAGCCCGATCGGGGTCGATACGGCATCCGCCGCACCCTCGAGACGGTCGAAGACCCATTTGAGCACCCGACTGTTGTCTCCGAAGCCGGGCCAGAGGAAGCTGCCGTCGCTCTCGTCGCGCCGGAACCAGTTGATGCCGTAGATGCGGGGCAGCTTCGCCGGGTCGTGGGCCTCCCCGATGTCGAGCCAGTGGCCCAGGTAGTCGCCGGCGTTGTAGCCGATGAACGGCAGCATGGCCATCGGGTCGCGGCGTACGACGCCGACCGCCCCGGTCGCCGCTGCAGTGGTCTCAGACGAGAGCGTGGCCCCGATGAAGGTGCCGTGGCCCCAGTCGTGCGACTCGTAGACGAGCGGCACCGTCGTCTTGCGTCGCCCGCCGAAGAGGATGGCGCTGATCGGCACACCGTTGGGAAGGTCGTACTCCGCTGCCGTGATGGGGCACTGTTTGACCGGAGTGCAGAAGCGGCTGTTGGGGTGCGCGGCCTTCGTTCCGTTGGCGCCGTCTTCGGGCGTCCAGTCATTGCCGTGCCAGTCGGTCAGGTGGGCCGGTGGCTCGTCGGTCATCCCCTCCCACCACACGTCGCCGTCGTCGGTGAGGGCGACGTTGGTGAAGACGGAGTTGCCCAGTTCAATGGTGGCCATCGCGTTGGGGTTGGTCACCTCGCTGGTACCCGGCGCCACGCCGAAGAGGCCGAACTCGGGGTTGACCGCGTAGAGACGGCCATCGTCGCCGAAGCGCATCCACGCGATGTCGTCGCCGACCATCTCGGCCGACCAGCCGGGGATGGTCGGGGTGATCATGGCCAGGTTGGTCTTGCCACACGCGGAGGGGAACGCGGCGGCGATGTAGTGGGTCTTGCCGGCCGGGTTGGTCAGCTTGAGGATGAGCATGTGCTCGGCCATCCAGCCTTCGTCACGGGCGATGGCCGACGCGATGCGCAGCGCGTAGCACTTCTTGCCGAGCAGGGCGTTGCCACCGTAGCCGGAGCCGTAGCTCCAGATCGTGCGCTCTTCGGGAAACTGGACGATGTACTTCGTGTCGGAGCAGGGCCAGGCGACGTCGGCCTGGCCCGGCTCGAGTGGGGCGCCGACCGAGTGCAGGGCGGGGACGAAGGCCGCCTGGGTCTGCTCCATCCGGTGCAGCACCGTATCGCCGCAGCGGGCCATGACGAGCATCGAGACGGCCACGTAGGCCGAGTCGGTGATCTCGACCCCGAACATCGGGATCGTGGCGTCGAGGTGGCCCATGACGAAAGGAATGACGTACATGGTGCGGCCGCGCATCGAACCGCGGTAGAGCTCGGTCAACCGCGCCTTCATCAGCGCGGGCGCCATCCAGTTGTTGGTAGGGCCGGCATCCTTCTCGAGCGTGCTGCAGATGAAGGTGCTGTCCTCGACCCGGGCAACGTCGCTGGGGTCGCTGGCGCAGTAGAACGAGTTCGGCTTCTTGCTCTCGTTCAGGCGCACGAAGGTGCCGGCCGCGACCAGCTGGTCGGTGAGCTCGGCCCACTCCTCGCCGGTGCCGGTGATCCAACGGATGTCGCGGGGCTCGGTGAGATCGGCCATCTCGCCCACCCAGGCCGCAAGACGTGGGTAGCTGGTGTGTGTACTCGGTTTCGACTCGGTTGTCGTCATGGTCTGCCCCATCTCTTCGCGAGGTGCCCGCAGCAGCTCGCCTTGCCCGTGGTTGCGCACCTGTGGCGGCCGACGTCACCTCACTGAGGGAGACCGGTGTCCACATGGTGAACAAATGACCTGATGCCCCTAAGGTAGCCCCCGGGCACCTCGGCTTCGGACCGGTCAGGGTCGCCCACATGGTGAGACGGCTCACAAGCCTCCGCGCCTGCAAGAAGCTCAACCGATAGTTGCCCGTTTCTTGCAAGACTTTCAGTCTCTTTCATTACGGCGAGTTGTCGAGCGGGGCGACGTGGGGCCGGTGTTTGGGTCAGAAGCATCCGGTTGAGCCTGCCCGATTTAGTGGATGCTGGGCCGAGGCGCTAAAGTCTTCCTTCGTGCCTCCGCGCGATCCGCGGCGGCACATTCGCACCCGTAGCTCAACGGATAGAGCATCTGACTACGGATCAGAAGGTTGGGAGTTCGAATCTCTCCGGGTGCACTCTGTGTTGAGA
>JBDTVJ010000271.1:0-3576 GCA_040007275.1 Terracoccus sp.
CGGCCATCTCGACTCTTTCACGAAGACCGCGGATGCCGTTGCCCTCGGGGCGGCCCCCGAGACCACGACCGTCGTCGACCACTCTCAGGCCGTGGCTCTGCAGCACGACCGTGCAGGCGTCGGCGTCGCTGTGACGCACGACGTTGGTGATCGCCTCGCGGAGCACCCACGCCAACACGGATCGGTGGCGCGGGTCGACGACGGCGATGTCGTGCTCACCCTTGTCGGGCAGGTTCGAAGCGATACCGGCCGCGGCCAGCGCTGCTCGGGCCGAGGCGAGCTCCTGGTCGAGGCGCGCGACCCGCAACCCGCCGACCGTCTCACGGATCTCGGCCAACGCCTGCCGGGTCAGCTGCTGGATCTCGGCGAGCTCGGCCTTGGCCCGCTGGGGGTCGAGGTCGACGAGCCGCTCCGCGAGCTCGGCCTTGAGGGTCACCACGGTGAGGGAGTGTCCGAGCACGTCGTGGACGTCACGGGCCACCCGCTCCCGCTCGTCGACGACGGCCAGCCGGTCCCGCACCTGCTCGTAGCGCTCGCCCTGCTCGATGGCCACCCGTACCAGGCCGGTGGCGACGACGACCGAGAACACGATCAGCCCGAACGACCACCACTCGTCGAACGCGCCGAACGCCCACGGCACCAGCATCGTCAGGGCGACACCGACGACGGCGGTGACAAAGGACCACCGGACCGGCAGCGAGAACATCGTGAAGGAGAGGATGAACGGCATGAAGCCGAGCGCGTTGAGCCCGATGATCGACGACGTGACCAGCGGTATGGCGCAGAGGGCGACGAGCAGCAACAGGGCGAACCGTCCCCGGTCCTGGCCGCGTTCCTCCCGCTTGTCGAGCGCTGCCATGCCGCCGAGGTATACGGCGATGAAGGCCGCGACCAGCGATACGCCGAGCACCTCGACGACGGGCCTGCGCCCCGACTGGAACACCGAGATCAGGGGGTAGATGAGGAAGACGAGCCAGACCCCGCGCATCACCCAGCCGAAGCGCTCCCACGGGTTGCGGTCGGCATCCGGTTCAGCGTGCTTGACGACTGGCGGGCGGGGCGGCCAGGGGGAGGGCCCGGCAGAAGGTGCGCCGGTGGCGTTCGGCTCGTCGACCGGTCTGGCCGACCCGGCCCATCGCGTGACGGTCCGGGCGACCGGTGTGTCCTTGGTGTCGGGGCGAGCCTCGCGTCGACGGCGCTGCGACTGCTGGTCGGTCACTGGCGCTCCCGACCCCGGCGCACGAAGTAGATGGCACCGAACCCGAAGATGGCCAGCCAGGCGAACACGTTGACCAGCGGCAGCCACAACGGGTCAACGGAACCATCGACCAGCACGCCCCCCGTCAGCGGGTAACGGGCGAGAGCGGTGTACCCGTAGAGGGGGGTGAACTTGGCGACGGTGAGTATCCACCCCGAGAGCGGGATGAAGAGGTTGCCGAGAAAGGCGAAGATGACGATGGAACCGGAGGCCGCGCCGACGGCCGCCTCGGAGGGCAGCGCCGTGCCCACCAACAGACCGTAGAGCGCGAAGATGGAGGAGCCGAGCAGGCAGATCGTCGCGCTGAGCGCCCACGCGAGCGGCGAACCCTCGGCCCCCGTGAGCACCCCGAGCGCGTAGATGAGCACGATCGGGATGGCCGCCACGGTCATGGCGATGACCGCCTTCATGCCGATGTATCCGGCGTCGGTGAGCGGGGTGAGCCCCAGCTGCCGGCCCCAGCCCTGCTGTCGCTCGAGGGCCGCGTTGCCACCGATGTTCGTCGTGGCGATGACGGCGCCGTACGACGCCATGCCGATCATGATGTACATCGCGACGTTGCCGTTGCCGATGCTCTGGTTCTTGTAGTCGGTCGCCGCGCCGAAGATGATGTAGAAGAAGGCGGGCAGCACGGCGGTGAAGAACATGTTCGTGTAGTTGCGGGTGATGCGCCGCAACTCGAGAAGGGTGTACGTGGGGTTCATCGCGTGAGCTCCTTGCTGCTGAGGTCATTGTTCCCCGTGTCGAGGGCGGGTGCCGAGCCGTTCGGGGAGCCGTCTGTCGATGTATCGCCTCCGGTGAGAGCCATGAAGGCCTGCTCGAGGCTGGCCGTGACGATCTCGACGTCGGTGCCGCCCAGGTCGTTCAGCAGCATCCGGGCCACGGCGTCGGAGTCGGTCGCGGTGACGACCACGCGCTCGCCGCGTTCGTCGACCGACGCCACTCCGTCTGCGGCCCGCAGGACCGCGATGGCCTGGGCGGCTCCCCGGCCAGGCAGGGTCGCCGACACGGTGCGCCCACTGGCGCGGCCGCGCACTTCCGCGGTCGTGCCGTCGGCCACGATGCGACCGCCCGCGATGAGCACGATGCGGTCGGCGAACATGTCGGCTTCCTCGAGATAGTGCGTGGCGAAGATGACGGTGCGACCGGCCGAGGCGTCGGCGTGCATCGTGTCCCAGAAGTCGCGGCGGGCGCTGACGTCCATGCCCGCGGTGGGCTCATCGAGGATGAGCAGACGGGGGTTGGGCAGCAGGGCCAGGGCGAACCGCAGGCGCTGCTGCTCGCCGCCCGAGCACTTCGACACCTTGCGGTCGACCAGCTTTCGCAGCCCGGCCCGGTCGATGACCTCGTCGACGTCGCTGTGCGTGGGGTAGGTCGAGGCGATCATCCGCACGATCTCGCGCACGGTGAGGTCGCGCAGCAGGCCACCGGTCTGCAGCACCGCCGAGACGGTTCCGGTGTCGATGGCCCGCCGCGCCCGCTCGCCGAAGACTTTGACGATTCCACTGTCGGGGTTGGTCAGGCCGAGCACCATGTCGAGGGTGGTCGTCTTGCCGGCGCCGTTCGGCCCGAGGAAGGCGACGACCTCGCCCGACTCGATGCGCAGGTCGATGCCGTCGACCGCGCGCACCCGCCGGCCGTGAGCACCCTTGAAGGTCTTGACCAGGTCGGTGAGCTCGATGGCGGCGACCGTGGCGGCAGCGGGGTTCGGGTTCATGCTGACCAGTCTGCCGACCTCAGACCGCCGGCAGATCGGGCAGGCGTCACGACCTACCCGTGACAGGTGTCAGGGTGTCGGCGGTGTCGGCGGGCGCTGCCCGGTCGCACTAGCGTGGCGGCATGACTGGACCGAGGTGCTGGGCGTCGCCACCGGCACCCTCTGCGTGTGGCTCACGGTGCGCCACACCCCCCGCTGGGCGTGGCCGGTCGCGGTGGTCACCATCCTGACGCTGGCCATCTGGGCCCTGCCGACGAGCCACACCGACTCCGACGTCGCCACCAGGGACGCCCTGACCACCTCGCTCAGCCTGGTCGCCCAGGTCATGCTCGGCCGCATGTGGGTCGGCAGCTGGGCGTTCTGGATCACCGCTGACCTGGTCCACCGGCCGCTCTACCTCCACCAGGGACTCACCCTCACGGCCGCGCTCTACCTCTTGTTCTTCGGCCTCGCCCTGGTGGGCCTGCGTCAGTGGTGGCGAGCGCGCGAGGAGACCCCGACCACGGTTGTCGTGTGCGAGCGGCCGGTGGCGGCGTGAGCGGGCCCCGACGGTTCCGGCACGGTTTGGTCATCGGCAAGTTCTATCCCTTCCACGCCGGCC
>JBDTVJ010000272.1:0-3559 GCA_040007275.1 Terracoccus sp.
GCTGCGGGTGGCCCTGGTCAACGACTACGAGGTTGTGGTGCGAGGGCTGGCACGCATGTTCGACGCCTACCGTGACCGCATCGAGCTCGTCGAGCTCGATGCCCAGCTGACGGTCTCGCAGCCGGTCGACATCGTGCTCTACGACACCTTCGGCACGGCGCGGGGCGATGCCGACGCCATCACCTCGATCCTGCGCACCGGTCACGTCGGAAAGGTGGTCGTGTACGGCTGGGAGGAGGAGCCGGAGCTCATCGAACGCATCATGTCCGACGGCGCTTCGGCGTTCGTCTCCAAGGGCCTGTCCGCAGAGCAGCTGGTCGCGGCCCTCGAGACGGCCCACCGCCTCGAGCGCAGCCTGGCCGAGCCCCCTCGGGAACCGGTGGCCGACCCCGGCGACTGGCCGGGGCGGACCGAGGGACTGACAGCCCGCGAAGCGGAGATCGTGGCGCTGATCACGCAGGGCCTGGCCAACCGCACCATCGCCGAGCACACCTTTCTCAGCATCAACTCGATCAAGTCCTACATCCGCACGGCCTATCGGAAGATGGGGGTGACCACCAGGTCGCAGGCGGTGCTCTGGGGGGTCAAGCACGGTTTTCTCCCGGATACCCTGCGCGAGACCCGTCCTCGAACGCGCTGAGCCGGCGACGCCCGCGCCCCACGACGCCTTTCGGGGTAAGAACGCAGTCGGTGCTGCGCCTCGAGCAGCGCCACCGTGACCAAGAGAGGGTTGGACGTGCGGACGGAACCAGGACCCGTGCACCACGAGGGTGGCGGACGACCCGGCGTCGGGGGTGACCCGAGTCGGCATCCGCTTCGGGTGCTCTCGGTGCCGAGTCAGCACAGCTATCCGCTTCGGCTCCGAGCCGTCGCCACCACGAACGGGCGCACCGTGTCGCATCTGCCCGACCCCGTCGTGCCCGGCGCCGAACCCGGTCGGTGGTGGCCGCCGTCGGCGTTGGACCTGTCGTGGCTGCGGCGGCACGGGAGCGGCGTCGACGTGGTGCACCTGCACTTCGGCTTCGACCACCTGAGCCCGCGTGATCTCGAGGCCTGGACGGCCGAGCTTCGGCGGCAGCGGCTACCGCTCGTACTCACACTGCACGACCTCGTCAACCCGCACTTCGTTGACCAGCGCGAGCACCTCGCCCGGCTCGAGGTGCTTGTGCCGGCTGCCTCAGCGGTGCTGACGCTGACGAGCGGGGCGGCCACGCAGATCCGCCGGAGATGGCCCCGCCCGGTGAGCGTGACGCCCCATCCGCACGTCGTGCCCGACCACCTCATCGGGGCTCGACGAGACCGCACCGACGGTATCTGGGTCGTCGGGCTCCACCTCAAAGGTCTGCGTGCGAACATCGCCGCCCGGCCGATGGTGGCGGCTGCCGTCGAGGCGGTGAGCCACCTGCCGGATGCCGTGCTGCGCGTCGACGTCAACGCCGAGGTCTGGCGGCCCGACCACCCCCGTCACGACCCCACCCTGGTCGAGACCCTGCGCTGTCACGAGCGGGCCGACCGAATCGACCTGCGGGTGCACGAGACCTTCACCGACGACGAGCTGTACGCCTACCTCAGAGCCATCGACGTGTCGCTGCTGCCCTACGCCTTCGGCACGCACTCGGGCTGGGTCGAGGCCTGTCACGATCTCGGCACCGTCGTCGTGGCCCCTCGGACCGGGTTCTGGGTCGAACAGCAGCCCATGCTCTCGTTCGGCTGGGCGGAGACCGGCGAACCGGACGTCGCCGAGATCGGCTCCGCCCTACGGCAGGCACGCCGGGACCCACCCGGTGGGGGCGTTGGCCGGACGGCTCGAATGACAGAGCAGGTGAGGGTAAGTGGGTTCCACGACTCGCTCTACCTGAGACTGCACGAGGCTGCGTCGAGCCGCACGCCATCATGACGGTGGCCTACGTCGTCGCCGGTCCCGAACGTCACGGGGTCGTGCTCCACGGTCTGCGGCTGGCCCAGGCCTCCACCGGTCTCGCCGCGTCGTTGGTACGACTCCCGTCACGGTCGCTGGACGAGCCCGCTGGACTCACGGCCGAGCTGCTGGCCCGTCACGACCGCGTCATGGTGCAGGTGACCGACCGGCTCTTCGGCGACACCGCCCACGACGCCGCGCACCTGCTCTGCTCCATCGGGAGGTGCACGAGCCTCGTGGTGTGTCTGCACGACCTTCCCCACCCCGCCGAGGGCGCCGATCGGTGTGCCCGCCGCCGCGCGGCCTACCGCGAGATCGCTGTCGGCGCCGACGTCGTCGTGGTCGCGAGCGACCACGAACGAACGCTGCTGAGCCAGTGCGGAGTCACCGACACCGACACTGACGTGGTTGTGGTTCCACTACCGCTGGAGCCCGCCGCCGAAGCCGAAGGGTCGGTGACGAGGGCGACCCGAGCCGATGACATCGGCGTGTTCGGCTTCCTGTACCCGGGGAAAGGAGTCGA
This sequence comes from Terracoccus sp., assembly GCA_040007275.1. GTDB lineage: Bacteria > Actinomycetota > Actinomycetes > Actinomycetales > Dermatophilaceae > DSM-29435. The sequence goes on from JBDTVJ010000272.1 coordinate 2,442, forward strand.
AGACGTCATCGAGGCGACGGCCCGGCTGAGCCGGCGAGTCGGGCCGCTGCGGGTAACGAACTACGGTCCGGTGGCCGACGGCCACGGGCAGTACGCCACCGATCTGGAGGCCCTGGCCCGCCGCCAGGGCGTCGAGTTCACCATCACCGGGTACCTCGGCGTCTCGAGTGTGATGCGAGGGCTGCGCACGACAACGGTGCCGGTGGCTGCGCATCGGCACGTCTCGGCATCCGGTTCGATCGGTACGTGGCTGAGCGCCGGCCGCCGTCCGGTCGTCATCGACGGAGGGTGGGCGGCTGAGCTCGCGACGCGCATCCCGGGGTCGTTGACTCTGACCCGTGACCTGGTCGGTTCTGTCTCGGCGGCCTTTGACGCACCGGCGAGCACGTGGCTGAGCGACGTGCGCATCGGCCCTAGCTGGGCGCAGGCCGCCGATCGCCACCTCCGACTCCTCGAGGGCAGGCCATGACGCCGGGAACCGGGACGAGGCCGCCCGTCAGCGTGGTGGTCCCCTACTTCGAACGTGCGGACCAGCTCGATCGGCTGTTGACCACTCTTGGGCTGCAGACCCTCGACCCTGACCGGTTCGAGGTCGTCATCGCCGACGACGGGTCACTTCGAGCGCCCGAGCCGGGTCGGCGGCCCTTCGTCGTACGTGTCGTGAGGCAGCCGGACCTGGGCTTCCGGGCGGGGGCGGCTCGCAACCTGGGCGCGCGCGCCGCTCAGGGTGAGGTCATCGTCTTCCTCGACCAGGACTGCGTGCCGGCTCCGACCTATCTCGAGAAGGTGGTGGAAGCCACGGCCACCGGGTGGAACCTGACCCTCGGCCGGCGCCGCCACGTCGACCTCGACGGCTGGGACCAACGACGCACCGCCTTGTGGCTGTCGGGCACAGGGGCGGCGCCCCGGATCCTGGATGACCCGCAGTGGCTGGTGGACGGGTACGTGCGAACCGACAACCTGGGCCGTCCCGACGAGCGTGCCTACCAGCTCGTCATCAGCGCAGTGCTCAGCGTGGGCCGCGACCTCCACCAGCACCTGGGCGGGTTCGACGAGGGTTTCACGGCGTACGGCGGGGAGGACTGGGACTACGGACACCGGGCCATCGTCGCCGGAGC
>JBDTVJ010000273.1:0-3556 GCA_040007275.1 Terracoccus sp.
GGTCGCGGGTGCGGCGAACCCGAACGAGGCGAGGTCGGTCGCGGTGTCCGGCGTCGCGGCGGCGGGCCCGACGACGGACGGGGCGGCAACGGCGGCCGCGGCGACGTTGGTGTCAGCAGCCGTGAGCGTGCCAGCGCCCGCGGGGGTGGCGAAGGTGGCGACGAGGCCACCGGCGGCGGCCACGACGGCAGCGCCCTTCATGGCGGGCTGCGCGGACTCGCGAGCGATCGCCTTGAGCTCGGTCAGGGGGTGGTGTCGACCCGGGGCACGATGGCGTCCGCGGACGTTGGGGTTGGTCATGAGCTACCTCTCAACGCCTACGAAGTTAGCTGTCGGGTTCGGGCAGAGGTTCGTGCCCGGCCCTGACCCGGTCGTGTTGACCAGGCGAAGGGCTTCACCCCGAGGATGTCCGCGGACATCCGGAGGAAGTGGTTCCCCCGCTCCTGCCTGTGTGCTGATGGGCCCCGAGGCAGTGGCAGGACTCGGCGGTCCGCCTCGAGCAGCCCCACCTTCGACAGTGGGGCTGCCCGCGACACTAGACCAGCAAGCTCGGCAATGTCACATCCCGGTAACGGAAAGGCCAGCATCTGGTCAACAGCCACCCGGAATGCGGGCGTATGGTGCCTTCATCCATGTCGAACCTGAGGGATAGATCACACCCGGACGGGGATGATCAGCGCGGCGAGCTCTGCGCCGGGCTCGGGCCGCGCGTCGCGGCAGCAGGGGCACGTGATTTCCAGGGTGTCGCCGTGGTGGCATACGGGTAAGGGGTGGCGGTCGACACCGGGATGCGGGCAAGGGCGTCCTGCGCGCGACTCGGGCTCGGCGCCACCACCACCGTAGAGAACAGGGCCACGATCCCGACCACGACGGCCAGGGTCGTGACCGGGGCGAGCCAGGAACCGGTCGTCACGGTGCGGGGGGTGCTGTGCTGGTTCACCGGGCTACCCTCCTCATCGTCGGCGTGGAGTGTCGGGCTCGGTTGCGTGGCCCCCACTGGGTTGCCAGTGGTTCGACGCCGCTCGCGTGCCGGATTGCTCCGGCGCCCGGCCGTCTCCTTGCGGTGGGGGTTCTACGCTCGGTGGTGCTCGCGGCACCCTGCGACGACGCTCTGGGTGCGGCAGGGCCTACCTGCAACAGGAGTTGCCCGATGCCCCGGCCGGAACCGACCTCCATGGCGCGATCCGCCGCCGACTTCGTCGCGGCGCTCACGCCGGAGCAGAAGGCCGCCCTCACGAGCGGGGCGACGTTCTGGACGACGAAGGCCATCGAGGATGCCGGCATCCCGGCCATCCTGCTCACCGACGGCCCAGCACGGGGGTGCGTAAGCGGCGCGCGGGTGGCGACCACCTCGGCCTGACCGACGGCGTTCCCGCCACGTGCTTCCCACCGGCCGTCGCTCTGGGCTCGAGCGCCACTGTGTGGCCGCAGCTTGGAGTACCTCTCCGAAGACCCCGTCGTCTCGGGTGTTCTCGGCGCCGCGCTGGTGCGTGGCCTGCAGAGCCACGGGGTGGGTTCCTCGCTGAAGCACTTTGCCTCCAACAACCAGGCGGCCGACCGCATGCGGGTCTCGGCCGACATCGACCTCGGCCGTTGCGGGAGATCTACCTGCGCGGGTTGCAGCGGGTGGTCACCGAGGCCCAGCCGTGGACCGTGATGTGCTCCTACAACCGGTTGAACGGGGTGTTCACGTCGCAGCATCCGTGGCTGCTCACGCAGGTTCTGCGCGAGGAGTAGGGCTTCGATGGGCTCGTCGTCAGCGACTGGGGTGGCGTCAGCGAGCGCGTCGCGGGGGTCACGGCCGGGCTGGAGCTCGTTCTGCGGTGTGAACAGCCCTCCAGCCCAGCAGCTTTCGATGAAGGTGACCACTACGAGCTGACCCGTGAGGCGGCCCAGCTGGCCGGCTCCACGGACGTTGCCGTCGTGTTCCTCGGCCTGCCGACCGAGCTCGAGTCCGAGGGTTTCGACCGCGACGAGCTCGAGCTGCCGGCCCAGCAGGTCGAGCTGCCGCGCGCGGTCGTGGCGGCCAACCCGCGCACCGTCGTCGTGCTCTCGAACGGGGGCGTCGTGCGGCTCGACGATGTCGTCGAGCCGGCGCCGGCGGTGCTCGAAGGATGGTTGCTCGGTCAGGCGGGCGGCACTGCCGTCGCTGACGTCCTCTACGGCGAGGTCAACCCGTCGGGCCGTCTCGCGGAGACGATCCCATTGCGTCTGCAGGACACCCCCGCCCACCTCGACTTCCCGGGCGAGCACGGCCACGTGCGATACGGCGAAGGACTCTTCGTCGGGTACCGGTGGTACGACGCCCGGGACCTGCCGGTTCAGTTCCCCTTTGGCCACGGGTTGTCGTACACCACCTTCGACCACCGCGACCTGACCCTCGCGGCCGACGCCGACGGCATCCGGGTGAGTCTGACGGTGACGAACACCGGTGACCGTGACGGCCGAGAGGTGGTTGAGGTAGGTCTACACGGGCCGGGGTCGGGTCCTCGGTCGTGCGACCCGACGCGCGCCTGACCGGCTCGGTGTCGGTGGCCGGCGAAGACCTGCGGATGCCGCTCAGCCTCGACTCCTCGATCGGCGAGGTGTTGGCTCGACCTGGCCAACGACTGGCGAGGCGTGGGCCTCTTTCCCCACCAGGCTGGGGGTGAGGCTCCGTCGTCCAGGGGTCGATCAGCCGGCTGGGCGCCGCTACCCCAGCTGGTCGCGACGCCGAGTGAGGTTGGCGGTCTCGGCGGTGTTGTCCGCCAGCTCGATGGCGCAGTCGTACTCCGCGCGCGCCGGATCACTGCGGCCCAGCCGTCGCATCAGGTCGGCGCGGGTGGCGTGGTAGGCGTGATAGCCGGCCAGCCTGTCGGTCACGCGGTCGACGGCCGCCAGGGCCACCTCGGGACCGTCCTGTTCCGCGACTGCGACCGCCCGGTTCAGCGCGATGATCGGTGAAGGGTCGAGCCGCACGAGCTGGTCGTAGAGGGCGACGACCTGCGACCAGTCGGTGTCGCGTACGTCGCGGGCACACGTGTGCACGGCGTTGATCGCAGCCAGAACCTGGTAGCGACCCGGCGCCACCCCGGCGGCCAGTCGCTCGCGTACCAGCCGCTGGCCCTCGGCGACCAGCGCCGGGTCCCAGGCTCCGCGGTCCTGCTCGTCAAGGGTGACCAGCTCGCCGCTCACCGAGACCCGGGCAGCACGGCGGGCCTCGGTGAGCAGCATCAGGGCCAACAACCCGGCCACCTCCCCGTCATCCGGCAGGAGGGCCCGGATCAGGCGGGTGAGCCGGATCGCCTCGGCGGTCAGTCGTGACGGACGGGACCGGTGTCGGGGCCAGTCGCCAGGTAGCCCTCGTTGAAGACAAGGAAGAGCACGGCGAGCACGCCGGAGACGCGCGCCGGAAGATCCGCCGCAGCCGGTACCCGATAGGGGATGCCAGCCGCCTTGATCTTGGCCTTCGCGCGGGTGATCCGCTGCGCCAGGGTGGTCTCCTGCACCAGAAAGGCGCGGGCGATCTCGGGCACGCTCAGTCCGCCGACCAGACGCAGCGTCAGTGCCACGCGGG
>JBDTVJ010000274.1:0-3554 GCA_040007275.1 Terracoccus sp.
GCAGATCCGTAAAACTCAGACCGGCTCTCGCCCCCCTCGGGACGACCCCGACACTCAGCACGGGGTGGGCGACCGCCAGGGGCCCGTCTCATAATCACCGCCGGAATGCGTCTCAAATCTCGCGTTCCAACGGGTCAGAAGGGTGGCGGCTCGTTGGCGGGTTGGATCGGGGCCGGGTCAGCTGGTGGGTGTGGGGCTGTTGTCTCTGGTGGCCGTCCTGGGTCGCGGACACTGTCGAGCCAGTCTTTGGGGTGGGTGGTGTAGCGGCGTGCAGCGGTGGTGCGCCAATGGACGGCGACGTCGGGGTCACGGGTCGCGGACCAGTGCTGATGGGTGCGGGCGTTGTGGTGGCGGCGTTCCTTGGCTGTGAGGTTGCTGACGTGGGTCGGGCCCGTGGGCCAGGGGGTGTCGTGGTCGAGGTCGCAACGGTTGGCCGGCGCGGTGCAGCCCGGGCCGCGGCAGGTTCCGTCGACGGCCATGACGTGGGCGCGCATCGCAGGGGTGGGCCGGTAGGCGGTGGTCTCGAGCTGGAGGGCGGCGCCGGTGTCGACCTCGACGGCGAGGCGTTGCCAGGTGGAGCCGGCCGCCAGCATGATTCGGCGGGCCTGATCGGCTGGCAACCAGCCGTAGCCGGGGATCTCGCACGGGGTGTCGGTGAGTCCGACCGCGGTCGTGAAGGGCACGACGATCCAGACCGTGGCGGCGGGCGCACGGCCGACGCGGGCGGCCCCTTCCGGCGCGCGACCGCCAGGGCCTGGGGCGCTGGAGCCGGTTCTGCAGTGGTCGCTGGGCGGGTTGTGGTCTGGGCGGTCAGTGTGCGCCTGAGCATGAGGGTCGGGGTCGGGAGAGGTGTTCTGGCCGGTGGGGGCCGTGACCGGCTGTTGCGTCCGGCCGTACGCCAGCAGGTCGGTGGCGACCTCGGCGCGCAGGGTCTCGAGATCGCGTTCGTCGCCGCCCTGTCGCGCGGCTCGCGCGGCCGCGTTCACGCGTTCCATCGCGGCGATCACCTTCTCGGCGTCGTTGGTGATGGTCATCGTGCCGAGACCCTCTTCATCGATCCGGGCGTGGACTCCGCGGCGGCGTCTGCGTGCTGCCCGGCGCCGCTGCGCCGCCTCATGGTCGGCCGCGATCAGGCATCGGTTCAGGCGCTGGCGAAACAGTGCTGCTGATGGCGGCGCGTCATCTTTCGGGCGCAGCACTGCCGCTGCCACCCCCAGGGCTGCCTCGTCGGGCAGGCCGTGGGTCTCGGTATGGATGGTGCAGGCCCGGTGAAGGCTGACCGACCCGGCCCGTAGTCGATCCCGTAGGTCGCTGGCCGCGGCGCCACGCGCGCAGCCGAGCCGGACCCGAGCGAAGAGCTCACGTTCTCCGAGGCCGGTCGCGGTGGCGGCCTCCATGACGGTGAGGCGCTCGGGGTCGACCCAGCCCGGGGGCGTGTTCTGGCCCAGGGCGGCGAACCGCGCGCTCTCGGCGGCCTCGATGTCGGCGTGCAGACGCCCCAGCGACTCGACCCCGAGGCCATCGAGCGCGGCCTTGCAGTGCTCGACGGCCTCGAACCGGCGTAGCTGGTCACTCGCGTCGGCTTCGAGGTCGGAGAGGGTTGGCGCTCCATCGACGCCCCGCGCTGGAGTCAGGTCATCGGCGGCGGCCTCGATCAGCTCGGCCACCAGGATCGGGAGCTGGTGGGTCAGCACGTGCTGGGCCACCTGTCGTCGCAGGGCCCGCTCAAAAGGGGGAAGGTGCCTCTGGTTCAGGGACACTCGGCTGGCGTCACGGGCCCGGTACAAGCCGATCAGCCGATGCAGATCGACCACCGCATCAGCGTGCCCAGCCACGTCGCCAGCCGCATGGTCGGGCGCATGGTCGGGCGCATGGTCGGGCGCTACCGCGATCGCGAGTGAGCCGGCGGGGCCACGAGCCGCCTGCCACGCGGACCGTGCGCTCATCGGCCGCTCCTCCCGTCGCTTGCAGTTGCGTGATCTTGGTAACACTCCTATTGGAACAGGTGTTCGACACGGGCGTCAAGGGATGGCTGTATCGAATCTTCTGTTTCCACAGTGATATTGGCGTAGGACTCGTCAGCCGGGACGTCATTCGGTGACGGCGTCAGACTCCGGTGGGGCAGTGCCGAGGTCGTCACCGGTAGTGGTGATGCCCAGGCCGAGCACGGTGCGGTTCGCGTAGGCGAAGCAGGTCGCCTTGATGTCGGCGTGACGGTCATCACCGAGGAGTGGGCGCAGATCGGCGTCATGTCGGCCCGTCTCCGGGGCGGATTGGGCGGGGGGCCCTAGCGTTTGAGACAATGAGGTCATGACCGAGAGTGCCACCCCCGAGGAGCCGACGACGACCGTCGTGCACCTCATGCGACACGGCGAGGTGCACAACCCCCACGGCGTGCTCTACGGACGGCTCGACGGTTATCACCTCTCTGACCTGGGCCGTGAGATGGCGCAGATAGTGGCCGACCACCTGGAGTTCAACGACATCACCCATGTCGTGGCCTCGCCGCTCGAGCGGGCCCAGGAGACGGCCGCCCCCATCGCTGCGGCCCACGAGCTGCCGGTCAGCACCGACGAGCGCGTCATTGAGGCGGAGAACTTCTTCGAGGGTCGAACGGTCGCCAAGAAGGACCTGTTCGCGCCGCGCAACTGGGCCAAGCTGGTCAACCCGCGCAAGCCGTCGTGGGGGGAGCCGTACGAGCAGATCGCGGTGCGGATGCTGAGCGCGATTGACGATGCCCGGCGAGCGGCATCCGGTCACGAGGCGGTCATCGTGAGCCACCAGCTGCCCGTCTGGACCGTCCGGAACAAGCTCGAGCACCGTCGGCTCTGGCACGACCCGCGCGCTCGTGAGTGCACGCTGGCGTCGCTGACGTCTCTGACCTACCGCGGCGACGAGCTCGGCTCGATCGCATACTCCGAGCCGGCAGCCGCGCTGCTCGCCCGGGCGAGCAAGGGGGTGGGCGCCTGATGGCGAACGCCGACCGGCGCACCGTGCTGCGGTGGGCGGGCGCTGCTCTGGCGACAGCCGTCGTCGCGACCACGAGCGCCTGCTCGTCTGACCCCAACTCCGTCGCCGGGCAGGCCCAGAACGGCGACCGCAAGGGCTATGTCGCAGGAGACGGCACCATCGAGCTGCTCCCCACCGACCAGCGCGGCGCGGCCGTCACACTGGAGGGCACGACCCTCGAGGGCCAGCCGTGGTCGATGAAAGACGCGGCCGGCTCGGTGCTCGTCGTCAACGTGTGGGGCTCGTGGTGCCCGCCGTGCATCGAAGAGACCCCGGCTCTGCAAAAAGCCTGGGAGAAGGTGCAGAGCCTGAAGAAGAAGGTCGCGTTCATCGGGCTCGACAAGCTCGAGCAGCCCGCTACCGGGTTGGCGTTCAAGAAGGCTAACGGGGTCACCTACCCGTCCCTGGCCTACGACGGCGGCGTGCCGATCCTGTCGTTGCAGGGCAAGGCGGCAGCCACGCCGACCACCCTCGTACTCGATGTTCAAGGCCGCATCGCGGCACGCGTCGCGGGGCCGGTCACGACGAGCACGCTGCTCGGGCTC
>JBDTVJ010000275.1:0-3516 GCA_040007275.1 Terracoccus sp.
GCCGGGCTGGTGGCGTTCCTGGCCACCCATGTCGCGTACGTCTGGGCGATCCTCGAGATGCCGGGTAGTGACGGGTTCCCCTGGTGGGTCATCCCGCTCGCGCCCGCGCTGCTCATCCTGCACGCGCGGTTCGGTCGAGCCATCGTGCTGGGAGCCGGTCGCCAGCGGCTGCCGGTGCTGCTCTACCAGCTCTCGCTCTTCGCGCTCGTGCTCGTGGCCGGGTGGAAGGGCGACTGGCTGGTCATCGCCGGTGCCGCGCTCTTCCTCGGGTCCGACACGATCCTCGGGCACGACCGGTTCGTCCTCGAACGACGGTTCGCGCCGATCCAGACGATCGTCACCTACCACCTCGCTCAGGTGCTGCTCGTCGTCGGGCTGTTGCGCTGAGCGGCCCCGCCAGGCCGCTGGAGCGGCTGCGCTAACCTAGGCGCATGGCTGGTCGGCTGCTCCTTCTCCAGCCGCGTTGACCAAAGCCGGAGATCGCGATCTCTGCGCATCAACGCGGCCACCCCTCCCTGCGTGAGGGGTTTTCGTCTGCCGCCTGAGCTCCCCGGCAGCAGGGACCGCGCCATCGCTACGTGACGAGAGAGTAGACATGACCAGCACCCCCAGCTCCAGCCTGAACGCCGGCCCCGAACCGCAACCCGGCCTGCAGGCGGCTTCGAACGCCGGCCAGGAGACCCCGTTCCGCTACACGCCCGTGATGGCCCGCGACATCGAGATCGCCTGGCAGGACCGATGGGAGCAGGAGGGTACCTTCAACGCGCCGAACCCGGCCGGTCCGTGGGCTGAGCCGGACAAGGTCGCCGCCTTCGGCCGCAAGCTGGTCGTGCTCGACATGTTTCCCTACCCCTCGGGCGTGGGACTGCACGTCGGTCACCCCCTCGGCTACATCGCCACCGACGTCTACAGCCGGTTCCACCGGATGCTGGGGCGCAACGTGCTGCACGCTCTCGGCTACGACGCCTTCGGGTTGCCGGCCGAGCAGTACGCCGTGCAGACGGGGCAGCACCCTCGGAAGACCACCGAGGAGAACATGACGAACATGCGCCGGCAGCTGCGCCGCCTGGGCCTCGGCTTCGACAACCGGCGCACGTTCGCGACGATCGACGACGACTACTACCGCTGGACGCAGTGGATCTTTCTGCAGATCTGGGACGCCTGGTACGACGGGGATGCCGTTCGCGCCGACGGCGGCCGCGGCCGGGCCCGCCCCATCAGCGAGCTGGTCGAGCAGTTCGAGTCGGGTTCGCGGGCCGTGCTGACCGACGACGGGCGCAGGTGGAGCCAGCTGGCCGACGTGGAGCGCGCTGGTGTTCTCGACGGCTTTCGCCTGGTCTACAACTCCGAGGCCCCGGTCAACTGGTGCCCGGGCCTGGGCACCGTGCTCTCGAACGAGGAGGTCACCAACGACGGGCGTTCCGAGCGCGGCAACTTTCCGGTCTTCAAGCGCAGCCTGAGCCAGTGGATGATGCGGATCACCGCCTACGCCGACCGCCTGGCCGACGACCTCGACCGCGTCGACTGGCCCGAGAATGTCAAGCTGATCCAGCGCAACTGGATCGGGCGCTCTCAGGGCGCCCGGTTGAGCTTCCCGGTGACAACGGCATCCGGCGACGCTGCGGGCATCGAGGTGTTCACCACCCGGCCCGACACGGTCTTCGGGGCCACCTTCATGGTCATCGCGCCCGAGCACCCACTGGTCGACGCGCTGGTGCCGGCGGGCGACTGGCCGGAGGGCACCCACGAGGCGTGGAAGGGCAGCGACGACTCTGCTGTGGCTGTTCCAAGAAGGGCCGTGGCGGCTTACCGGCTCGCGGCGTCGCGGCGGAGCGACGTGGAACGCCAGACCGAGGGCAAGGACAAGACGGGGGTGTTCACCGGGGCGTTCGCGACGAACCCGCTGACCGGGGGAGCAGTGCCCGTGTTCGTCGCGGACTACGTGCTGATGGGCTACGGCACCGGCGCGATCATGGCGGTTCCGGGTCACGACGTGCGCGACTTCGAGTACGCGACGAAGTTCACCATCCCCATCGTGCGGGTCGTCGCGGCGACGACCGCCGAAGCAGACGCCCCCCTCGAGGCGGCCTACACGGGCGACGGGTTCGCGGTGAACTCCGCCAACGACCTCGTCTCGCTCGACGGGCTGTGGGTCGACGACGCGAAGGAGCGGATCATCGCCTTCGTCGGTGATGGTGACGGTTCTATCGGTCATGCCACCGTCAACTACCGTCTGCGCGACTGGCTCTTCAGCCGCCAGCGCTACTGGGGCGAGCCGTTCCCGATCATGTACGACGACGACGGTGTGGCCCATCCGGTGCCCGACGACCAGCTCCCGCTGACCCTGCCTGACGTGCCCGACTACTCACCCAAGACCTACGAGCCGGATGACGCGCAGAGCTCGCCGGAGGCGCCGTTGTCGCGGGTGCCGGAGTGGGTCAACGTCGAGGCCGACCTCGGTGACGGTCGGGGGACGCGTCACTTCCGGCGCGAGACCAACACCATGCCGAACTGGGCGGGGTCGTGCTGGTACTACCTGCGATACCTCGACCCGGCGAACCACAAGAGCTTCGTCGACGCCGAGAACGAGCGCTACTGGATGGCCCGTCACGACGAAGCGGTGGCTGGAGCTCGTTCTGGCACAGTCGACCCTGGTGGCATCGACCTCTACGTCGGCGGTGTCGAGCACGCGGTGCTGCACCTGCTCTACGCCCGGTTCTGGCACAAGGTGCTCTTCGACCTCGGCCACGTCTCGAGCGAGGAGCCGTTCCGGAAGTACTTCTCGCAGGGCTACATCCAGGCGGCGGCCTTCACCGACTCCCGAGGGCAGTACGTTCCTGCCGTCGAGGTCGAACAACACGGCGGCAGCCAGGGCGTCGAGCCGACGTTCACCTGGGAGGGCCGACCCGTCAACCGGGAGTACGGCAAGATCGGCAAGTCGCTGAAGAACTCGGTGAGTCCTGACGAGATGTACGACACCTTCGGCGCCGACACCTTCCGCGTCTACGAGATGTCGATGGGGCCGCTCGAGCTGAGCAAGCCCTGGGAGATCCGGGCGGTCGTGGGCTCGCAACGCTTCTTGCAACGGTTGTGGCGCAACGTCGTCGACGAGGCGACGGGGGAGGTGCGGGTTGGCGACGATGCTCCCGACCAGGCGTTGACGACCGCGCTCCATCAGACCATCGCCGGGGTGCGTGCCGACTTCGAGGCATTGCGGTTCAACACCGCGATCGCCAAGCTGATCGAGCTGAACAACGCCGTCACCAAGCTCGCGGTGCCGCCGCGCGAGGCCGTCGAGGCCCTCGTGCTGATGGTGGCGCCGGTGGCGCCGCACATCGCCGAGGAGATGTGGCGTCGGCTCGGTCATGACGGTGGGGTGGCGTACGTCGCCTTCCCCGTGAGCGACCCCGCGAAGATCGTGCAGGAGAGCGTCACGTGCGTGATCCAGGTCAAGGGCAAGGTGCGCGACCGCATCGAGGTGGCTCCCGACATCACCGAGGACGACCTGCGCGAGCT
>JBDTVJ010000276.1:0-3507 GCA_040007275.1 Terracoccus sp.
TCCACCCAACCGCATACCTGCACGCCCACCGCCTCCCCAGCCGGGCCACCGACCCTGCCCGTCCCAGGGCTGTGGGCGGCCGGTTGTTGGTCAGATCCGGTCAGCTCCCGCGTCCTCAGCACGACCGGTTCACGTTCCTGCCAGCATGGCAGCGGGCGAGACCACGATGTCTCCCGCTCCGAGAGCGGTGGCACCGGCGCCACGGCCGGTCAAGACAAAACCGATACTCGAATTCCCAACCACGACCGCAAGCACCGTGTTACCGTAGGACCGGACGCGCTGTCCTCGACTTCCCTATCTGGAGTGGTCGGATGGGCCTGCGTTCGCTAGCCAACGGGGTATCCGATGGTTGAACTAGGACCGACCAATCTAGTGCGAGGCCTGACGATCCGGCCGGTTACGGCTGCGCCTCGAGTCGAATCGTCACCAGGCTGGCGACATCGCCTTCGGCGCCTTTGACGTCTGAGCATCAAGCACGCAGCAGTCGCGGCAAGGCTTCAACAGCCAAGTCTGTTCATAGCTCGGCATGAGTCGGACCAGCCCCGCAACTGTTTAGCAGGCTATGGATGGTGAACCTCTCGAGACGGAGCGAAGCCATGCCACGCCATTGTGACAGCAGATCCGGATGGGCCCTTACTCGTATTCGTATCGGGCGACATGTTGGCGACAGGTATAGACCCAGCCATCCTTAGGGCCGACCCCTGATGAGCCGCGCCCGCAATAGGTGACGCCGGCAGCTCACACGTCACTCAACTACGCCACTCCCCCACACCAACAGGCCTATCAATGGGACAAGACACCGTCCGGAGTTCGATTGACCGCCGACACACCGACCCGGGCAACACCACAGCCCCGCCATTTGACGGGCCCAAAGATCCACTCATTGAGGAGAGCACCATGCAACTACGCCGACGACACGTCATCGCTTCGACGATCACCATCCTCGCGCTGGGGGCGTCCGCGCCCCTGGCGCTCGCCTCACCCGGGTCCGGGCTGACCGTGACGACTCTCGCGACGGCCAACCTCGACCACGCCATCCACGCGAACTCTGACCACATCCGGGTCCACACCAAAGGATCCACGATCGTCCGGGTTCAGAACCTCGTTTTTTCGGCCGGCGCCAAGACCGGCTGGCACCACCACCCCGGCGTCATCGTGGTCGCCGTCGCCTCAGGAGCAGTCACGGTCTGGGACTCACACTGCAACCCGAGGACCTACGGACCCGCCATGCCCGACGGCGCCGCATTCACCGAAAGCGGTGACGACAACCTGCAGGTCACCAGCAGTACCGGGGCATCCGTATACGCAACGTACATCGTTCCGCAGGTCGACCCACCCGAGTTCCGGATCGAAGCCGACCCCCCATCATGCGAATAACCGCCTCACCACGACCAATTCGGGTGCAGGGGGACTGCGGGACCGGAACGCCCCTAATTCGTCGCCAAGACGGATACCGCACGCGGGGTGTTCATTGAGCTCAACCCCACGTCCCGACTCGTCCTCAACCCCACGTCCCGACTCGTCCTCGACCTCGTCGCCTACGCGGCCGATCCGGGCGCCCTGAGAAGCCCGCTGCCCACTCCATCGGACCATGTGCTGGTCGCGGCCTCGTCCAGAGGGTGAAAGGCCAGCGCGCCGGCGCCCGACCAGAGGGCCTCGTCGACACAACACCACGTGCCTCCCCGCGCGGGCGCGATCTGACCGCTAGCTCCGCTCTCGTGGCAGCATCTGACTGAAGCCGCTAAGCGTGGCGTGCGGCGGGGGCCGCTCGCTCGTGCGGTTGAATTCGGGCGGTCTGCGGGTCGACAGTGGGTGCGCATGGCGGTACGTACCCCTCAGGAACCGCTCCTGCGCTCCGAAACTAATCTGGTTACGAGAGGTAACGGTGTTAGGTCACGAACCCCGAAGCTCGGCCGACCGGGACCTGATCCGCGACCAGCAGCGCGACACCTGGGATCATTTTTCCACGGGCTGGAGGAAGTGGGATCCTACGGTCCTGGGCTGGCTTGGTCCCTTCGGCGTTGCGCTGATCCGCCAGTCGAACGTGCGCGATGACTCGCAGGTGCTAGACGTTGCCGCCGGCACCGGCGAGCCAGGGCTCACGGTTGCAGCCTTGGTGCCACGGGGACGAGTAGTACTAACGGACCTCTCCGAGCGGATGCTCGCAGTGGCAGCCGACAATGCATCTCGCCGGGGTGCGCATAATGCAGAGACCCGCGCCTGCGACGCGGCAGCCTTGCCATTCCCTGACGCCAGTTTCGATGCCGTACTGTGCCGATTCGGGTTCATGTTCTTTCCCGACGTTGAGGCCGCGGCGAAAGAACTCGTTCGGGTGGGCAAGCCGGGCGCACGTGTGTGCGCCGCGGTGTGGGCCGAGCCGGCGAAGAACCCCTGGGCGACGACCATCATGGGCGCAATAGCTCGCCACGTGGTAGTACCCGCGCCGACGCTGGGCTCACCCCACCTGTTCAGATGCGCCTCCGCCGGGTTCATGAGGGAGGTCTTTACCCAGGCCGGCCTTCGCGACATCGTCGAGGACGAAGTCTCGTGCGACTTGGTTGTAGCGACACCGCAAGAGTACTGGGAGCTCATGACCGACATCGCCGCACCGGTCGTCGCGCAGCTCAACAAAGTCGACGAAGCCGCCCGTGAACTGGTCCACGTCGAAGTCCTGAAACTGGCGCAGCAGAGTTTCAGAGACGGTTCCGTCCGGTTGCGGTCGACCGCGGCAGTGGTGTCCGGTACTTGCTAGCTTTCCCGCGGCGAGTCAAGTGACATTAGGGGTGGGCATGGCCCAGATCTCAGGCCCGTGTCGCGCTGGCCCGCATCGCCGCCCGCTGGCGGCCACCACCCTCACCGGGAAGGGCCGACGTATTCGTCGCTGACGCTCGAGGCGCGTCGCTTAGGACGCTCCGGCGGGGGCGCGGACTTTCCCGGCAGATGCCCAAAGGCAAGTCAGGCCGGTGGGTCCAACCGCCGCGAGCGGTGCGTGCGTCAGGAAGAGTCGGCTGAATGGACGAGAATGTCTCGCGTGACCACGCCCCGATCCCAAGCCGCTTTGCTCCTCGCAGAGCGGGCGCTGCATGCGATCAGCTGGCAGGTGACGTTGCAGCGCTCGATCGAGTGCTCGACGACCGTCTGGTCGAGATCGGACCCGGCACACCAAGATCGATGATCTGGCCGGATGGCGATCGGGCTTTTTGGTCATCAACGAGCTGGTCGAGGAGGACGTTGAGGGCTCTTCACAAAGCAGCAGCAGCACCTCGGTGCGCCGCATTCGGGGCGCACCGTGCGCGTCGTTCGGTGCGGATGGCCAGCTTCGTGAACCCCCGGTTGTGCCATGAGTTGGTTCGTTCGACCACCCAACGGGCGCCGGTCTGTAGGGGGAAGCCCTTCTGGGAGATGACCCCTTGGCAGCCGAGCTCGGTCAGCAGGTCACGGGTCTTGGCTGAGTCGTAGCCGGCGTCCAGGTGCACCGTGATCTGCTCCGGCAGGCTCGCGCCGAGG
>JBDTVJ010000277.1:0-3481 GCA_040007275.1 Terracoccus sp.
GTGACGATGGCCCTGAAGGTGACGAGGGCGCGGGCGGCGACGCGACTGAGGACGGCCCGGGAACGGGCGCCGAGCCGGCGGCCATTCCGCAGACGTCGCAGTAGCCGTCGATGACCGTGCCGGTACAACCGGGCTGGGTGCAGGTGTTCATCAGCGCCCCCTTCGGGGTGAGGCCCCACTCGTTTCACGGCGCGACATCGCGTCGACGTAGGACTGGTAGGCGGCCGCCAGGGCGCGGGAGCGCGCCAGCGGCATCGGGGTGGAGGCGAGGGCGCCCTCAAGGCGTGAGCGCAGCTCGCTCAGGTCGGCCCGGCTCTCGTCGGGCAGGTTGGACGCTGCGGCCATGGCCGCGACCGCACCGGCCAGGCCGACGATCTCGTCGCGCTCGGCGAGCCCGGCGGCATACGTCTCGTGAGCCAGGTCGAGGGCGCGCGATACACGGTCCAGCTTCTGCCGGTAGGCCGTGAGTTCGGCCCGTTCCTGGGGCACAGGACCGAGCGCCCGCACGTTCGGGATGGCCAGGTGCGGCGCGGGGCTGATCGCTGCGAGGCACGCCCTCTCGAGGGCGCGGATGGCGGCGCCGCGGGCGTCGAGCTCTTCGACCCACTGGGCCGTCTGGGCCCGGTCCTTGGCGGCGTTGGCGCGTTCGGCCGACGCCACGATGAGGTCACGTTCTAGGGTTGACAGCTCGATCTCGAGCGGGCCGATGATGCCGCCGATGTCGGCCCCGCGCCGGGCCCGCTCGACGAGGTCGGTGACCCGGCGGTCGAGGCGGCCCAGGTGGGTGGCGGCCTCATCGCGCTCAGACCCGGCCGGCACGAGCGGCAGCTGGTCGCGAACCCGTTCGACGCCGGCCCTGGCGAGGGTGATCCGCTGGGTGGCCTCGGCGGCTCCGGGCGCGAGCGAGGCCCGGGCCTGCAGCGTGCGGGTCAGCGAGTCGAGCAGCCGGCAGGCCTCGGGAAGGCTCACGGCCAGCGAACCGCTGGAGGGCAGCGACAGGTCACTCGTGGTGTTCGAGTCGAGCCGGCCGTGGATCAGCGTCGAGAGACGTTCGGCCTCCCGCGGGCCCACGCGGCCACCGTCGAAGGTGGTGTGAAGCAGGGTGAGGCGGTCGTTGACGGCCTTCCAGAAGGTGAGGGCCACCGTGAGGTCGGTGGTGATCGACACCTGTTCGGCCGCCGTCAGCTTCAGCACAGCGGCATCCACCTCGCCGAGGTCGGCGCGACGCTGAGCCACCCACTCGCGTAGGGCGGAAAGGTAGGTCTGGGCCTCGCCCGCATGTACGGGCACCCCGAGGGCGCCGGGGGCAGGGGGCGCGATGGCACCCGTGCCCGCTGGGCCGGCGGTCTGGGTGGGGCCGGTGGCTGGCAGACTCATCTGCGCCCGTAGACCGGCTTCGGCGGGGTGGGGGCCGGGCCGAGCGGCAGGGCGAGCCAACGGTTGTAGATCGTCTTCCACTCGCCGTCGGACTTCACCTGCGCCAGCACCGTGTTGACGTAGCTGGCGAAGTAGCGGTCGTCCTTGTTCAGGCCGACCCCGTAGGGCTCCGCGGTGATGAGCGGAGCCGACGAGACGATCGTGTATGGGTCCTGCGCGGCGAGCCCGGCGAGAACGGTGTCGTCGCCGGTGATGGCGTCGGCATCGCCCTGCTGGAAGAGCACCAGGCAGCCGGTGTGGTTCGGCGCGGTCACCGGGACGGGCCCGTTCACCGAACGCAGCTTGTCGAGCGAGGAGGTACCCGTCGGCGCGCAGACCTTCTTGCCCTTGAGCTGCTGCAACGTGGTGTCGACCTTGGTGGCGCCCGCCGGCTTGGCCACCAGCACGGTCTGGCCCGACCGGTAGTACTCGGCCGAGAACGCGATGTTCTTCCACCGATCGCACGTCATCGACATGTTGCGCACCACCATGTCGACCGACCGGTTCTCGAGCAGGGGGATGCGGTCAGCGGCGGTGATGACGCGCAGCTGCACCTTGTTCGGGTCGCCGAAGATGCTCGTGGCCACCGCCTTGGCGATGTCGATGTCGAAACCCTCGATCCTGCCGTTGAGCGGGTTGCGGGCCCCGAAGAGGTAGGTGTCGGCCGAGACCCCGACGGTGACGTAGCCCTTGGTGATGATCCGCTTCATCGCGGCATCGGTGATCGAGGCGGATGCCGGGATGCCGGGTAGCGGGTCATACGACTGGGTCGCGTTGTCGCAGCTGACAGGCGTCGCCGGGGGCTTGCTCGCTGCCGTGGTCGTCGGCGGCGCCGGAACCTGGGTCTCGGCGTACGTGACGCCCGAACAGGCGGCTAGCACGCTGAGGCAGGCGACGGCGGCGACGGCGGTCAGCCCCGTGCGGAGGCGGCGACCGGCCGCAGCCCGGCGTGTCGTGCCGGGTGTCTTCCTGGGTGCAGATGCAGGTGCAGGGGTGGCTGGATGGCTCATCGGTACTCCTCGATCCGTTTGCCGATCCCACGGATCACGAGCCAGCAGGCGACCAGGGTGGCCAGACCGATGGCGAACGCGAACCACGGCGCTGACCCACCGAGGGACTGGAGCTGGCGTACGGCGCTCCCGGCTGCCTCGTCTCGGGCCTGCGTCACTGATGTGTCGAACGCGGTGAACTGGGCGCTCGCGCTCCCCGAACCGCTCTTGGTGGCCTCGGCCACCGCCTTGTCCCAGTTACCGCCGTCGTCGAGCGTGCGGATCGCGGCGTGCGACTGGGCGTAGGCGGTCCACTGCACCTCGAGGTAGTTCAGGCGGTTGTCGCCGAGGATCTTCACGACCTGGTCGTTCGCGTTCGTCCACGCGTCCTGGTTGTCCTTGCCCGAGCCGCGCGCGATGAGGGTGAGGCTCTCGTTCGCGCGGGCGTCGTTGGCGTAGGTGCGCACGTCGGCGAGCGCGACGGCTCGCTCATAGGTGCCCGTGGCCACCTGCTTCGTCGCCTGGCTGATCGACCCGATCGTCACCGAGGCCACGACGAGGCCGACGAGCAGCAGCACGATGCCGGCTGTCAGTGAGACGTTGAGGTAGCGGTGGGTGCGGCGGGCGAGCCAGACAGCCACAGCGATCAAGGCGATGAGGGCCACCACCCCGAAGGCGAGCTGGAGGCTGGAGTTCGAGCGGTCGAACTCGGCCTGCGCCCGCTCCTCGTTGGCCGAGACGACGGCGGTGACGGTGGGGATGGCGTCGGAGCGCAGCCCGGCGCTCGCCTGCTTGAGGTACTGGGCGCCGAGGGGCAGGCCGCTGCGGTTGTTGGTGCGAGCCTGCTCGACAAGGGCGGCGTACTGCTGCACCTGGGTGGAGAGCAGGCCGAGCGCCTCGGCGTCGGCGGGCTGGGCGGCCGCCCCCTGGGCGATCCCCCTCGCCACGCTCGCCATGGCCCCCTGGTAGGCCTGCCTCGAGGCCGGTGGCTCGAGACCGCCGACGAGGAAGGCGTTGGTCGCGATGGCGTCGGCCCGCAGCAGGTCGACGTGCAGCGACTGGGCCAGCACCACCTG